>JBIOJT010000324.1:0-5210 GCA_044451055.1 Methylomirabilales bacterium (SeqCode)
AGGCGAGCCCCCCCATGCCAGCCAGGATAAGCGCCCCTCCGATAAGCCAAAACCATCGTCGCATCGAGGTCCCTCCGAATTTCTTACAGCAGGTCCTGCTTCATCCGCTCGAATTCCTCTTTGGTGATCTCACCACGCGCGTATCGCCGCTTGAGAATGTCCAGGGGGGCCTCCGCGGGCCCTGTCCCGGATCGCCCATGGTCCCAGAGCCATCGCACTCCGAGAACGAGTCCGACAATGATCAGCCCCCAGAAGAGAAGCATGAGCAGGCCACCGACCACACCCATGCCATACCCCCCGTACCATCCCCACCCCATCATCCCGCTTCCTGGCATCATTCCTCTCGTATCCTTATCTCGTCTCCTCCGCGCGTCACTTCCTGAGGCCTATTTCGCCTCGTCAATCATCCGCATGGTCTCCCGCTCCACCTCCTCGGCGATGGTCTTCAGCGCGGGAGCATCTGGGAACAGGCTGAGGAGAGCCGTGGGTCGGATCATGCCAATCTTTGTCTTCCCGCTTTCCTGGTAAACGGAGATGCGGCAGGGGAGCACCATGTTCAGCGCCATGTTGGCTGTGAGCACCTGGTTCGCGCGTTGCGGGTTACACACCTCCAGGATCCTGCAGGCGTTCGGAAAATCGACGCCCTTCTCCTTGAGCGTCTTCTGGAGGTCATGCACATGCAGGACGCCGAACTTGTTGCGCTTTACCGCCGCCTCTAGATCCCGCGCCGCGGTCTCAACATCCTTCTCCGTTTCGGTCACGTAGAGCATTGGTTTTCTCCTTGTGCTGGGATTGCGTCCTCCCGGATGGTAACGCGATGGACCATGGTTGTGCCTTCGCCTCATTTCCGTCCACATTGATTCTCCATCGGCGTCGAAAGGTCTTCTTCCTTCTCTCCGTGCTGCGAATGACCGGCGGGCCTCACGGCCAGCATCCGCATGCCATTCAGCGTGACGAGCACGGAGGCGCCCATGTCTCCGAGCACCGCCAGCCAGAGAGTGAGCCAGCCGGGGAAGACCGCCAGGATGGCCACGGTCTTGATGAAGAGGGAGAAGGCGATGTTTTGCCGAATGACGCGAACCGCGCGCCGGCCCAACCGCATGAGGAATGGGAGCTTCGACAGGTCGTCGGCCATGAGCGCCACATCGGCCGTCTCCAGGGCAACATCACTCCCCGCCACGCCCATGGCGATGCCCACACTGGCGCCCGCGAGAGCTGGCGCGTCGTTCACCCCGTCACCCACCATGGCGAGGCTCCCGAACTCGGCCCGCAGGGCCCGGACCGCCTCCAGCTTCTGGTCCGGGAGCACTTCGGCCCGCACCGTGTCGGCCCCCACCTCGCGGGCGATCGCCTCCGCCGTGGCGCGGTTATCTCCCGTGAGCAGCGCGACATGCTGGATGCCTGCGGCCCGGAGGTCCAAGACGGCCTGCTGGCTCTCGGGCCGAAGCTGATCGGCCAACGCCAGGACCCCCAGGGGCCCCTGGGTGGTCCCCACCAACATCACGGTCCTCCCCTGAGCCTCGAGGGTGCGCACGTGCTCTCCATCCCATGCACCATCCTCCAACTCGGCAAAGAGGAGCGGACTCCCCACGAAGATCGCTTGCCCATCCACTAGGGCTTGGCCTCCTCTCCCCGGGATGGACGTGAACCCGCTGGCCTTTGGCACCGCCAGGCCGCGGCGCTGCGCCGCCCGTACGACCGCGCGGGCCAACGGATGCTCCGACTCCGCCTCGACCGCGGCCGCCAGGGCCAGCAAGGCCTCAGGCGTGCCCCCATCCAAAGGGATCACGTCGGTCACCTCGGGCGCGCCCCGGGTGAGGGTGCCGGTCTTGTCCAGGGCGATGGCTTTGAGGCGGCCGAGTTCTTCCAGGTAGGCTCCGCCCTTGATAAGGATCCCGTGGCGGGCGGCGTTGGCGATGGCCGAGACGATGGTCACGGGGGTGGAGACCACCAGGGCGCAAGGGCAGGAGACGATCAGGAGGGCTAGGCCCCGGTAAATCCAGGGCCCCCACGGCTGGCCGAAGAAGAGCGATGGGACGACTATGAGGCCAAGGGCCAAGGCGAAGACGGCCGGAGTATAGATCCGAGCGAAGCGCTCCACGAGCTGCTGAGACGGCGCCCGCTGGGTCTGCGCCTCCTCGACGAGGTGAATGATCCGGGCGAGCGTCGTGTCCTCGACCAGGCGGGTCACCTCCACCTCCAGCGCCGCGTGGCCATTCAAGGTCCCCGCATACACGGGGTCCCCCGGCGCCTTGTCCACGGGGACCGACTCGCCGGTGATGGGGGCCTGATTCACGGCGGACGTCCCGGCGCGGATGAACCCGTCCATGGGGAGCTTCTCCCCAGGGCGGACGAGGAGCAGATCGCCCACTCTGACGTCCTCGACGGAGATGACGGTCTCCACTCCATCCCGTCGAACCCGCGCCTCTTTGGGGGCCAGGTCCATCAGGGCGCGGATGGACCGACGGGCCCGGTCCATCGTGTAGCCTTCCAGCCAGTTGGAGACGGCATAGAGGAAGGCGACCACTGCGCCTTCCTCCCATTGCCCGATGAGGGCGGCGCCGGTGATAGCCCCGGTCATCATCCCGTTCATGTCGAACCGGAGCCGGGCGAGGGCGCGAACGCCTTGCCGGACCGTGGCATATCCCCCGACCAGCATCGCCGCAGCGAACAACGGGATGGCCGTGCGTAGCGGATGGCCAAGCAACCCGAGGAACCATCCGGTGAGGATCAGGAGACCCGCGATCGCCATGCGCAGTAGGGGCAGGCGATGGGTCCATCCCGTAGCCTGCACCACTGGGGTGCCCTCCAGTCGAGCGATGGCTCCATCGTGCTGCAGGGCCTCGCGGATGACTGCCTTCGGGTCGAAGGTTCCCTCAACCGTGAGCTTCGCCGCGACGAAATTCAGCACGGCCCGGGTGACCCCCGGGAGAGCCGCCACGGCCCGCTCGAGCCGCGCGGCACAGTCCGTTCAGGTGAGCCCGGTCAGCCGAAACGTGCGAGTGGACGAGTCCGCCGGGGCGGTGGCGGTGGCCATGAATGCATCTCCTGTGTGCGCTGTGGAACGACGCCTACCGTTCGTAGCGGGTGCACTCGTAGACCTGCTGGGATACGTGGGCCAGGATCTGCTCCGCGGTCTTGATGAGGTCCCGCACCCGGCGCTCCTGCACCCAGTAGTAGACAAACTTCCCCCGCTTCTCGCTCTGGACCAGTCCGCATCCCGTGAGACACGCCAGGTGTGCGGAGACGTTGGCCGCAGAGGTCTCCGTCTCTTGGGCGATCTCCCCCACATTCTTCTCCCCAGCCAACAGGGCTTCCAGGATGGCCAAGCGGGTCGGATCGGCAAAACCGCGAAACAGCTTTGCCTTGAGTGCGGTGGCATCCATCGTCCTAGGCATCGTGTCCTCCATGGGACAAAGCAAGCTCCTCAAAATCACTGCGCTTCAGGGGCCCAGTACAAAGCTCGACATGGCGGTCTCTACGTATAAACATTAAATCACCTGGCTAAATATTATTGCAACAGCCATCGCCTGTCAAGGACAGGGAGCCTCGTGCGAATTACTTCGCGTATTTCACGATTTGTTGGGCAAAAACTCCACGGCGAGGCGCCACCCGGGCGTGCTTAGGTGCATCAGGTAGCACCTTCCTTGGCGTGGGATTCGCAGCCGCAAGCGGCGTTGACCGGAGGGGCAGCGGGGGCTTCGGGTGCGGCATCCTGGACGAAGGGCTCCCCCGACCTGAGGGCTTGTTGCGCCCGCGCGAGTTCCCGGCCAAGGTACGCCGCGTGGTCCAGGCGGGAGACGAGTCCCTTATCCACAGCGGGAATGTACAGCTCGGGCGCCGCTCTTCCTTCGATCACCGCGTCGAGCACGCCGTCGTTGCTGTAGTGTTCCAGGGAGAGGAGGTGCCGAGACGGGTCCACATGGATCACGAAATAGCCCGCCGGGTCGGAGACCATCCGGTCGGGGAAGTAGCCCTGAGTGGGCGTCACCACGGTTGATTCAGCAAAGACCGGGGCCACTCCCGGGCTCCGTGCGGCGCGGCCTCTCGCCGCCTCCAGAATATGAGAGATGTCGTCCTGACCGACGAGGTCCGCGACCTCTACGGTCCGGCGAAAGTGCTCAATGGCCTCCCGCGAGAGGTTCCGGAGGACCGGGCGCTTGCCGGCCGCGCCCACGATGCGCGAGCGCTCGTCAATCCCGGATCGGGCCAGAGCGACGAGAGACTGGCCGGGCAGGTGCCCAATGGCCTGCCGGGAGTCGGCTCCGCATACGACGAGGAAGCGGATGTTCGGGTTGGCGAGCACGTTCTGGATCAGCCGCTCGATGCCGAGATTCTCTGTGTGTAGGGTCCCGACGATGGCGAGGCCGGGCTCGGCCTGCTCAGCCAGCGCAGCCATGAGCGACTCATCCGTCAGGGTGCACACGGCGACGGGGGCGCCGGACCGGAGCACAGTATAGGCTCCCGGGAGCGGCGGCCAGCCTGCTCGTGCCTCCACCTTCGCCGTGGGGCAGGCTTCCACCTTGATCTGGTGCGCGCCACCGATCCGCCCCAGGGCGTTGATCGCGACCGCCGGGTAGCAGATCTCGCAGCCCAGGCACTCGTAGCGAACCTCAATCAAGCGCTCGCGCGCAAGCCGAATGACCGCATCCAATTCCGTGGGCCGTGCGGCGTGCGGGAAGGCACGATCAACGGCCGCCAATCCGCTGTGCAGGCATCCGCACGGCCAGCATTTCTTGGCCTCGGCCGCCTCGCGCAAGTGCCCGACGGCTTCTTCCAGCGAATTGTCGGCTGTCATCCCGACCTCCATCGTCATGGCTTCCGCCCCTTCCTGTCTTCGGTCAGACAGAGCCCCTGGTCCAACAGGCTGGTCACGCAGGGGTCCACGATGCGGTAATGGATCTGGTTCCCATTGCGCCGGGAACCGAGGATGCCCCGGTCCACGAGCCGCTGGAGCTGGTTGGACACGGCCTGCGGCGTCATCCCCACGGCCTTCGCGAGATCGGTCACGCACATCTCGCTCGCCCGTGCCAGCGCATGGATCAGGCGCAGGCGCGTGTCGTTGGCCAGGACCTTGAACACCCCCATGAGGGCCGCCGCCTGCTCCGGCGTGATGAGCGGCCGCTTGCGGAGCGGGGGCTTGGGCGGGCACGCGGCTGGACGTGTGCGTCGGGTGGTTGCCATGAGCACCTCGTCAAATATGCCACTAT
>JBIOJT010000325.1:0-5208 GCA_044451055.1 Methylomirabilales bacterium (SeqCode)
CACGTGGCTCGACGCGATCCGCCTCGAGCCACCGGCGGGCCGCCGTCGGAAACCTCGGTTCTGCGCAGCCCGGCGGAAGTGGAAATCGCTCGCCCGTGTGCGAGGCGGCCGTAAGTTGCTCAAATTAACTTAGCGGCGATGGGATTAACAGTCATTGTGGGCATGATGGCTGCCAGGAACCTCAAGTGATCACCCAGTCTCGTCCACGATCATATCGGGAAGGGTGCTCTTCCGGAGGCAGCACTCGTTGGACCAGCGATGGGGAGGCGGACATGGACAAGCGAAGTTCATTCGGAACACCGAGGACTGGTGGGCCCTGTGGATCGGCCTGGGGGTCTTCCTCCTGTCCCTCGGCCCCCTGGTGGGGCTGGCGCTGGTCTACGTGGTCTGCCTGTTCGGGTTCATCATCTGGATCGGGCTGGTCATCTCGTGGGTCTTCTTCCACGGGATCATGCCGCCCACGGCGTGGGGCTCGGGCATTGAATCGCCACACTGCACGCGGGCGACGCCCGCAGGAGGAGGGAAGCTATCATGGTGAGGCGGCTGGAGGCTCAACCACAGCCAAAGCCTTCGTGGATTGGAACCGAGTTCAACGTCGGCGAGGAGCTGGCGAAGATCACGGATGAACCGTTCCTGCCGGTGGAGAGGCAGCTCGTAACATGGAGCTTGATCCTGGGCCTGGCCCTCTTGGGTGCCCTCATCTGGGTAAGTGAGAGGTTCTTCACCGGGTAGAGCCGCAACTGATGCGTGGTTTTCAAGCCAGGGCGAAAGCAGAAGGAAGCCAGGAGGTCTGAGAGAGGGAGAAGCTGGCCGCGAGAGACGGGAGGAATGGAACGGCTTTCCAGGTTAGCGATCGGGGGAAGGGAGAAGGGAGAGATGGAATGAGGATCGCAAGTGATGTCACCGCACTCATCGGCAACACGCCCTTGGTGCGCCTCCGGCGGGTAACGGAGGGTTGCGTGGCGCACGTTGTCGCCAAGCTGGAGTTCTACAGCCCGGCCCATAGCGTCAAAGACCGCATCGGCGTGGCCATGATCGACGCTGCCGAGCGGGCCGGGAGGATTGGGCCGGACACGATCATCCTGGAACCGACCAGCGGCAACACGGGGATCGCGCTGGCCTTTGTCTGCGCCGCGCGTGGGTACAAGTGCGCGCTCAGGATGCCGGAGACGATGAGCAAGGAGCGGCGCCTCCTGCTCAAAGCCTACGGCGCCGAACTCATCCTGACTCCCGGCAGCGAGGGGATGCCGGGCGCCATCAAGAAGGCCGAGGAGCTGGGAAGGATGCTCCGGACCTGGAGCACTCCGTGCTTCCCGACATGATCGCGGGGACCCTGATCGCCCTCATCTCACGCGGAGAGGGGCTGGAGCAACGCCTGCTGACCGGCGCGGGATCCCTATCGGTGCCTCATGCTCCGGATCGAGGAATCTGGCGGGGGGAGGACTTTGCCATCTGGTGAGCAGTCCGGACTGGAGGGATTCTCGATGCGTTCCTCAAGGAAGCCGGAGGATTGCATCTGCCGAATCAGTGGAGGATCGAGGAGGAGGAGCGCATCGCTAAGCCGAAGGGGCCCAGTCAAAGACCACGCGCGCTGCGCGGACGGTGTTACAGTGGGCCTGTACAGTGTCCTGGATGTCCGTGCCGTAACCGCCGCCCAGCGTGACGGCCACCGGGATGCCGGCGTCACGGCAAGCCTTCAGGACGAACTCGTCGCGGCTCCGCAGGCCCTCGTGCGTGAGTCGCAGGCGACCCAGGCGGTCCCGTTCGTGCGGATCCACGCCGGCTAGGTAGAACACCAGGCCGGGGCGGAACTCGGTCAGGATTCTCGGGATCGCTGGCTCCAGGGCGCGAAGATATTCCTCGTCACCGGTACCATCCGAGAGACCGATGTCCAGGCTGCCGGGTACCTTGACCAGGGGGTAGTTGTTGGCGCCGTGGATTGAAAAGGTGTAGACGTCCGGCTCGTGGGCGAAGATGGCCGCCGTTCCGTTGCCCTGGTGGACGTCGCAGTCGATGACGGCCATCCGCTGCATCCAGGCGTCCCGCTGGAGGCATCGGATCGCAATGGCGATGTCGTTCAGGACGCAGTATCCCTCCCCGCGATCCGGGAAGGCGTGATGCGTCCCACCGGCCAGGTTGATCGCGACGCGGTCCCGGATGGCGATTCGCGCGGCGGTCAGGGTTCCCTGGACCGAGGCCCGCGACCGGCGGATCAGCGCCTCGGACCACGGAAGCCCCATGCGCCGGACCGCGCTGTCGGGGAGGGTCCCAGATGTCAGCCGCTCCCAGTACTCCTGGGTGTGGACCAGGCGCACATCGGTGGGCGCTACCAGCGTCGGCTCGAGCAACTCCTCCGCGCTGAGGGTCCCCTCGGCCAGGAGTTGTTCCCGCACCAGCCGGTATTTCTGGATGGGGAACGTGTGATGGGGCGGCAAGTCAATGGTGTAATGATCGGAAGAGAGGGCGTACATCGCTCACAACGAAACGCGCTCGGCAGTTCGACCGTTCGGCAGTTCGGTCGAACCGGGGCTCTTGAGCACCCGAACAATCATCGTTTTTTGGTTAGTCGACGAACTTGGCCTCAACGCGATCTGCGGAAGTCCCCATTCGCGGCTGATGGCGGCCCAGTTGATTGCGTGTGATCAGTGTGTCCACCGCTGGACGGGCCTGACTCCAGTATACACAAAACCGGGTGTGAAATGGAATCGGTTACATCAGACGGCTTTGTGAATGGGCCCACGCGTGGGGGCGGTCGCCGATCGTCACACTTTCAGCTCGCCGGACTGGTCCGCTTCGAGAAGCTCAGGCCGTCCGTGGGAGGCGCGGGAGAATTGTTCCGGGTGGACACGGAAAGGCCTTCCGAGAATCGCGCGGGATTGCGCCGGGCCGCCCCTCACCACCGGGTATCCAGCCGACAGGTTGCGTGCGCCCGGGACGACGGCTCAAAAAACCTCGCCCGGCAAGCATTTTGACTTGACACCGCCACCTTGCTTGCGCCATGCTCCCGCGCGCAACGACGGACTGGCCCGACGCACGGCTGGCGAGGGCACGGGGGTCACGCAGCCAAAATGCTCACCCCTCTCACGTCCTGTTGCGGGTGCGCAGGAGAACGGGCTGATCGGGCGTCTGAGGGCGGGCCACATCATCGCGTTTTGCCTGCCGCTCACGATCGCCGAAGCGCAGGGCGACCAACCCTTTAATATGTGTGAACATCCGCTCGCCGACACGCTCCCGATGGTCGGTGAAGCACGTTATGTGACGTAAACAAATGGATGCTCCCGGCAGGAACTCAGAGTATCCGAAGACATTGCTTCTTACGGGCGCCTCGCGCGGCATCGGGCACGCCACCGTCAAGCGCTTTTCGGCCGCGGGTTGGCGGGTGATAACCATCTCTCGCCAGCCGTTCTCGGAGAAGTGCCCTTGGTCTTACGGCAAAGAGAACCACCTCCAGATGGACCTGGCCGACCTGGATCAGATTGAGCATGGAGTGATGGAACTGAAGCGACGTCTCCCGGACGGCAAGCTTCACGCACTTGTCAACAACGCAGGGATTTCGCCAAAGATGCCAGACGGCTCGCGCATGGATACCATCCATACGGACATGAAGACATGGTTGCACGTTTTCGGCGTGAATCTGTTCTCGGCGGTTGTGCTGGCGCGCGGAATGCTCGAGGAATTATCCGCGGCGAGCGGTTCGATCGTCAACGTGACATCGATCGCAGGGAAGCGCGTGCACCCGTTTGCGGGACCCGCCTATGCGACCTCCAAGGCGGCGCTCGCAGCACTGACGCGGGAGATGGCAAACGACTTTTCGGCATTCGGGATCCGCGTCAACGCGGTTTCGCCCGGCGAGGTGACGACCTCGATCCTTTCACCGGGCACTGATGCGATCGTGGAGCGTTGGGTGCCGATGAAGCGGCTCGGTACGACCGGGGAGGTGGCCGAGGTGATTTATTTCCTGTGCTCGGAGGCGGCATCCTACGTGAATGGTGCGGAGATCCCCGTCGACGGCGGGCAGCAAGTCCGCTGACACTCTGAATGAGGGAGCCATCGTATCATTTCGCGGTGTTTCCACGACCGATGACGGCATGTCTACCGTGTTGGACGCGCTCAATCTCGAAATCGGCCGCGGCGAATTCCTTTCCCGGCTTGGGCCGCCCGGCTCGGGCAAGACTACCAGGCTGATGGTGCTCGCCGGCTTTGGGGGAGCAACCCCAGTCGAGACTGGTTCGAAGGCGGGCTCCTGACCGACATTCCGCCACCCCGCCGCGCTATCGCCACGGTGTTCCAGAACTACACGCCCTTTCCGCACATGACACTGGCTGAAAACGTCGCCTTGCCCCCATCGGTGCGGGGTCTCGGGGAGGTCGATCGCCGAAAAATGGCTGCAGGTCTGGGTCCTTTCCGCGGATTCGGCTGGTAGTTGGTGTACCGGGAGGCGTGCAACGAAGTCGGAAGATCCCCCGACTGCAGTTCGCGATGTTCGCATTTTCCCAACCGCGGGGCTGCCCATGAAACGGGAACTGGCCCGCCACCGTACTATGCAAGTGAAGCAGATGCCCGGACTGGGCGGGTGGGTAACAATCACGACCGTTAACCATAACCGCGGTTGTCACGGGAGGGAGCGGGGGATTGTCGGAACAGAATGGACGGGGTGTCGACGGTGCATCCTGGCGACGGCTCTCTTGGCGGTCATCGCTGTTGCCATCGTCGGGAGGGGATCGGTCGTCCAGTGGAGCGGCCGTGAAACCCCACTGTATCACCAAGCAAATTCTTATCAGCCAACGACTTCAAGGAGGCCTTGATGAGGACCCTCGGATCGAAATCGGGACGGTGGATCGGAAGAGTCGCGCTGACGCTTGGCGTGCTGGCCGGCGCGAGTAGCGGCACCACCGCAGCATGGGCGCAGGAACACCACGAAGGGCGATTCGAGCGTCGCGATGAACGACACTGGCGGTTCGAGTCGCGCCTCGGCTGGCGCTTCGAGGTGCGCCCCGGAGTGTGGTCCCCCTACCACGTCTGGTGGTGGGTCGACAATCGCATGGTCCTACTTCCAGCGCCGACCGTGACGATCGTCCAGTACCCGACCGGATACTACCGACTGTACGGCAACGGCATCACAACCCCGTACTACTGGGTCTGGGTCCCGGCCATGAGCCCACCGCCTCCGCCGCCACCACCGGCGCCCGTGGCAGTACCAGCCCCACC
>JBIOJT010000326.1:0-5201 GCA_044451055.1 Methylomirabilales bacterium (SeqCode)
CCCGTCCGATATAGAGCAGGCTCGTCACGTAGGCGCCCGTGCCAAAGAAGGCCGCATGCCCGAAGGAGACTTGGCCGGTAAACCCTCCCAACAGGTTCCAGCTTTGGCCCAGGCCCACCCAGAGCAGAAACAGGATCACGAGGTGCAGGTGGTAGGGGCTCCGAACAAACAGCGGCAGAAGGAGAAAAACCAGCAGGAGAAGGCCGACCCCGACGCCTCGCGGTCCAATTAGGCTCAGGACTTCCATCTGCGACTGTCCGTCCGTCCGACCCATGGAAGCCCTCAACCCGTCTTCCGGTTCGCGTCAGAACCGACTTCGGCCCACGAGCCCGGCGGGCCGGAGACTGAGGACAATTATGAACACCAGGTACCCGATGACGTCCCGGTAGGCCGTGGACACGTACACGGCACCCAGCGACTCGGCCAGGCCCAGGGTGAGCCCACCGACTAGGGCGCCCAAAACGCTTCCCATCCCGCCCAATACGGTCACGATGAAGGCCTTCAGTGTGAAGGACGCCCCCACGGTCGGCGAGAGGTAGAAGATCGGCAGCAGCAGAGAGCCTGCTGCCCCCGCCAAGCCGGCACCGATCCCGAAGGCCAGCGTGTAGACCCGATCGCCGTCGATCCCGTACAGGGATGCCGCATCCTTGTCCTGCGCGGTCGCCCGCAGGGATCGGCCGAGATCGGTCTTCAGCAACACGGTGTACAGGAGGAGAGAGATCGCCAGGGCGATCGCGAAGGCGGAGAGCAACGCCAAACTGACCGAGATCCCCAATACCGAGAGGGTGGCCGTGGCGAATGGTGTGCTGAACGTGCGGTAGTTGGCCGTGAACAGGAGCCGGACTGCTTCGGTGATGCCCAGACCGACGCCCATGGTCAGGAGCAACTGGCTCTCTTCCGGCGCGTTTCTCCGGAGGAGCGGGCCGACGAGGAATTTCTGAGTCACCGCTCCCAGAATGAACAGCGTGGGGAAAGAGATCAGCACGGAGACGTAGGGATTCACGCCGAACAGCGTGAAAAGCCAGAACGTGACGTACATCCCGACCATGAGCATCTCGCCGTGTGCAAGGTTGATGACTCGCAGCACGCCGAAGATGAGGCTCATCCCCGCGCCAATGAGCGCGTAGAGGCCACCGAGCAGGAGGCCGTTGAGCACGGATTGCGAAAAGACCTGACCGCTCACTCTTCCCGTCTCCTTTGTGCGGCGGATGCCCGCTGCGTGGAAGACGCCCACCCACAGGAGGGGTCCGGAGGCTCCCCTACCCTTGGGTGAGTGCTTCGGTTTTCAGCCGGTTCTCCTCCCCCTCGAGGGGTGGATCACCGCTTCGACCACGCGGGCGTGGGATAGATTGGCGGGGAGGTCGCCACGTCCTTCGGCCACACCGTCGCGAACTTGCCCTTTTGCACCTGAATGACGAAGGTCGGCAGCTTCGTTTGGTTCTGGAACTTGCCGTAGCTTTCGAACCGGATCCGCCCGTACATCGTCATCATGTCCGTCCCGCTGAGCGCTTTGACGATGTCATCGGGCGAGAGCGACGCAGCGCGATTCAGGACATCCGCCACCACGAACACGGCGGCATACCCTTGCGCCCCGTGGTAGGACGGGGGGCTCCCGAATCGCGCCACGTAATCCTTGAGGTAGTTCGCCGCCCCGGGATAGGGCACCGACGCCTCCCACATCGTCGAGGACAGGACGCTCTCGGCCGCATCGCCGGCCCCCTTGATGAAGGGGAGAATGCTGAACCCGGCGGCAGCCCCGGCGAACGCCTGAGGATTGAGGTCCACCTCTTTGGCCTGGCGCATCAGCAGGACCGCGTCCAGCAGGTACGAGACCATGTAAATGACGTCCGCCTTCTTCTCCTTGACGCGCAGGAGAAGCGGCCGATAGTCGGGGGAGCCGGCGTCGTAGGGTTCGTACATCGGCACCTCGACGTGGTTCCTGGTGGCCCAATCCTTCATCGCGGCCGCCGTGCTGGTCCCGAACAGCGTGTTTTCGTAGAGGATGATGATGGACTTGGGCTTGGCGACCTTTTCAAAGAAGTCCTTCAGGCCATTGTCGAATTCGCTCGCCGGCTGGACCATGCGGAAGATGTACTTCCAGCCCTGCTGGGTGATCTCATCCGCCGCCGCCGTGGAAACCAGGAAGGGGATGCCGTATTGCTGTACCATCTGCGTCATCGGAAACGTCTCCACGCTGGAGTACTGGCCGGTCAGCATGACCACCTTGTCCTGGTTGATCAGCTTTTCGGTCACGGTCCGCGCGGTCTGCACGTCACTGCGGGAATCCTCGAAGAGCAATTCGAGTTTGTAGCCTCCTCGGACGCCTCCCTTGGCATTGACCTCGTCCGCACCCAGGACAAAGGAGTTCTTGATGATCTCACCGAAGGGGGCGTGCCGTCCCGTGAGGGGGAGCGGAACGCCCACCTTGATGCTCCCTTTGAACTCGGCGGCCTGCGTAACGGAACTCAGCAGCAGCCCGACGAGAACAACACCCGAGACGAGAATCCAGAACGCGGAGCGCGACGACCTGCCAGGGCATACTTTCCGCCAACTCATGATGTGACCCTCCTCTGTGTATGACGGGTGGCCTCGACGCTCACATTCGGACAGGAAATCCAGAGCGCGCCTCCGCTCGCCCGACTCCCTACCGCAGGGAGCCTGGTCGCCGGAATGGAGTCGTGGTCGCGGTGGATGCCGATGGCGGAGACGTTCGATCGGGCAAAGCATGTAATGGTCCCCGGGAGTGCGGCTGCAACGGCGTCCGATTTCACTCCGCCAGCCCACATGCTGCGGCCGGGAGCGCGCCGGCGTCTCCGGAACCCCGCGTCAGCCTCAGGGCTTCGCGAGCTGATCCCCGTCGCCTCCGGCATCATCGGCGTGGCCCAACTGCTGGGATAGCCGAAGCCCCATGAGCTTCACGACCTCGGTGAGCTCGGCCACCCGGTCCAGGCTGACGCGCCAAACGGGACCGGAGATCCCCATGGCAGCCACCACCTCCCCCGTGAAGTTCCTCACCGGGGCCGCCAGGCAGCGGATCCCCTGGGCGAACTCCTCGTCGTCGAAGGCGTACCCCTGGCGCCGCACCCGCTCCAGTTCCTGCTCAAGGATTGCGGCGGCCGTAATCGTCTTGGCGGTCAAGGGCCGGAGCTGGCTGGTTTGGAGGAAGGTACTCCGCTCGGCGTCCGGGAGGTGCGCCAGCAACACCTTCCCGATGGCGGTGCAGTGAGCCGGCCGGGGATACCCCACCCGGTCGGTGAGCTGGACAGGACTGCTCCCGTCGATCTTGCTGATGACAATGACTTCCCCCCGCTCGAGAATAGCCAGGTGGGATGTCTCGCCCGTCTCCCTCGCCATTTTGGCGATGAGCGGCGCGGCGATCTTCAAGAGCTGGCTCTCGGTCCATGCGGACACGGCGAGGTGGAGGATCTTCGAGCCGATGTGGTACCGCTTCGTCGTCTCATCTTGCCCGAGATACCCGAGCGTGGTGAGGGTTCGGAGGAGATGGAAGGTTGTGCTGGGGTGAAGACCGATCTCCCTGCTGACCTCTGCCATGGTCAGTCCGTGACCGTTCTTGGCAACGATCTCGAGAATGGCGAGACCACGCTGCAGCGACTGAATCATCGGGCCCCTACCTTGTGCCACCGTGGCTTTTTTCCTCTCCTGACCAGGCACAGCCATAGATCCCAATTTGCTCCTATTCTATCTCTATGCATTTCGTGATATGCACTGCACTCTCATAATACGAGAATATGAATCATGTACAATTGTTCTATATGAATATTTACTTCAAATGCTGAAGTCAATACTAAACTTAAGTTTGGTTGACGACGCCAAGAACCCAGCCAGTCGCTTTTGGTCAGAGCCGGCGGGCTGACTTTCCCAGGGTGATCTGTAGTGTCATCAGTGTCGTCCGAAATCCTGCCGGTTGATCTGACCCAGTTTCGGCGGCTGCGGTCATCGGAGGCCGCCCGTCACCTGTTCGACTGCAACGCCGAACAAAGCTCGAGCGCCGAGTTGGAAAGCTTGACCGGTCTCATGCGCCGGCGTATCGTCCTCGCCGAACACGCATGCTCACCAGGAGACAGACGGAGGCATGAGTTCGCTCAGCCATCGGGATCGAGTCCTGGCCGTCATCAACCGCGAGCTTCCGGATCGGCACCCCGTGGATTTCGGGGGCTCCCCCGCCAGCGGGATCAACCTGTACGCCTACCAGCGGCTCAAGCGCCACCTCGGCCTCCCCGGCCCGGTTCAGGTGCAGACCGAGCGCTCCCTCTTGGCCTGGCCGGACGATGCCATCCTGGAGTTGTTCGACGTAGACCTCCGCCTGGTGGTGGCGCACACCGCAGAGGATTCGGGCGAGCGCGGGCTCTTCGACGAGGTGGCCTACGCTGCCCCCGCCGAGTACACCGACATCTGGGGCGTCGCGCGGCGGCGGCCGGCCAGTGGCCATTACTACGTCGTCCACTCCCCGTTCGAGAAGGACGACCTCACCCTCGCGGACCTGGATGCCCACCCCTGGCCTTCACCAAAAAAGACAGACGTGGCGGGTCTCCGCCGGGAGGCGGAGCGCCTGCGGCGAGAAACGGACTGCGCACTGGTTGTCCACGTCCCGGGACGGCTCTTCTCCCTCGGGCAGTTCATGTGCGGCTTCGCCAACTGGCTGGTCCAGCTCAAGGTGAACCCGGAATTCTGCGAGGCGCTGCTGGACCGCGGCCTCGACATCCAGCTTGCCATGGCCGAGGAAACCCTGAGGGCCGTCGGCGACGCGGTGGACATCCTGTACCTGGCCGATGATTATGGGATGCAGACTGGCCCCTTGATCTCCCCCCAACTGTTCCGTCGCGTCTTCAAGCCCCGGATGGCTCGGCTGATCCAGTTCCTCCGCGAGCGCTCCCGGGCACGGATCGCCTTCCACAGTTGCGGCTCGGTCTACGCCCTGATCCCGGATTTCATAGATGTCGGCGTCGAAATCCTGAACCCCGTGCAGGTCTCTGCCGCCGACATGGACACCGCACGGCTGCGACGTGAGTTCGGCCATTGCCTGGCGTTCTGGGGGGCGGTGGACAGTCAGCAGGTCCTGCCCTATGGCACGCCCGCCGAGGTACGCGCCGAGGTTGGTCGGCGCGTCCGAGACTTGGGTTCGGGATTTATCCCCTACAGCGTCCACAACATCCAGGCCGAGGTTCCTCCGGAGAACATCC
>JBIOJT010000327.1:0-5181 GCA_044451055.1 Methylomirabilales bacterium (SeqCode)
GAGGTCCATCACCGTATCGGACCCCCAGTGGGTCGCCCAGCGCATCTTCTCCACCTCCTCCTCGATGGAAGAGGTCGCTGCAGAATTGCCGATGTTGGCGTTGATCTTCACCAGGAAGTTCCGCCCGATGATCATCGGCTCGGACTCCGGGTGGTTGATGTTGGCCGGGAGGATGGCTCTGCCCCGGGCCACCTCGTCGCGGACGAACTCGGGAGCCACCCCCTCGCGGATCGCAACGAACTCCATCTCGGGAGTGACCTCGCCTCGCCGGGCATAATGCATCTGGGTCACGCGCTTTCCTGGTTTCGCCCGGAGGGGTCTCCGGCTAACCGGAAAGCGGATTCCTGCCAGGGCCGGATCGGCCTCCCGCTCACGCCGGTAGCTGGAGGTCGGCGCCGCCAGCTCCTCCACATCTCCCCGGGCCATGATCCACGGCCGCCTGAGGAGCCGCAGCCCCTTCTGGAGATCCACCTCGTAGGCGGGATCGGTGTACGGGCCGCTCGTGTCGTAGAGGCGGATCGGCGGCTCGGGCGGGGCGAGGGCGATCTCGCGCATTGGCACCCGAATCCCCGGATGGGTTCCCGTCACATAGACCTTGCGCGAGGGAAAGTCCGGCCTGCTGAAGTTTGCCATGTCCGCGCCTCCTCCTCCCAAGCAAATAGAAACGCCGCTGGGGGTAACCCAGCGGCGATTTGACCGTTCCTCGCCTCCCTACGCTGGCATTACCCAGGTCAGGTTCAGGCGGTCGGTGGCGGACAGCGCCACCCTCTCAGCCCGGTTCCCCGAGCTCCCGCTTGCTGCCTATCTTCTACATGTTTTCCCGGGGGGTTGCAACTCAAATGCGCGTCCCTCGGAAGGCACCCTCAAACGAAAACGCCCCCGGCATGCGGCGGTTTCGCCCGGCCGGGGGCGCTCTGTTTCGGGAGAGTCTACTCTTATGCAGCTACATCCCGAGGACGATCTTGCCGCGTGTCCACCCCTGACCGCATGCTTCTCCTCTACCTCTCCCTCGTCACTTCTTCCCGACCGCGCCCAGATAGATCGCGAACCGCTCCTCCCCATCCAGACCGAGCAACCGGTTCACGTCGTCGTCCGAGAACGCCGCCAGGGCACACACCCCGCACCCGATCGCCTCCGCGGCCAGATAGAGATTCTGGCACACGTGCCCCGCATCGAGGTACAGGTATCGGTAGCCCCGCTCGCCGTATCGATACGTCATCCGGTACACGACGGCCGTCCAGAGGAACGTCGCCGCGCACGTCTTCACGGTCTCCTGCCCCAGACACGCCTCGGCCAGTCGATCGGCGAAATCTGATCTCGGGTCCTGCTCGATGAGGGCGTGATCCAGCGCCAGGAACCTGTACAGCCCGGGCGTCAGCCCCGAGACATTATTGACGCAGAGGTACGTCTCGAAGGCGTGACGCGCTCCCGCCGACGGCACGGTGCGCATCGTCTTGAATCCCGGGACGATCTGCTGGACCCCCTGCGTGCACCAGAGAAGGTAGGATAGTTCCTCGAGGTTGAGAGGCACCCGGGAATACGCGCGAAGCGTCCGCCGCTGATCAATGGCCTCCCGAACGCTCAGGCTGCCCAACCGGATGGTCTTTGGCGCAGGCAGTGGGATCGGCTTCCTGGTCCGGTCCCGGTCCAGCTCCAGCGGCGGCTGGAGCAGGCCGCGCCCCTGGTCGGGCTTGCCCATGTTGGCATACTTCGTCTGCTCGATGAATTGCTTCCCGACTCCATTCACTGGGAAGGACTCCCCGTGGCCTTCTCTCCTGCGTGGAGCGAGCCCGCTCCTCTCCCGCCGACTCGGCTACCCTTTCATCGTCCCCGTCCGCAGGTACCGCATGTGCCAGCCGAACGCTTCGTCGAGCAGGTGGGGGGTCTGCTTGCCCGGCGAGAGTTCCAACCCCCTGCGGAAGTACTCCCGGAGCACTGGCTTATAGTCCGGGTGGGCGCACTTCTCGATGATCTGCTTGGCCCGCTGCTTCGGCGACAGACCGCGCAGGTCGGCCAGGCCCTGCTCGGTGACGATGACTTGGACGTCGTGCTCCGTGTGGTCCACGTGGGAGACCATGGGCACGATGCAGGAGATGGCGCCGCCCTTGGCCGTAGAGGGCGTCATGAAGAAGGACAGGAACGAGTTGCGAGCGTAATCGCCGGACCCGCCGATGCCGTTCTGAATGCGCGTGCCCATGACGTGGGTGGAGTTCACATTCCCGTAGATGTCCGCCTCGATCATCGCGTTCATGGCCAGGCAGCCCAGGCGCCGGATGACCTCGGGATGATTGCTGATCTCCTGGGGCCGCAGGATGATCCGGTCCTTGTACTCGTCTATGTTGGCATAGAGTTCCTCGATGGCCGCCGGGCTCAGGGAGAAGGCGGTGGCCGAGGCGGTGGTGAGCTTCCCCGACTTCATCAGGGAAATCATGCCGTCCTGGATGACCTCGGTGTACGAGGTCAGGTCGTGAAAGTCGCCCTTGTCGAGACCGACGAGCACCGCATTGGCGATGTTGCCGACGCCGGATTGCAGGGGCAGCAGACTGTCCGGAAGGCGGCCGTTCTTGACCTCGAGGGTCAGGAAATCCAGGATGTGCTCGGCGATTTTCAGCGAGGCCTCATCCGGGGGAGTGAAGGGGGTGTTGCGATCGGGGGCATCGGTCTCCACGATGGCAATGATTTTCTCGGGAGAACACGCGAAGTACGGCGAGCCGATGCGGTCGCTCGGCTTGACGAGCGGGATCGGCTTGCGATGCGGTGGGAGCGCCACCCCGTCCCCGTAATAGATGTCGTGCATCCCCTCCAGCTTCTCGCTCTGCCAGCTGTTCACTTCCAGGATGACCCTCTTGGCAAGATCAATCCAGGTCTTGTTGTTCCCGATGGAGGATGAGGGGATGAGCGACCCATCCTCGCGGATGGCCGTGACCTCGACGACGGCGGTGTCCAGGGGTCCCAGGAAGCCGAACGAGACGAACTGCGCCACGTGACTCAGATGGATGTCGATGTACTCCATCTCCCCAGCGTTGATCTTCTTCCGGCACACGGGGTCCGACTGGTAGGGCAGCCGAAGCTCTATGCCATCCACCATGGCGAGTGCCCCGTCCAGCTCCGGGGCCGTCGAGGCGCCCGTCCAGACCCGGATCTTGTGGTCCTTCCCGGACAGGTTGGAATCCATGATGTGCTTGGCCAGCGCCACGGGGACTGCCTTGGGGTACCCGGCCCCGGTGAAGCCGCTCATGCCCACGTTGACGTGAGCCGGGATCAGCACCGCCGCCGCCTCCGCCGACATGACCTTACTCAGGAGTGCTTTGCATCGGATCCTGGAATGATCTGCCATGATTCCGTTCTCCTCTTCATTACGAGCATTGATGAAAAACGCGTGGGCGGAGCGCCGTACGGACCGGGCGGGTCAGGGCAACCGCATCGAGAGCCGGGCCGCATCTGATCTGGGTCCGTCCCCCGCAGACGGTCGAGCGCTTCCCCGTCTCGCGGGTCGTCTCGCTCGTGCCTGACCTACTTCGCGGCGGCCCGCTGCGCGCCCTGCACGAACACCACGAGCGCGAGGAGGAGCGACAGGAACATCGCCGTTCCGCCTATCCACATGATCGGGTAAAGCACCGGTCCGGGCACGCCGGGAGAAAAATCGGGGTTGAGCCAGCGTCCCCAGAAATAGACCGCGTCTCGGATGGGATAAAGCACCACGCCAACGACCGCCAGCCATGATGCGGCAGAGCGGAGCCCGTGGCTGGCCTTCGTCTGCAATCCCACGATGACCCCGACGGTGACGCCGAATAGCGCGAAGATCCAGGCATACAGCCGCATGTTGTAGCCGGCGTCCCGCGAGGAATTCGGCACCCGGACGTACGAAGCGGGATAGTAGTTCGTGAAGTAAATCCCACCTGTCCGGTAGGCAGGCCCCCGCTTCATGTCAACGATCTGGTGATCCAGCAGGTTCGTCGAGCCCTTGGTGTCCACCACCACGGCTGCCGCCTTGTCGTGAAACGCGAGCAATGCCGCGGTCCGCTCGATGAAGAATGTCATGGAGAGATACACCATCATCACCACGAGCCCGATCACCACGTTCTTGTTGCCCATTGACAGGTCCATGGTCATCCTCCCATCAGCGAGGCTGATTCCCCCGCCGTGTGCCCCTCATCCTCCCGAGGGGAAGGTCCCGGCCTCCTACTTCACTTCGAAGAACCGGTCCTTCGGTGTGCCGCACACAGGACACCGATCAGGCGCGCCGCCGATGACGGTGTGACCACACACCGGACACACATAGATCGAGGCCGCTGCCAAATCCTTGCCGGCCTTCAGCGTGGCCAGGGCGTCCGAGTACAGCTTGTGGTGGGTTTCCTCTACGGCCAGGGCATTCTTGAAGGTAACGACCGCTGGCTGGTTCTTCTCAGCCTCGGCCGCCTTGAGGAATTCGGGGTACATCTTCTGAAACTCGTACCCTTCTCCGGCGACCGCGGCCTGCAGATTCTCGATGGTGCTGCCCACCCCTCTCATGACGCGGAAATGGGCATGCGCGTGCACTGTTTCGGCCTCGGCCGCGGCACGGAAGAGCTTGGCGATCTGGGGGTATCCTTCGGCTTCGGCCTTCTTGGCGAAGGCCAGGTACTTCCGGTTGGCTTGGCTTTCCCCGGCAAAGGCCTCCTTCAGATTGTCAGCGGTAGCCATGGGTGGCCCTCCTTTTCGGATGTGAGAAGTCTGGGGGAGATCGCCCGCCTCCCGGACTCGCACCACCCCTCCACGGGCAGGCCCCCTACCTACAGGCGCTATGTGCTGTCCTAACTCTCTTTTTCACATATTGCAAGCGGATGCGAGCCTCTCGCCCTGGGGTGATACAAGAACCAAACAAAGGCCCTGTGGGCCGGACCAGCCCCACAGCCTCCTCCGATCCTTCGCTTGACAAGTTGGGGGGGCTTGGATAGCCTTCTGCCGCGTCGTTCCTACCTGGAAGCCTGTGACCACTGGCACCCCGTCCCTGCGGTTCCTTTGACCGAAGGATCGCAGTGATCCCCCATGCTGCCGAGTGAGGTGGACGTGAGGGAAGCGGTACATCGCGGCGAGGATGGATCTCGGCCCACCCTTTCCCTCCGCCACGCTCCACCGCCATGGCTCCCATTCCGACCGGAGAGGCCCCTGCGAATTCGCCGGGCCACTCACGAGAGCGCC
>JBIOJT010000328.1:0-5176 GCA_044451055.1 Methylomirabilales bacterium (SeqCode)
AGTTTCTTCCGTCATTGCCCCGGCCGTCCGCGGCTGGGTTGACGCTACCGAGAGGGGCGGGCCGCCGCCCCTCCTCGGACTCTCCCCCGGACTGTGCGGTCCGGGAGGGACTGTCGCCTATTTTACGCACCGCACAGTAACTCCGCCATCCGTGTAACACGCCCCGCCGTCGGGGTCAAGGGCCATTCCATGCCGTTCCATCCGTCCCTGGAGCCAATGCGCACGGCCGGACGGGCTGCATGGCCTTCGGGACACGAGGCCTGGCAGAACTCCCCGGCCGGCCGCATCCGTCGAAAGAGTCCTTTCCTCTGTTTCGTGTTGACACTGGATAGGTGATCGAGTAGAAGGAGCATACTTCTCATCCAGAGTGGCTGAGGGACTGGCCCGAAGAAGCCACGGCAACCCCATTCGGGAGGCGAACACGGGGTGCCAACTCCTGCCCCAGGCCCCATGTCCGCCGAGAGGCGTGACGGAACGGCAAGCGTCGCCCCCTTCCCATCGTCACGGTGAGAGGGGGTTTTTCATTTCAGATGAACAGGCGCGAGGCGTCTCGGGGTGGGGGCTCCTGGCGGCGTCCCCTGCATGGCTGATGTTTCCTAGGTCTGTGGTATGATCCGCTACCTCGCTCGTCGGTTCTGGCAGTCCCTCCTGGTCCTGTTCGGGATCTCGATCATCATCTTCATCATCCTGCATCTGACCGGGGACCCGGCCGTCCTCCTGATGCCGCCGGACGCCACCAAGGAGGACATCGACAACTTCCGGAAGATCATGGGCTTCAACGACCCGCTCTTCTTCCGGTGGCCCCCCTGGCAGTATCTGAATCCTCCCTGGCGCTTCGTGACGGACACCCAATACGGACGCTTTTTCACGGGCGTTCTTCGGGGGAATTTCGGCATGTCCTTCCGCCACCAGCAGCCGGCCCTGGGCCTGGTCCTGGAGCGGATGCCCGCCACCATGGAGCTGACTCTTGCCGCCATGGCGATCGCGGTCTGTGTGGCCATCCCCGTCGGCATCCTCTCGGCCGTGCGGCGGAACAGCGTGATAGATCATGCAGGCATGGTCTTGGCGCTGCTGGGGCAGTCCATGCCGGTGTACTGGCTCGGCATCATGTTTATCCTGCTCTTCGCGGTCCGATTGAATCTCCTCCCTGCCTTCGGGGCTGAGGGGTGGCAGCATCTGATACTGCCAGCGGTGACGTTGGGCGCATTCTCCATGGCTCGAATCGCGCGCCTGACGCGGTCGGGCATGCTGGAGGTCCTGGGGCAAGAGTACGTCCGGACGGCGCGGGCCAAGGGGGTGAGCGAGATCCGGATCGTCCTCAAGCATGGCCTGAAGAACGCCGCGATCCCGATCATCACGGTGATCGGCCTGGACCTCGGGACCCTCCTGGGCGGAGCCGTCATCACCGAGACGATCTTTGCCTGGCCCGGGGTTGGACGCCTGGCGGTGCAGGCCATCTCCTACCGCGACTACCCGGTGGTGCAGGCCGCCGTCTTCACCTTGGCCTCGATCTTCATCATCATCAATTTCCTGGTGGACATCCTCTATGCGTATGTGGACCCGCGGGTGGCCTACAAGTGATCGAGAACGGAGAGCCGAGAGCCGCACCCAGCCCTGCGGGCCGGGTACCCGGAGCGCCGAGCGCCGAGAACCGGGTGGAAAGATCGGGGGCGATCGGAAGGTGCCCCGGCCATGAGTGACGGTCGCGCCCTCGCCCTGGAGGTAGGCCAGGCGGTCGAGCGGAAGGAAGCGCGGCAAGACCTCCGGCGTGTCCTCCGGGAGCTGTTCCGAAACCGGGCGGCCCTGATCGGCCTGCTGATCCTCCTCACGGTGGCGGCCTCGGCCATCTTCGCCCCGGCGATCGCCCCGCAGGATCCGATCGCTCAGGAGATCACCCTGCGACTGAAGCCGCCGGGTTGGAGCGCTCCGGGGAGCCGAACCTATCTCCTGGGGACGGACCATCTGGGACGGGACATCCTGAGCCGGATCATCTTCGGGGCCCGGATCTCACTCATCATCGGGCTCTCCGCCGTGGCGGTGGCCGGCACGCTGGGGACCTTGATCGGCCTGGTGGCCGGCTACCGAGGGGGGCGGGTGGATGACCTGTGCATGCGTGTGACGGATACCATGCTGGCCATGCCCTTCATCCTCCTGGCCCTGGCAGTGATCGCGGTCCTGGGTCCCAGCCTGCGGAACATCATCTTCGTCCTCGGAATCACCAGTTGGGTCTCCTACGCCCGGGTCGTGCGGGCGGAGGTGCTGACCCTGCGCACGCGGGAGTTCGTCGCCGCGGCCAAGGCCCTGGGCGGCGGGGGCGGGCGAATCGTATTCCGCCATCTCCTCCCCAACGTCCTGACGCCGGTCATCGTGATCGCCACCCTGGAGGTGGCGCGGATGATCATTCTGGAATCCGCCCTCTCGTTTCTGGGCCTCGGGGTGCAGCCGCCGACCACGACGTGGGGAGGCATGCTGGCCGATGGGCGTGCCTACCTCTCCACGGCGTGGTGGCTGGCCACGTTCCCGGGACTCTCCATCATGCTGACCGTCCTGGGGATCAACCTGCTGGGGGACTGGCTCCGGGACGTGCTGGATCCGCGGCTGCAACTCTAGCATTCAGCCATCAGCTTTCGGCGGCCAGCCTCTGGGAAGGTGAGGGGTGATCGCCGACCGTTGAAGGCTCTTTCAAGCGACAGGTGGCAAATCAACGTAGCGACCGAAGAAGGAGGAGCATCCATGCGACGCTGGAAGAGGTGGATCTGGGGGGCGGCCTTCCTCGTCCTGCTGGCGCCTGCGGCGTGGGCGGCGCCCAGCGGGAAGGTGGTGGTGGCGCAGGGGGTGGATCCCACGACGCTCGACCCCCAGGATCACGAGGAGACGCCGGCCTTCAACGTGCTCCTGAACATCTACGACACGCTGCTGGTCCGAGACAAGGACCTGAAGATCACGCCCTGGCTGGCCACCTCCTACAAACTGATCAATCCCACCACCTGGGAGTTCAAGCTCCGCCAGGGGGTCAAGTTCACCAATGGGGAGGAGTTCGACGCCGAGGTGGCGAAGTTCAGCCTGGAGCGGATGGCCAACCCGGCCAACAACCTCCGCATGACGGCCCTCCGGGTCATCGATCACGTCGAGGTGAAAAACAAGTACACCATCCGCATCGTCACCGCCAAGCCCTTCCCCATCCTGGATGCCCAGTTGACCCTGCGGGGGGCTATGATTCCTCCCAAGTACTTCAAGGAGCACGACAAGGCCTTCCTGGCGCTGAATCCCGTGGGGACGGGTCCGTTCAAGTTCGTGAAGTGGGTCAAGGACGACCGGATCGAGCTGGAGGCGAACGAGCAGTGGTGGCACGGCGCGCCGAAGATCAAGACGCTGATCTTCCGGCCGATCCCCGAGGAGACCACCCGGATGTCGGCGCTTGAGACGGGCGAAGTGGACATCGCGACCAACGTCCCGCCGCATTTGGTCAAGGAGATCAAGAACCATCCCAAGGTGACCGTCTCTTCCGCCCCGAGCGTCCGAACGATCTTTATTCCGATCTACACGGTGAAGTGTGAGTTGATCCAGGGGTCCTACGACTGCACCAAGCCCATTCAGAGCCCCGTGGCCAACCCGAAGGTCCGCCAGGCCATCAACTACGCCGTGGACGTGGACGCCATCATCAAGAACGTCCTGGAGGGACAGGGCATCCGGACGGCGACGATGCTCACCTCCAAGCACTTCGGCTACGACCCGAAGGTGAAGCCGTACAAGTACGATCCCGCCCGGGCGAAAAAGCTCCTGGTCGAGGCCGGGTATCCCAACGGCATCGACTTGGTGCTGCATTCCCCGAACGGCCGGTACCCGAAGGACAAGGAGGTGGCCGAGGCGGTGGCGGGGCAGCTCACGCAGGTGGGCATCCGCACTCAGCTCAAGGTCGACGAGTGGACCACCTACATGAACAACATCGCCTATCGCCACGGCGGGGATCCGATGTGGCTCATCGGCTGGGGGAATACCACCTGGGATGCCGACTACAGCTACACCCCCATGTTTCGGACGGGGCAGATCCTGGCGAATTACTGGAACCCGGACTTCAACGCCCTCCTGGAAGAGGGCCAGACCAACATGAACCGCAAGAAGCGGCAGCAGTTCTACTCTAAGGCGGACAGGATCTTCGTCGATGACGCGCCCTGCATCCCCTTGTACCAGCAGATCGACAACTACGGGGTCAGCCGGAGGCTGCAGTGGACGGCTCGGTCCGACGAGCGGATCGAGGGGTTCAGCATCGCGATCAAGCCATAAGGTCGCGGCCCGCACCCCTCTCCCCTCCCTCTCCCCCATTCAGGTGGGAGAGGGGAGGGTGAGGGGGCTGGAGGTCGATCCGATGTACGCCGTGTGCGTCACCGTGCATGTCACACCGGAGCACGTCCAATCCTTCATCGAGGCCACGCTGGAGAATGCGCGCCAGAGCCGGTTGACCGAGCCCGGCAACGTCCGGTTCGACGTGCTCCAGGCCGAGGCGGACCCCGCGCAGTTTTTCCTGTACGAGGTCTACCGCGAGAAGGAAGACTTCGCGCGCCACCAGCAGACGCCGCACTATCTCAAGTGGAAAGAGACGGTCGCCCCCTGGATGGCCGTCCCCCGGCAGGGCGTGCGACACGTGAGCCTCTTCCCTTCGGATCAGGACTGGTAGCGCGTCTCTTGGAAAAGCGTTCGATGGTTCGACAGTTCGAGTGTTCGGTTAGCTGCCGGCTGCAAGCTGCCAGCTGCCCGCTGACTCAAAGGACTCAATAGACTATCCAAGAGCGTTCGGTAGTTCAGTCGGCTGCCTGCTGCAAACTGCCAGCTGCCCGCTGATTCAAAGGACTCAACAGACTCAATGGACTCTATGGACTAGCCAAGAGCGTTCGGTCGTTCGAGAGTCCGGTGGTTCGGTTAGCTGCCTGCTGCGTGCTGCCAGCTGCCAGCTAGAAGTCCAGCCTGCCGCCCCACCCCCGAAGAGCAATAAAAGCCGAATCTAGGGATTCATCTTGACTTCGGCCACAGACCAGGACTAGGAGCCTGTCGGAGTAATCCCTCGGAGTCCATTTCGGGGGGTCCTCGGATCATGGACCGCGCCGAGATCGTCGATCCTGAGCCAAATGTGGAGGTCGTTATTCGGTCGTACAGCCTCCAAACCCAATTCTCCGACAGG
>JBIOJT010000329.1:0-5144 GCA_044451055.1 Methylomirabilales bacterium (SeqCode)
CCCTTCGAGCACGGCTTCCATGTCATGACGACGACGACTCACAAGACCCTGCGCGGGCCCCGCGGCGGCATGATCATGTGCAAAGCCGCACTGGCCGCAGCCGTCAACAAGACGATGTTCCCCGGGATGCAGGGGGGGCCGCTGATGCACATCATCGCGGCCAAAGCGGTTGCTTTCAAAGAAGCCCTGACCCCAGAGTTTCGGGAGTACCAGCGCCAGATCGTGGCAAACGCCAAGGCGCTGGCCGAGGCGCTCATCGCCCAGGGCTTCCGGCTCGTCTCGGGTGGGACCGACACGCACCTGATGCTGGTTGACGTAGCGTCCAAGGGCCTCACGGGCAAGGCGGCTGAGGTGGCACTGGACAAGGCTGGCCTCACCGTGAACAAGAACGCCATCCCCTTCGACACCAAACCGCCCACGGTCACCTCGGGCATCCGGCTGGGGAGCCCCGCCCTGACGACGCGAGGCATGCGCGAGGCCGAGATGCAGCGAGTCGCAGGCTTCATCGCCGAGGTGCTGGCGGACGTCGAGGACGCCGGCCGGCAGGCGCGCGTGGCGGACAAGGTGCGGGAGCTGTGCGCTGCCTTCCCGTTGTACCGGGACCGGCTGCTGCCATGATCGGCGACTGAGTGCGGCCCATCCGCTAGGGGGCGATCGCGGTGAGATGTCCCTATTGCGATCACCTGTCGGAGAAGGTGGTGGACTCCCGGGAGGGGAAAGACGGCGAGGTCATCCGCCGCCGCCGGGAGTGCCTGCAATGCCACCGCCGCTTCACCACCTACGAGCGGATCGAGGAGATCCACTTCATGGTGGTGAAGAAGGACGGGCGCCGCGAGCCCTTCGATCGCCACAAGCTGCTGAGCGGCCTGCTGAAGGCCACGCAGAAGCGGCCGGTCAGCGTGGCGCAGCTCGAGGCGATCGTGGACGACATCGAGGCGCGCCTGGCGGAGAAGCCGGATCGCGAGATCGCCAGTAGTGAAGTGGGCGAGCTCATCATGCGACGCCTCCACGACCTGGACGAGGTTGCCTACGTCCGGTTCGCCTCCGTCTATCGTCAGTTCAAGGATGTCCACCAGTTCGTGGAAGAGGTCAAGGGCCTCCTCAATTCGGGCAAGAAAAACAAGGAGTAGGGGGAGGGGGCACCTCGCCAGCGGCACCCCTGACAGGCGACCACAAGCGGCCCAGCCGTCCGCCGCGGACGGATCACCCCGTGGGCCCGACACATCCCGAGACATGCGAAAGTTCTATCCGATGATGGTGGACCTCACGGGGAAACGCTGCCTGGTCGTGGGCGGCGGCGCGGTGGCGGAGCGCAAGGTCGCCCTCCTCGTGGAGTGCAGTGCGGGCGTCGAGGTGGTGAGCCCGAAGGCGACCGCGCGCCTCCTGGCGCTGGCGTCATCGGGACGGATCCGCCTGCGACGCCGGCCCGTGCGGGCCTCAGACCTCCCCGGCGCCTTCCTGGTGGTGGTGGCCACGGACGATGCGCAGGTGAACCGGGAGGTGGCGGGGCGGGTCAAGAGCGCCGGCGGCCTGGTGAACGTGGTGGACGATCCCGCGGCCTGTAGCTTCCTCGTCCCCTCGGTGGTCCGTCGCGGCGACCTGACCGTTGCCATCTCTACCGCCGGCGGCAGTCCGGCCCTGGCCAAGAAGCTCCGCCAGCGGCTGGAACAGACCATCGGCCCGGAGTACGAGGCGTTCGTGGCCGCCCTGCGCCTCCTTCGGGAGCGGACCAGGCAGGCCATCGCCGACCCGCAGGACCGGCAGGCGATCTATCGCCGGGCCGTGGAATCGGACCTTTTCGAGGCGGCGGCTCGCGGGGACTCGGCCGCGGTGGCGGCGCGGATCGAAGATTTCGTGACGCTGCCCCCGCAGACGGGGGCCCGGATCGGGCGCGCCGGGTAGGAGAGCCATGACCATCGATCATTTCTTTTTCTATCTGGCCCTCCTCGGGTACCTGCTCGGGACGCTGCACTACCTCCTGTACATCGCCAGCCAGCGCTCGATCTTGGGCCGGGTTGCCACCTACGCTACCCTGGCCGGGTTCGGCGCGCACACGCTATCTCATATCTTCCGGATCTACACCCTGGGCCGGCCGCCTCTGGGCAGCGTGTATGAGAGCCTGTCCTTCCTGGCCTGGGCCATCGTCTTGATCTATCTGGTCACCGAGTTCCGCTACGGCAACCGCGTCATCGGCGCGTTCGTCCTGCCCATGGTGCTCCTGGCTGGATCGGTGGCGGCGGCCCTCCCCCGCCGCATCGCGGAGCTGGGCCCAACCCTCCAGGGGGTGGGATTGTGGGTGCACGTGGCCCTGGCCATTCTCGGCAATGCCGCCTTCGCCCTGACCTTCTGCACGGGGCTCATGTACATCCTGCAGGAACGCCAGTTGAAGTCCCGGCAGCTGGGACGAATGCACTTCCGGCTGCCGTCCCTGGAACTCCTGGATGACGTCGGTGTGAAATCGCTCTTGTTCGGCTTCCCGCTGCTCACGCTGACGCTCATCACGGGATCCATCTGGGCCGAACACACGCGGGGCTCCTTCCTGCCGCTGTATGGCCGGGAGATCTGGTCCATCCTGAGCTGGCTCATCTACGGCGGCCTGCTGTACGCCCGGCTGTCGGCGGGCTGGCGGGGGCGTCGGGCGGCCATCCTCGCGATCATCGGGTTCTGTCTGGTCCTGTTCACGCTGATCAGTGTCAGCCTGCTCAGAACCGGACGGGTCCTGTAGGTGCTGCTGGTTTCCTAGCCATGGAAATTCTCGTTGTCGGGTTGAGCCACAAGACGGCGCCGATTGAACTTCGCGAGCGACTCAACGTCCCGGAGCCGGATCTGCCCAAGCCGCTCGAGATGATGGGGGATTCGTCGGATCTCGTGGAGCGGATGCTCGTGGCCACCTGCAACCGGGTCGAGGTCTATGCGGTCACGGAGGGCGAGATCGAGAAGGCCACCGGGGCAATCGCCGACTGCCTGGCCACGTACCGGAACGTTGGAAAGACGGAGTTCATGGACAAGCTGTACACCTACACGGCTGCGGATGCGGTGCGGCACGTGTTCCGCGTCACCTCCAGCCTGGACTCCATGGTGGTGGGCGAGCCGCAGATTCTGGGTCAGGTCAAGGCCGCCTATTCGATCGCGCAGGCCCGGGAGGCCACCGGTATCATCTTGAACAACCTCCTGGAGCAGGCGTTTCACGTCGCCAAGCGGGTGCGGAGTGAGACTGGTATCGCCGCCTCGGCCGTGTCCGTGTCCTCGGCCGCGGTCGAGCTGGCGCGAAAGATCTTTGGCGATCTCACCGGTCGGTCCGTGCTCATCATCGGCGCGGGCGAGATGGCCGAACTGGCGTTGCGCCACCTGGTCGATGACGGCGTCCGCTCGGTCCTGGTGGCGAATCGAAGCTACGATCGGGCGGTCACCCTGGCGCGGCAGTTTGACGGTCGCGCCGTGACCTTCGAGGGCTTCCGCCAGGAGATGGTGGGTGCCGATATCGTGATCAGTGCCACCAGCGCGCCCCACGTGATCCTCAAGAAGGAGGACATGCAGACCATCATTCAGCAGCGCCGCCACCGACCGATCTTCCTCATTGACATCGCCGACCCGCGCGATATCGATCCCGCCTGCAACGATCTGGACAACGTCTATCTCTACAACATCGACGATCTGCGGTCGGTGGTGGAGACCAACCTGAAGGAGCGGAAGAGAGAAGCGGAGCGGGCCGAGGTGATCATCGACCGGGAGGTCGGGGTATACCTCAACTGGTTGCGCTCGTTGGACGTGGTGCCGACCATCGTCTCCCTCCGGCAGCGGGTGGAGGAGATCCGCGGCGCAGAGTTGCAGAAGGCCCTGGTCCGGATGGGCGACCTGACGCCCGAGCAACGAGAGACCATCACGGCCATGAGCCACGCCATGGTCAACAAGATCCTCCACCAGCCGATGACAGAGCTGAAACGACGCGCGGCCCTACGGGACGGCCACCTGTACACCAGCGTGCTGCGCCGGTTGTTCGGATTGGAAGAGAAGCAGAAGTGACGCGGTCGGAAAGCGCAGAGCCGCGAGCCGAGAATTAAGGTCATCGCCATGAGCCATGAGCCATGAGCTATGACCGGCGAAGCCTGGTCATCGGGACGCGGGGGTCGCAGCTCGCGCTGTGGCAGGCGAACCACGTGGCGGACCGACTCCGCACCGCCTTCCCGAGCCTCACCGTGACGCTCGAAACGATCAAGACGACGGGCGACAAAATCCTGGACGTACCGCTGGCTCAGGTGGGGGGCAAGGCCCTCTTCGTCAAGGAGATCGAGGAGGCCCTGCTGGATGGGGGGGTGGACCTGGCCGTCCACAGCATGAAGGATGTCCCGACCGATTTGCCCGCCGGCCTCGACATCGTGGCCATCACCGAACGCGAAGATCCCTTCGACGTGCTGATCTCGCGGACGGGCGCTCGGTTCACCACCCTCCCCGTGGGAGCACGGGTGGGCACGAGTAGTCTGCGACGCCAGGCGCAACTGCTCCACCATCGGCCAGACCTCACCATCGTCCCCCTGCGGGGGAACCTGGACACGCGCCTCCGCAAGCTGGACAGCGAGGGGTTGGATGCCATCGTGCTGGCGGCCGCAGGAGTGAAACGGCTGGGCTGGACGCATCGCATCACCGAGTTCCTCTCACCGGACGTCTGCCTGCCCGCCATCGGGCAAGGAGCGCTGGGGATCGAAAGCCGGGTAGCCTCTGGGTGGGAAGATCCGGGTGTCCCCTGGGCGGCCGCAGTAAGGGCATGCGCGTTGAACCATCCGGAGACGCACGCGGCGGTCCGGGCGGAGCGGGCGTTTCTCCGGCGCCTGGAAGGCGGCTGTCAGGTTCCCTTCGCGGCCCACGCCAGGATCTCGAAAGGCCGCATTCTCATCCGAGGCCTGGTCGCGACGCCGGACGGCAAGCAATTGGTTGCGGACGAACGACAAGGGCTTCTCCGCGAGGCCGAGGCGGTGGGGACCGCCCTGGCGGAGGATCTGCTCGGCCGCGGGGCCGCGGAGATCCTGCGGGCCGTTCTCGGGAGGACCTGACGCATGGTGGTGATGTGACGCTGGGACACGTAGGCGAACGCGTCGGCAAGGTCTATCTCATCGGGGCGGGGCCAGGGGACCCGGGCCTCTTCACGC
>JBIOJT010000330.1:0-5142 GCA_044451055.1 Methylomirabilales bacterium (SeqCode)
GCCCGGTGAAGCCCACCTGCCGAGCCTGCTTGACGATGTTCCCGCCGTCACCGGGCGCGGCGCCGTCGATGTCGATCGCATCCGGCTTCTGCGCGAACGCGCGGGTCAGCAGCGGCATGAAGTCCGCGGTGCCCCGCTCGTAGTAATCCTCGAACACGATCTCGTGACCGACCGCCTTGTGGGCCGGCAGGTTCGCCCCGGCCACTTCCTTGCCGCTCTCGTCGTTCGACGAGATGAACGCCCATCGCTTGAGGTTGTACTTCTGCTTGATCCACTTGATCATCGGCGGGGCGAACTCGGTCGTGGTCATCGTCGTCCGGAACGTGTAGAGCTTCTTCGGACCGAGCAGCTTCGTCGTGAAGCTGTCGCCGATGAGGATGACCTTGTTCGGCTCCGTGAACTCTTGGGCCGCGAGCCCGGGCGCCGAGCCCATCGGGCCGACGATGTACTTGACCTTGTCCAGGAACACCAGCCGGTTGGCCGCGTCAGCGCCGCCCTGCGCCTGGTACTTGTCATCGTAGGCGATCACCACGACGTTGTACTTGGTCCCGGCCACGTCGAGGCCGCCCTGGGCATTCATATCCTCGGCCGCCAATTCGGCACCCGCGCGAAGAGCGAGGCCCCACCCCGCCCCGGGGCCGGAGAGCGGAGCGATCACGCCAATCTTCAATTCCTCGGCGACAGCCTGGCCGCTCCCCCACAGCGCGACCGCCAGCAGACAGAATGCGAGACCTATCGACCGTCTCCCACGCACCATGGTTCGCCTCCTCATGCTCGTTATGCTCGTTGCGTCCCGGACACGCTTGCCGAAACCTCGCCCTTCAGAGCTTCCATCACAGGAGCCGCTCCGCTTGGCATCCCTTCACCCGCTCTCCACATCCCCTCGCACCTCCACGCGGGTCAGTCGAAGACGTGCAAGGGGTAGCCCTTCTTGACGAGATTCCTTGCCATGGGGTTCCCCATGGCCCCCAAGCCGATGAACCCAACCTTCGTTTTCATGCGGTCTCCCGTGGATCGGCCCCCGAACAGGATGTTCCGATATACGAGCAACGTCGCGCCGCCGGTGCCGGCCCGGCCGTCACCGGGTGCGTGCGTACCGCGCGTGGGCGCTTCTCTTCGGCCTCGCCTGGGCCGGGTCAGGGGTATACCGATTTCTCCAGCACCGTCATGTCGTGCCCGGGGAGCACGAAATCCGCGATCCCGTCGATCTTCGCCATGGACTCGTAATACTCCTCGAGATTGTTGAAAATGCTCGACGGGACGTGGGGGGTCCGCTCCCAGGCCTCGAAGACGCCCACGGCGTCCCCGGCGATAAAGTAGGTCCCCTTCTCCGTCCTGACGGACACGCCCTGGAACCCCGGGGTGTGGCTGGGGATGAACACCGCGCGAACACCGTCTTCCACTTCGCGGTCCCCCTCGATCGTCTCTATCCGGTCCAGGTAGTCCACGAATTGAGGTTTCCCAAGGCTCGTCTCGTAATAGCCCGAACGAAAGACGGGGGCCGGCGCGATCGCGTACGCGACTTCCTTTCTCTGGATCACGAACCGGGCGTTGCGGAAAAGGTGGAAGCCCCAGGCATGGTCATAGTGGAGGTGCGTGATGATGACCAGCTTGACATCCTCCGGAGAGAGACCGGCCGCTCTCAGAGCGTTGATGGGTTCCTGTTGAGGGGTCCTCGTGATGACCGTCCCATGATTCTTCAAGCATTGCTCAGGATCGGGCGGTCCCAGATCCACGAGGATATTGTCCTTCGTTCCCTGGACATACCACATGATGCACGGGGCCTCGTAGGTCTGGCCGCGGTACATGCGGTAGAGGCAGGTGTCTTTCGATAGCGCTGCGAAATGACCGACGTCGAGGGGGACAATCCGATAGTTCATGCGCGATCCCCCCTCACATCACCATCCTCCCGCCGTCCACGTAGAGCACTTGGCCGTTGACGAAATCGGAGGCCTCCGAGGCGAGGAACACCACAGGGCCGATGTGGTCTTCCGGCCGACCCAGCCTCCCCGCGGGGATCTCGGCGACGAGTCGCTGCTCGATCCCCGGGTTCTCTTCCAGGTGTTTCCTGTTGAATTCCGTCTTCACCCCTGCCGGGGCGATGACATTGACGTTGATCCCCTCCGCCGCCCACTCGTTGCACAAAACTTTCGACAGGTTGATGAGCCCCGCCTTGGAGGCGGAATAGATCGAATATTCCTTGCGGGCGATCACCCCCGAGACTGACGAGTAATTGATGATCTTCCCCTTCTTCTGAGCCAGCATCGGTCTGGCGACTGCCCGGCAGATGTTGAAGACCGTGGTCAGGTTCAAGTGCAGCACCCTGTTCCATTCTTCGAGCGTCAGGTCCAGTGCGGACTTCCGCACGGTGGTCCCCAAGAAATTCACATTCACGTCAATGCGGCCGTACTGGGACAGCACCTTCTCGACCATCCGGTCGATCTCCTCCAGCTTCGTACAATCCGCCCGAATGAAGGTAGCCTTCCCCCCGCGGTCGGAGATTGTCTTCAGGATCCTTGCCGCGTCGTTTTCCAGGATATCGACAATGACCAGATTGGCCCCGAAATCCGGCAGGGCCTCGCACACCCCACCTCCAATCCCGCCCGCGCCTCCGACCGCGACCACGGTCTTCCCGGTCAGATCGAACAATGTGCTGGAGTCTGCCATTGCTTTCCTCTTCCCCCCGAATCCCCGGCTTTGGTGGACCGCCCGTATTCCTTGCGCAGGCCCTCTCGCGCGTCGACCATCCGGCGAACGAGCCCGGCAGGGCTCTTCGCGACGCCGCCGCACCCCGGGATGGCGCCATCACTAGCACCGACCCCGAGGCGTCGTCAAGGAGAAACGCGTGCACGAGCTTTCGAGCACGGAATCCGCCGTCGGATGCGGCCCCGCTCGTCACTCGGAGGAGAGGTGAAGCGCTGACGTGGCGCCTCGAGGGCCCGCGAACGTGTCAATCCTGTTGATGACCCTCTTTGCCGCATGCTAGCTTACTGCCTGTCGATACTGCGAAGCTGCCCATCACACGGCGATCGCGGACACCCACGCCCTCGACAAGCAGCTTCGGCACATAGGGACGACCATGGCTTTCGGGTTGAGACCGGCGAGGTCGCCCCTCGGTCATTCGCCACCTCGGGCGCTGGAGGCAGATTCATGTCCAACGATTATCGGATCGGATTCCGGCCCTTTCCATGGTTGCCTATCGGAAGAGATTCGTTCGACGTGCACATCGAGATGGCCGTCGAGGCGGAGAAGTTAGGTTTCGACGGCGTATTCACGGTGGACCGCATGCTGGCCACCGTGGGGACTGGCGCCGGCATGGTCTATCTGTCCACGGCACCCGAGGTCTTCGTGACCCTGTCCGCCCTGGCGGCCAGGACATCCCGCATGCACGTGGCGCCGCTGGTCATGGTGTTGCCCTTCCGCAACCCGGTTCAGCTGGCCAAGATGACCGCTTCTCTCGACCTTCTCAGCAAGGGCCGGCTGATCCTGCCGGTGGGACAGGGGTGGAATCGGGCCGAATTCAGTGTGCTTGGGTTGAACCAGAATCAGGCGGCCAGCCGCATGGAAGAGACGATCGATATCCTGAGGCTGCTCTGGAAGGGTAAACCCTGCAGTCACCAGGGGAAGCACTTTCAGTTCGAAAACATTGCGGTTGAGCCCACGCCATTTCGCCCGGGCGGGCCGCCCATCTGGCTCGGCTCCTCCTTGGTCGATCCCCAGCACATCAATGCTCCCGTGATGCCGATGCGACTCGAGCGGGTGCTCAATCGGGTGGGCCGTATGGCGGACGCGTGGGCGCCCCTGATCTACTCGATTCCCAAGAGACAAGGGATCGATCCCGGGCTGCTGAAGTCGGCCTGGGAGCGAGTTCAGCAGGCGGCCGCGGAGGCCGGGCGCCCGAATGCCGTCCAGTTCGCCTTCTCCCACTGGTATTACGTCGTGGAGACACCGCAGGACGAGGAGGCGGCCCGCCGGGGTGTGGGTTGCTTCTTCCCCGGAACGTGGGAGGAGGCCAGGAATACATACCTGATCGGCACGCCAAGGGAGATTCGCGACAAGATCCGGTCTATGACCCAGCAGATTGATCGGGTCAGTTGGTACATCTTCACGGCGTTGGGGCCGGACGTGGAGCAGGTCCGGCGGCTGCGCTCGGATGTAATCCCCTTGCTGGAGACTCCGTAAGCGCTGTGTGGCCGGCCAGCGGGCCCGGTCCAAGAGCCTTGAAGTGGCGGCGGTTATTTGATAAGAAATCGCAAATATGAGACGAGCAGCCCTCCCTGAGGGTGGAAGAAGTGGACTTGGCCCGGGTGAGCAGCCCTGCGACCACCCGGAGGGACTGGTCAGACGCCACACAGGTGGCCGGAGGAATGGGATGATGATGACGAGTTCGCGTAGCCGGGTGGCCCTGCTCGCGGCGATCTCCGTGGCCTTCGCCCTCACCGGGCGCAGCACCAGTTCCTCCAGCGCGGCAGCCGGCCCCTTCGTCATCGGCGGCCTGCTCGGCGTGACGGGAGCCGCCTCGCAGTACGCCCTGTCCATGAACCGCGGCATCGAGATCTCGCTGGCCCAGGTGAACGCCGCGGGTGGAATCAATGGCCGCCAGGTCGTCTTCAGGAACGAGGACACGGCGAACGAGAAGACCCAGGCGGTGGCCCTCTACCGCAAGCACGCGGCCGACGGGGATGTCCTGGCCATCATCGGACCGAACGCCTCGCCGGAGACCCTGGCCGTCCTCGCCATCTCCGACCAGGTCGGCGTGCCGTTCGTCAGCCCCGGCGCCTCGGCCATCGTCGACCCGAAGGACGACAAGCCCTGGAGCTTCCGCGTCAACGCCCCCACCCCCACCATCATCAGCATGACCGTGCCGGCCCTGAAGTCGCTCAACATGACGAAGGTGGCACTGATCTCCGCCTCGGACGACGACTTCTCCGTGCAGGGCGTCAGGGTGTTCAAGGAGCAAGCCAAGGCGCACGGCATCACGATCGTCAAGGAAGAGACGTACCTGCGCAACACTGTCGATCTCTCCGCCCAGCTGACGAACATCAAGGCCGTCGGCAACCAGGTCAACGCCGTCGTCGCGGTCTCGCTCGTGGACGTGCTCGGTCGCATGGTCAAGCGGGCATCGGAGCTGGGCCTGAAGAC
>JBIOJT010000331.1:0-5141 GCA_044451055.1 Methylomirabilales bacterium (SeqCode)
GGAGGGCTGAGCCCTTGCCGCGGGTCCTGTGCAAGGGCGAGGGCCTTCCCCGCGAACGAAGCAGCGCGGGGAACGGTGTAGCCATCGTTCCGCGCTGCGTAGTAACCGGTCGGTAGGTTGATTGGCCAATGGGGGGTCCTTGTGTTTCCGAGACTGCTCGACCAGGCGGCCGTTCGACCGATCGGCCACACAGGAGGGTGTGCCGATGATCATCGGGGTTCCGAAAGAGATCAAGGATAACGAGAACCGGGTGGCGGCAATTCCTGCCGGGGTGCAGGCGCTGGTATCGCGCGGCCACAGGGTGCTGGTCCAGAAAGGGGCCGGTGCCGGCTCCGGGATCAGCGACGATGCCTTCGAGGCGGCCGGAGCCAAGATTGTCGGCACGGCACGGCAGGTCTTCAAGGATGCCGAGATGATCCTGAAGGTCAAGGAGCCGTTGCCGCCGGAGTACGACCTCCTCCAGCCGGATCAGATACTCTTTACCTACCTGCACCTCGCGCCCGATGTGGAGCAGACCAAGGCCCTCATCCGACGGAAGGTCATCGGGATCGCGTACGAGACGGTGGAAACCGCGGATGGCCGCCTGCCGCTCCTCGAACCCATGAGCGAGGTGGCGGGCAAGATGGCGGCCCACATCGCAGCCTACTATCTGGCCAGGCCGCTGGGCGGCCGCGGAGTCCTGATGGGTGGTGTGCCGGGGGTGCCGCCGGCCACGGTCGTCGTTCTCGGTGGGGGCATCGTGGGATACAACTCGGCCCGCGTGGCGGCGGGTATGGGCGCATTGGTCTATCTGCTGGACGTGAGCCCGGTCCGACTCCGTTATCTGGATGAGGTGTTTCCCGAGAACGTCGTCACGCTCATGTCAAACCGGATGAGCCTGGAGGAGTGCCTGCGCCGCGCCGACGCCCTGATCGGGGCTGTCCTGATCCACGGCGCCAAGGCTCCCCGGCTTGTGACGAGGGAGATGCTGCAGCTCATGCGGCCCGGTTCCGTGATCGTGGATGTCGCCGTGGACCAGGGCGGTTGCTGCGAGACGACCCACCCCACCACGCACAGCGAGCCGGTGTACACGGTGGATGGCATCCTCCACTACTGCGTGGCCAACATGCCGGGCGCCTTCGCGCGGACCTCCACCTTTGCCCTCACCAACTCGACCTTCCCCTACGTCCAGCAGATCGCCGACAAGGGCTGGGACCAGGCAGCCCGGGAGAATCTCGAGATCGCCAAGGGCCTCAACGTCATCCGCGGGCACGTGACCAACCAGCCCGTGGCCCTGGCCCACCACCTGCCCTACGTGCCATGGACGAAGGTGGCGGAGTGATCTTTTGTCACGTGTCGTGTCGTCTGTAGGTGCGCCAATCGAGGCGCCCTTCTATTTTCCGATGGCGGCCTCCTCATCGCCCAGCATTTTATGGCGCCCGTCTTGATTCCGCAACGCAGGCTCCTCCATTTCCCGTGGTGCTGCTTTCGACGGGGATAATTCGACATGAACGCGTCCGATACAAGCAGATTGCGTGAGCGCCTCGATCGGGCACCGCGTGTGGCGGTTCTGACCGGCGCCGGGGTGTCGGCCGAGAGCGGCGTGCCGACGTTCCGAGGGGCTGACGGGCTGTGGCGCCGGTACCGGGCCGAGGACTTGGCGACACCCGAAGCGTTCCGCCGGGATCCTCGGCTGGTCTGGGAGTGGTACGATTGGCGACGGCAACTCATCGCGTGGTGCCAGCCGAACCCGGCGCATCAAGCCGTCGCCTTCCTGGAGCGCCGCGCGCGGGAGTTCCTGCTGATCACGCAGAACGTGGACGGCCTGCACCGTCTGGCGGGAAGCCTCCGGATGGTGGAGTTGCACGGAAATCTCTGGCGCGTCCGCTGTCTCGAGGAGGGAAAGAGCACGGAGAACCACGACGTGCCACTGCCGGCGATTCCCCCTCGGTGCGAGTGCGGGGCGGTTTTGCGGCCCGACGTGGTCTGGTTCGGAGAAACGCTGCCACCGGAGGCCTTGCAGGAGGCATTCGATTTTGCAGAGCGTTGCGAGGTGTTCCTCGTGGTCGGAACCTCGGCGGTCGTTCAGCCGGCCGCCTCGCTCCCCGTGATTGCCCGGCGGCACGGCGCCTACGTGGTCGAGGTGAACCTGGAGCCCACCCGCCTCACCTCTCTCGCCCATGAGTCTCACCTCGGTAAGGCGGCCGAGATCCTCCCCGCTCTTCTCGGGTTCGATTCCGCTTCCGGGGACCCTTTGGGTGTTCCGCATTCCGCATTTGCAGGACCGGGCAAACCGTGTTGACCCTGAGGTTAGCCAGCGGCAGGGAGGCGCGGCTCCTGGCCGGGCACCCGTGGATCTACCGGAACGAGATCGCCCGGGTGGATGGCGAGGGGGAACCCGGCGCGGTTGCCCATGTCCTGGACGGTCGCGGCCGGTTCCTGGGCCAGGCGATGGTGAACCTGAAATCGCAGATCGCGGGCCGGCTGCTCACCCGCGCAGAGGAACCCATCGACGGAGCCTTCTTCGAGCGCCGTGTGCGCGAGGCGGTGGGGCGCTGCGGCCGCTGCGTGAGCGGGCCAGAGGGGTGCCGCCTGATCTTTGGGGAGGCGGATCACCTCCCCGGCCTGATCGTGGACCGCTACGGCGACCTTTTGGTCATCCAGGTCCTCACGGCCGGAATGGAGCGGGTCCGGGAGGCGATCCTGGCGGCTTTGCGCGACGCAACCCACCCCCGGGCGATCTACGAGCGGAACGATGCCTCGCCGCGAAAATTGGAAGGCTTGGAGCTCCGCAAGGGCTTCGCCTGGGGGGAGGGAGAGACAGGCCTCTGGATCCAGGAGGGTGGGCTGAGCTTTTTCGTGGAGGTGGCGGCGGGGCAGAAGACCGGTTTCTTCCTGGATCAGCGCGAGAATCGTCAGGTGGTCAAAGGGTTGGCGGCGGGCCGGGACGTCCTGGACTGCTTTTGCTACTCCGCGGGGTTCACCGTGAGCGCGGCGGCTGGCGGGGCCACCTCGGTCGTGGGGATCGACCTGTCCGCCGAGGCGATCGCCTGGGCCGAGCGGTCGGCGGAGCGGAACGGGTTGTCCTCCCGGTGCACCTTCACGATCGGCAACGCTTTCGACGCGCTGCGGGCGTTCGACCGCGAGGACCGGCGCTTTGGCCTGGTGATCCTGGATCCTCCGGCCTTCACGAAGGGAAAGCAGGCCCTGGAGGGCGCGCTGCGCGGCTACAAGGAGATCAATCTCCGCGCCATGAAGCTGCTTTCCCCCGGCGGAGTCCTGGTGACGTGCTCCTGTTCGTATCACGTGGATCCCCCGACGTTTCTCGAGATGCTCAGGGCAGCAGCCGCGGATGCCCACCGGGAGTTTCACCTGCGGGATCTTAGAACGCAGGCCGCCGACCACCCGATCCTGCTGGCCGCCAGGGAGACCCAGTACCTGAAGTGCGCGATCCTGGAGGCCTTGGACTGACTGGAACGGCGGGCGAGCGTGTCCAACCGTTCGCACGGGAACCCTGATGACGACCCATTCGATTCTCTGGCGGTGCGGCGTGTGCCGGGAAGAGCTGAGAGGGATGTGGGCGGTCCTGACGCGCAAGCCATTTCCGATCTGTTCCAGATGCCGGCGCATGGTTCATCACGGATGCCTGAGCCAGAACGACCCGCCCGTCTGTCGGGGTTGCGCGGGGGTGAAACCGGATGGCACACGCTGACGGCTCATAGCTCATGGGTTCTAGCACAAGGCATGAGGTGAAGGCAGGCAGTAGCGAGCTTTTCTCCTAATCGTCAACCTGGATGAGGCCTGTCGGCGTGATCGCCTCCCAGGAACCTGACGTGATTCCCGGGGCAACCACCTGGCGACGCAGCAGGTGGGGGGAAGGTATTGAAAGACGGACCTGGGGTCTTGTCAAATCGTCCTTGGCCTGACACCCTGGCGTGCGTATGGTACTCTACGCCGAAGTCATGACGGGACCACACGAAGGAGGATGCGATGAACACACCGCTCTCGATGGCCGGTATCTTTCCCCCCATTCCTACCCCCTTCGACGCAGCAGGAGAAATCGACCTCAAGGCCCTGGCGCGCAACTTCGAGCGATGGAACCGCTACCCCCTTTCCGGCTACGTGGTCCTGGGAAGCAATGGGGAATTCCCCTACCTCAGTGAGTCCGAGAAGCTGACCTATTTCGAGGCCGCGCGGAAGCATATCCCCCAGGGCAAGCTTTTCATGGCGGGGACGGCGTGCGAATCTGCCCACGGCACCATCGCCCTCACCAAGAAAGCGGCGTCTCTGGGTGCCGACGTGGCCATCCTCATCACGCCCAGCTATTACAAGTCGAAGATGGATGCAGCGGGACTCTCTCATTATTACCAGTCCGTTGCCGACTCCTCGCCCATCCCGGTGAGCATGTACAACATGCCGGCCAATACCAGTGTGGATATGGCGGCCGACGTCATCATCAAGCTGTCTCAGCATCCCAACATCGTGGGATTGAAGGACAGCAGCGGCAATCTGGCCAAGCTGGGCGAGGTGATCCGGTCTGCCCGGGCCGGCTTCCAGGTGCTGGCCGGATCGGCGGGCTTTCTGTACCCCGCCCTGTGCATGGGCGCCGTCGGCGGCGTCCTGGCCCTGGCCAACATTGCGCCCCAGGAGTGTTGCGACATCCTGAGCCTTTTCAGTCATGGTAAGCACGAGGATGCCAGGGAGCTGCAACTGCGCATGATCGCCCCCAACACCGCCGTGACCGCCCGCTTCGGCGTGCCGGGCTTGAAGGCTGCCCTGGACATGCTGGGATACTATGGCGGCAACCCTCGCAGCCCCATGCTGCCGCTGAGCGACGGGCAGAAAGAAACTCTCCGCAACATCCTGGTCGAGGCCGGAATCCTTCGGTCCTGACCTTCTCAATCGCACCCCGAATCACGGGTGACGGGGATAGGGACGGGGGACAACCCCTGATCTTTATCCCCTTTTCTATCCGACGCCCCGGTGGAAGTCCTCTCCCACATACTACGCAGCGCGGAATAATGGCTACACCGTTCCCCGCGCTGCTTCGTTCGCGGGGAAGGCCCTCGCCCTTGCACAGGACCCGCGGCAAGGGCTCAGCCCTCCCCACGCACCCACGCCTTCGTCGCGGGTACCCGACCGAGAGGGGCGGGCCGCCGCCC
>JBIOJT010000332.1:0-5123 GCA_044451055.1 Methylomirabilales bacterium (SeqCode)
CGCGAGGACCCAGTGGACCCAGGTTCCTCCCGGTGCGTCGGGATCGTTTGCAGCTCCTCGTCGAAGGCCTGGCTGATCGTCCCAGGGGGTCCAGCCGCCGCCAGCGTAACTGCAACCAGCAAACCGGTGACGCGATTCAATTCGGCCTCCTCGCGGTGGGCCTGTGGTGGTGTCGCTTCTGAGTGGCCTCGGCTCGAAAGAACCGGTCAACTCTGCGCGCAGCGGAAGCCGATGACGGGGCGCTGGTCGGTGGGCTCGATCCCCCACCGGACGCTGGTGCGCAGAGCGCCCGGCCTGAATCGCCAGGCACCGCCCCGGACGACCCGCAGCCCCGGCGCCGCGGGATCCTCGCGCCCGTCGGTAGCGACATAGGGGTATGGCCTCTCGAGGGAGCTGGTCCACTCCCACACGTTGCCGGCCAGATCCAGGACGCCAAACGGGGAGGCGCCGGCCGGGTATGAGCCCACCGGCGCGGTGGTCTGCCCCCCGCTGTTTCCTTCGAAGCGGGCCCGGTTGGGATCCCAGGTGTCGCCCCAGGGATACCTTCGGCCATCGGTCCCGCGGGCGGCGTACTCCCATTCCGCCTCCGTGGGGAGCCGCTTCCCGGTCCAGCGACAGTATTCCATCGCGTCCTCCCATGTGACATGGACCACAGGGTGCTGCTCCTTTCCCTGTGCCACCTTCAGCAATGCCGGTCGGGCCCTGAATCCAGTTGCCCTCGCGAACTGGAAGAACTGCGTGTTCGTGACCTCGGTCCGATCTAGCCAAAAGGCCCGCAGGCTCACCGGATGGGCGGGTTTCTCGTTCTGCAGGCCTTCCCTCTGGGTGTCCCCCATGGTGAAGGTGGCGGCAGGAATGTACACCATCTCCGCGTTGTCCAATCCCCGCCGCTGAATGGCGCCCGGTCTCGGGCGACGGGCCTCCTCCTGTTCTGCCGCCTTCCGCCTGGCGGCCTCCTCGTCCGCTCTCTTCCGCTCTGCGTCGATGGCGGCTTGCTGCCGGGCAAGGAGGGTCTTCGCTTCCTCGATTCGCTTCTTCTCGGCCGCCAGTTGGTCTGCCTCCGCCTTGCGCTGGGCCTCTTCTTCGGCGGCCTTCCGGCGAGCCGCCTCCTCGGCGGCAGCCCGGGCCTGCGCCGCGGCATCGTCCGCGGGCTGGGAGACGGGAGGAGCGGGCGGCTGCACGGGAGGCGGCTGGGGCGTGCGCACCCGCAAGGTCAGAAGGATGGTGAGCCCTGCCGCGACCGCGCCTACGGCCAAGAGCCACGGCCACAGCGGCCTGCGCGCGCGTTTCTGGGGGCGGGCCCTCGGGGGTGCCGGCATCTTGACGGCCGTGGTCGCCTGTGACCCTGGAGAAACGGAGCCGCCTTCCGCCGCCCTGCCGAGATCCTGGGCCAGATCGACGGCGCGTGAATACCGGCGGGAGGGATCTTTGGCCAGGGCCTTCTGCAGGCAGGCGTCCAGGCTGGCGGGGAAGGCGGGGTTCAGACGTCGCAGCGGCGTCGGCTCTTCGTGAGTGATGCGGTAAATGACGGTGCTGATCGTCTCCCCCGGAAAGGCCCTCTCTCCGCTCAGGAGCTCGTAGAGGACGGCTCCCAGCGAAAAGATGTCCGAGCGGCCGTCCAGATTCAGGCCGGAGATTTGCTCGGGGGACATATAGCTGGGGGTCCCCAGAGACTGGCCGGTTTGCGTGGTCTCCATTCCGGTGATGCGGGCGATGCCGAAGTCGGTGACCTTGGCGACGCCATCCCGCGTTAGGAGGATATTGGCGGGTTTGATATCCCGGTGGATGATGGAGTGGGCGTGAGCGTAGTCGAGGGCCTGGGCCACTTGCTCCCCGATGGCCAGGGTCTCATCCAGGGGGAGGGGACGACGCGTGCGCAGAACCTGATCCAGGGCCTGGCCCTCGATGAACTCCATGACCAGGAAGTCCCGGCCATGGTCCTCGCCCACATCGTAAACCGCAACGATGTTGGGGTGGGCCAGACGGCCGGCCGCGCGCGCCTCGCGCTGGAAGCGCTCCCGGCGTTGCCTAGCCTCCGTCGGGTGCAGCCCCTCGGCCGAGGCGATGACCTTGAGAGCGACCAGCCGGTCGATCTTCGGATCGCGGGCCTTGTACACCACGCCCATGGCCCCGCGACCCAGCTCCCCCAGGAGTTCGTACCGGCCAAGCTGCTCCACCGAACTGCCCTTTCCGCCGGGGCCTCAGGACACAGCGGCCCACCCGTCACTTGGCTTCTTTGGCTTCCTTCGGCTCCTTGCTCTGCACCTTGCCCGCGATGTTACTTCGGCCCACATCCACCCGGACCTTGTCGGCGATCTCCAGCTTGATGATGGTATCGCCGCCGGCCACGATGGTGCCATAGAGTCCTCCGGTGGTGACCACCCGGTCGCCGACCTTCAGGCTCTTCAGCATGTCCTGGTGTTGCCGTGTCTTCTTCTGCTGCGGCCGGATGAGCAGGAGGTAGAAGACTCCGAACATCAGGATCAGCGGGATGAAGACAGACATTCCCCCGGCCGATCCGCCGCCACCCGGGATCGGCCCCATGGCATACGCAACGTCAGTCATCGGTGCGAGTCTCCTGTGGGTGCTTCGAGGTTGGTGGATCGGACAGCATCCGCGCGAGACATTCCGCCTTCCAGATGGTGAAGGCCCCGGCCTGGATGGCCTGCCGCGCCTGGCGCATCAACTCCACATAGTAGTGCAAGTTGTGGATTGTATTCAAGCGAAGACCGAGGAGTTCGTCCGCCACGTACAAGTGCCGGAGGTAGGCCCGGGGAAAATGCCGGCAGGTGTAGCAGGAACAGGCCGGGTCCACCGGGCGCTCGTCTCGGGCGTAGGTGGCCCCCTTGATGTTGAGACGCCCCGTGCTGGTGAAGAGGCCCCCATTCCTGGCGTTCCGGGTGGGAAGGACGCAATCGAACATGTCCACGCCGCGGGCGATCCCCTCCAGAAGATCCTGCGGTGTGCCGACGCCCATGAGGTAGCGGGGCGACTCGGCTGGCAGAAGCGCCGTGGCGTGCTCCACGATCGCGTACGTCTGCGCCGCTCCCTCGCCGATCCCGAGGCCCCCCAGGGCGTATCCCGAGAAGCCGGCCCGCAGCGTCGCCTCGACCGACCGGCTTCGCAGGTCCAGGTGTGTCCCGCCCTGGATGATCCCGAAGAGCGCCGGTTCCTCCCCCCGGTGAGCGGTCCGGCACCGCTCCGCCCAGCGGGCGGTGCGCTCCATGGAGGACCGATGGTACTCGTAATCCGCGGAGTGGGGCGGGCACTCGTCCAGGGCCATGAGGATGTCGGCGCCCAACGCCAGTTGGATCTCAACGGCCTTCTCTGGAGTCAGCAGATGCCGGGATCCATCCAGGTGCGACTGGAACGTGACCCCTTCCTCCGTGATGTTCCTGAGGGCGGCGAGGCTCAGCACCTGGTACCCGCCGCTGTCCGTCAGGATGGCCCGGTTCCATCCCATGAACCGGTGCAGGCCGCCGAGCGCCTGGATCAGCTCGTGGCCGGGGCGAAGATACAGGTGATAGGTGTTGCAGAGGATCAGCTCGCACCCTTCCTCGTGCAGGTCTCGCGGGTCCAGCGTCTTGACCGTGGCCTGTGTCCCGCAGGGCATGAAGACAGGGGTCTCCAGTGTGCCGTGGCCGGTGGTCAGCCGCCCGTGGCGGGCGCTGGTCGTCCTGTCGGTTGCAAGGAGTTCGAAGCGCATATGCCAGCAGGAATCTAGGAATCGTTGACGGGAAGTGGCGCCCGCCTCAGAGGATCAGCATGGCGTCGCCGTAGCTGTAGAAGTGGTAACGCTCCGCGATGGCCTCGGCGTAGGCCCGCCGGATGCCCTCCAGGCCGGCGAAGGCGGACACCAGCATGAGGAGCGTGGACCGGGGCAGGTGGAAATTGGTGAGGAGCGCATCCACGACCCGGAATCGAAAGCCCGGGGTGATGAACAGGTCCGCTTCTCCCTCACCGGACCGCACCGAGCCATCGGGGTCAGTGGCGTGTTCCAGCGTACGAACGCTGGTCGTCCCCACGGCGATCACCCGCCGGCCCTCGGCCTTGGCCGCCTTGATGGCGCGGGGGCACTCCTCCGGGATGGCGTACCGTTCCGGCTCCATCCGATGCCGGGAGACGTCCTCCACCCGCACCGGTTGGAAGCTGCCAGGGCCGACGTGCAGGGTCACCCGATGTATCAGGACGCCCAGTTGGCGGATATGGTCGAGGAGTGCGGTGGTGAAGTGCAGGCCCGCCGTGGGCGCGGCCACCGCTCCTTCCTCTTGCGCGTAGACGGTCTGGTATCGCTCGAAATCCGCATCGAGCGCCGAGCGCCGAGCGCCAGGAGAGGTTGCCTCCATCTCGGCGCCAGGCGCTAGGTGCTGGGCGCTGCGTTTTATGTACGGGGGGAGCGGAATCACCCCGTAGGAGCGCAGGATCGTCCGCAGGTCCACGTCCGTCGGCAGGCGCAAGATTCGGCGACCGTGGATCCCCTGTGCGGTGACCGTCACTGTGAGACGACCACAGGCCAGGTTCAGCCGCCGTCCCAACCGGGCCGGCTTGGCGGGCTTGACCAGCGCCTCCCAGCAGTGCTCTTCGACGGGGCGCACCAGCAGGACTTCGACCGACTTGCCGTCCTCAAACGTGCCGAAGAGTCGGGCGGGGATCACCTTGGTGTCGTTCACGATCAGCACGTCGCCCGCGCGGAGGTACTCGGGCAAGTCGGCAAACCGCCGATGATCCATCCGACCGGACCGCCGGTGGAGAACCAGGAGGCGCGCCGCATCCCGCTCGCTGGCGGGCTGCTGCGCGATGAGTTCTGGTGGGAGCTCGTAATCGAAATCGTAGAGCCGCATGCCTCGAAACTCAGGAACCTTCGGCCATCAGCCATCTGGGGCAGGGCCACCCGGGCGGCGGAAGAGGACACAGGCCCGCTGTTTCCGCGCCTTCCGAGGCTGAGTGCTGGAAGCTGATTGCTGGGCCCTTCCACCAACACTACTGCGCCGAGGCTCGCCTGGCCGCGCCCGCCCCGTTCAGGCTGCCGATCTCTGCCAGCGGGTAATAGAATTTCAGGATGTCCTGATGCTGATACGCCAGATCGGCCATCTTCTTGGCGCCCCACTGGCTCAGCCCAACCC
>JBIOJT010000333.1:0-5108 GCA_044451055.1 Methylomirabilales bacterium (SeqCode)
GGATAGGCCAGTACCCATCGGGACGACGGTCATGCTGGAGCGGACCGGCGAGACCATGGAGGAGATGTACGTCAACATGGGCCCGCAGCACCCGTCCACCCACGGGGTGCTGCGCCTCCTGCTGAAGCTCGATGGGGAGGCCATCACCGACTGCATTCCCTACATCGGCTACCTGCATCGCTGCCACGAGAAGATCGGCGAGAACCGGAGCTACACCCAGGTCATCCCCTACACCGACCGGCTCGACTACCTCGCCTCCATGTCCATGAACTTCGGGTACGTGCTTACCGTCGAGCGGCTGATGGGCCAGCAGATCCCGGCGCGCGCCGAATACATGCGGGTCATCCTGGCCGAGCTGCAGCGCATCGCCAGCCACTTGATCTGGCTGGGGACCTTCGGCCTTGACCTGGGGAACTTCACGATCTTCATCTACTGCTTCCGCGAGCGGGAGATGGTCCTGGACTTGTTCGAAGCAGTGTCCGGGCAACGCCTGAACTACAGCTTCTACCGGATCGGCGGGATGCCCATGGACTTTCCACCCGGCTGGGTGGAAAACTGCCGCGCATTCCTCGAGTGGTTCAAGCCCCGCCTCCCCGAGTACGATGCGCTCACGGCCGATAATGTCCTGTTCCAGAAGCGTCTCCAAGGGGTGGGAGTCCTTTCCCCCGAGTTGGTGGTGGACTACGGCCTGAGCGGGCCCATGCTCCGGGCGAGCGGGATCCAGTGGGACCTGCGCCGGAACGATCCCTACTCCATCTACGACCGGTTCAATTTCGACATCCCCGTGTTCGACAGCTGCGACGTCTGGGCGCGCTACATGGTCCGCCGGAGGGAGCTGGAGGAGAGCGTCAAGATCATCGAGCAGGCGCTGGACCAGTTGCCCGCGGGCGAGGTCATGGCCAAGATGCCCAAGACGCTGAAGCCGCCGGCGGGCCAGATCTACTGTCGCACCGAGAGCCCCCGGGGCGAGCTGGGGTTTTACATCATCAGCGACGGCACGCCCAAGCCCTACCGCTACAAGGTGCGCTCCCCGGCCTTCGTCAATTTGAGCGCCCTCCCGGCGATGCTCAAGGGCTGTCTGGTAGCGGATGTGGTGGCCGTTCTGGGGAGTGTCGATATCGTGCTGGGTGAGGTAGACCGATGACGGCCTCGGTCGAGCGCATGAGGCGTGAGGGGCGATGATGACGCTTGCCGCGCTGGTGGAGCGCTTCACCGCGACGCTGACCGCCTGGGGAATCCCCTCGATCGTCCCCACGCTGGTGATCATGCTGGTCGTGGCCGGAATCATCCTGGCCTACATCTCCGTGGCCGCCATGTTCCTGATCTGGTGGGAGCGCAAGATCAGCGCCCACATCCAGGTGCGCTTCGGACCCATGCGCGTGGGGGGCTGGCACGGCTGGGCCCAGAGCATCGCCGACGGGATCAAGCTCCTGCTCAAAGAGGACATCATCCCCGCGGGGGCGGACAAGGTGGTGTTCGTCCTGGCCCCCATGGTGGTCTTCGCCGCTGCGGTGGCGGCCTACGTCACCATCCCCTGGGGGCCGGGTCTGATCGTCCGGGACCTGAATATCGGCGTGCTCTACATGGTCGCCATCTCCTCCCTGGTGGTGGTAGGGATCATCATGGCGGGCTGGTCCTCCAACAACAAGTACGCCACCCTGGGCGCGATGCGCTCCGCGGCCCAGGCGGTGAGCTACGAGGTTCCGCTGGTCCTGTCGATCCTGGGTCCGGTGATGATCGCGGGCAGCATGAGCATGGGCAAGCTCGTCGCCGCCCAGAGCGGCACCTGGCTCGGCTTCCTGCCGGGCTGGTTCGTATTCCCCCAGATCGTGGCCTTCCTCACCTACTTCACCTGCGCCCTGGCCGAGTGCAATCGCCTGCCCTTCGATATTCCGGAGGCCGAGTCGGAACTGGTGGCGGGCTTCCACGTCGAATACAGCGGCATGCGCTTCGCCATGTTCTTCCTCGCCGAATACGCCAACATGATCGTGGTCGCCGCGATTGCCACCACGCTGTTCCTGGGCGGATGGAACGGTCCCTGGGTGCCGCTGCCCGGTATTCCGCGGGAGCTGGCCCACGTGCTCTTCGGCCTGGTCTGGTTCCAGGTGAAGGTCTACTTCCTGATCTTTGTGATGATGTGGCTGCGGTGGACCCTGGCCCGCATGCGCGTGGACCAGCTCATGGGTTTCGCCTGGAAGGTCCTCCTGCCCATCGCCTTTGCCAATCTGATCGTCACGGGCTTGGTGCTGACGCTCAAGGGCTAATCCGGGAACGGCCGAGAAGGGTTGGGCTGCGATGACGGTGCAACTGGCGGTCTTCTATTTCCTGGCGGCATTCACGGTGTGGGCGGCGGCCGTGGTCGTCCTGGGGAGAAACATCGTTCGGTCCGCGGTGGCGCTGATCTTCAGCTTCTGCGGGATGGCGGCTCTTTACGTCCTCCTGGACGCCGAGTTCCTGGCAGCGGTGCAGGTCCTGATTTACGTCGGCGGAATCACGATCCTGCTCCTGTTCGCCATCATGCTGACCAGCCGGATCTCGGCCAAGACCACGCGGGTCGTGAACGACCAGATCTTCTTGAGCGGCATCGCGGCGGTGGGACTGCTGGTCGGCTTGATCTATGCCGCCACCCGGGGGATCGCCGCTACCGTCGGTCCGCCGCGCCTGCCCGAGACCACACCCTTCCTGGGCCGAGCGCTCCTGACGACCTACGCCCTGCCCTTCGAGGCGGTCTCCATCCTGCTCCTGGCGGCGATGGTGGGGGCCATCGTCCTGGCCAGGAAGGAATAGGGAGTCCGATGATTCCGGAGAGCCACTACCTGATCCTGGGGGCCATCATCTTCAGCCTCGGGGTGTTCGGGGCGCTGACACGCCGAAACGCCATCGCCATCCTCATGTCCATCGAGCTGATGCTGAACGCGGTGAATCTCAACTTCATTGCCTTCGCCCGCTATCTGCCCCACACCCTGCTCCAGGGGCAAGTCTTTGCCATCTTCGTCATCACCGTGGCAGCAGCCGAGGCGGCGGTGGGCCTTGCCATCGTGCTGGGGTTGTATCGCAATTTCAAAACGGTGAACGTGGACGAGATCAACCTGATGAAGTGGTGAACTGCGAACAGATGACGACAGGGACAGGGACAGAGATAAGGGCAGCGCAGCGGGTTGCGCTGTGAGTTGCTGACGGTCGAGAGCCGATAACTATGTTGAAACTGGTCTGGCTGGTGCCCGTCCTCCCCTTGGTGGGGGTGGTGATCAACGGGATCTTCGGTCGCTGGGTTCGGGACCGCGCCCACATCCTGGGAGTGGGGACCACCGGTCTCTCGTTCCTGATCGGCTTTGCGATCTTCCTTCAGGTGGCCGGCGGGCAGACCCTCAACTGGGACGCCTATGTCTGGGTTCCCGTCCAGGATGTGCAGGCCACCGTCGGCTTCCTGCTCGACCCTCTGTCCGCCGTGATGATGCTGGTGGTCACCTTCGTCGGATTCCTGATCCACGTCTACTCCGTCGGCTACATGCACGGCGACCCGGGATACGCTCGGTTCTTCACCTACCTGAACCTGTTCATGACCTCCATGCTCATCCTGGTCCTGGCGAACAACTACCTCTTGATGTTCCTGGGATGGGAAGGGGTGGGTCTCTGCTCCTATCTGCTCATCGGCTTCTGGTACCAGAAGAAATCGGCGTCGGACGCCGGCAAGAAGGCCTTCGTGGTCAACCGGATCGGGGATGCCGGGTTCCTCCTGGGGATGTTCCTGATCTGGCGGACCTTCGGCTCGCTCCAGTACGACCACGTCTTCCCGCTGGTGCACGAGGCGCAGGACATCCTGCTGGCCCCCTCGGTCTTCGGATTCAGTCTGGTCACGTGGTTGACGCTTCTCCTGTTCATCGGCGCCACCGGCAAGTCGGCCCAGCTCCCGCTGTACGTCTGGCTGCCCGACGCCATGGAGGGACCGACCCCGGTCTCCGCCCTGATCCACGCCGCGACCATGGTGACCGCGGGCGTGTACATGGTGGCCCGGTCCCATGTGCTCTTCAGCCTGGCACCCTTCAGCATGGACGTGGTGGCAAGCGTGGGGGCCCTCACGGCCATCTTCGCCGCCAGCATCGCCCTGGTCCAGACCGACATCAAGCGGGTGGTGGCGTATTCCACGATTTCCCAGCTCGGGTACATGTTCCTGAGCTGTGGCGTCGGGGCCTATGCCAGCGGGATTTTCCACCTGGCCACCCACGCCTTCTTCAAGGCCCTCCTGTTTCTGGGGTGCGGTTCGGTGATCCACGCCCTTGGCGGAGAGCAGGATATGCGCAAGATGGGCCAGCTCAAGCAGAAGCTTCCCATCACCAGCCGAACGTTCTACTGGGCCTCGCTGGCCAATGCCGGAATCATTCCCCTCGCCGGTTTCTGGTCCAAGGATGAGATCCTGGCGGCCACCTTCGCCGAGCACCACTATTTCCTGTGGGCCCTTGGCTCGGCCGGCGCGTTTATGACCGCCTTCTACATGTTCCGTCTGTACTACACGGTGTTCGAGGGAAAGGATAATGTGGACCGCCATGTGGCCCACCACGTCCACGAATCGCCCCCGGCCATGGCCTATCCGCTCATGGTGCTGGGAGCGGGAGCGCTGCTCGTGGGGGTGCTGTTCGGCTTCCCGCCCGACCACGGTCTGTATCACCGGTTCGTAGAGCCGGTCTTCGCGGTGGAGGGCGGCGAGGTCCACGCCATCGGCCTGCAGACCACCATCGGGCTGGCCATCGTTGCGACCGCCATTGCCGCGCTGGGCATCTGGGGCCTGGCCCGAGCGTGGTACAAGACCGGGGAGAGTCCGGCTCCAGCGCGGATGGCCGAACAGTTCCCCGGGCTGTATCAGCTCCTCCTCAACAAGTACTGGGTGGACGAGCTGTACATCGCCGTCTTCGTGACATTCGGCAAGTGGCTCTGCTACCGGCTGTGGACCGTGGACGCCAAGGGGGTGGACGGGACCGTGAACGGCACCAGTTGGCTCACCGTCGCCCTGAGCAAGGTGTCGGCGGCGGTCGACTTCCACGGGGTGGACGGGTTGGTGAACGCCATCGCCGATGTGATCCAGGGCGGCAGCCAATCCCTGAAGCGCATCC
>JBIOJT010000334.1:0-5055 GCA_044451055.1 Methylomirabilales bacterium (SeqCode)
ACTGGTAGGCTGGCACAACTGGCTCGTGGCGGCGGTGTGCCTGGTATTCGGATTCTTGATGGCCTCCGCTGTTTGGACGAAACTCGAAAGGCGCCTGACGACAGGGGCGAGGAGACACGCGATGGGAGAAGGACGTGACGACCTCAGGGAGCAGGCGCACGTCAGGGTAGTCATCGAGTCGCCCTGGCTGGTGCGTTCTACCACTTCGGCGCTGGCGGGCCGAACCTTGACCCGCATCCGGTATAGTGGGAAGATTCCTGTGGCGCAGATGCCGCGCACGGAACCCACCCAAGCGCTGGTAAGGGAGCCCATCTAAGTGAGAGTGACCATGCTGCTGGCCGACGCCGCCCAGGCGATCGGCGGCAAGCTGTACATTCTCGGCGGCGGTTGGTCCGTAGCGGGACAGAGTCCCGTTGCGATGGCGATTGCCATGAAGATCGAGGTAGACTGGAACGAGGCTAACAGGAGACACAACCTGAGGCTTGCACTCCTTACTGAGGACGAACACCCGGTTAGGGTTCCGGGCCCCGCTGGAGACCAAGAAGTTGAGGTGGGCGGCGAGTTCGAGGTAGGTAGACCGCCCGGCCTTCGGCCAGGAACAGCTCTCGACTTCGCCATAGCGATTACTGTGCAACCGCTGCCTCTGCCGCCCGGCGCGGGTTATGTCTGGCGCTGCTGGATCGATGATCAGACAGACGAGGATTGGCGGCTTACGTTCACAACTATCTCCGGCCCCCCTCCCGGTAATCCCTGAACTGCTCTTTCAGTCATCCAACCCCCCCGGCTTTGTGAACATAGGACACTACCGCTCTCGCCGGTCACTTCTCTTTTTTCCGCTGGTTCCGGGTCTTCTGAGAACATGAGGGGGAGCAGTAGACCTGCCGCTTGTTCGCCAGGAACGGCTTCCCGCAGTTGAGGCACCCGCGAAGCCGCTCGCCGGCTTGAAGGACGAGCCCCACAACGGCCATGATGACCGAATCGGCTGGAGCGTTGACGATGCCCCCCGTCATGGTGAAGCGCGTGACCTTCGCGCCTGGCCGGGAGACTCGGTGTAAGCGCGGCTTCCCCTGTGGAAGCTCCCACAACCGAGGCGGGTCGGCCAGGAGGCCCCGGAGGCCCTGGGACACGCACTGCTGAATGTCACGGACTGTCTCCGCGGCGAGAGGGGGATTTGTTGGTATCGCTAGGGATGGCCGAATGTTTCCCGGGAATCGGGCCAGGCCCGACAAGAAAAGAAGATCCCGGCCCCACGCTGACCACTCTTCGGGAAGAAGATGATCTAGGTTGCCCTCCGTGAAGCCTAGAACCCAGCGCAACTGATGGCTCGGCGCCTGACCGATTCTCTTGCTGAACAGTAAGAACCGCTCCAAGTCTGGCCACGCTTTTCCTGCCCGCTTCGCTTTGTGATCCATGCTTCCCCCTCCGTGTGCCCCTCTCTCGATTCACTCCCGATCTACCGGAAATCCGTTGCATCGTACTCTATTTATGGTAAACGGTCAATTGACATTAACCAGAAATATTCTTATAAGTGGTTCGACCGAGAAAGGGGGAACAGAATGCGTGAAGCGCGTTTTCGGCCTAGTCAGGTAGCGGCAGAGTTTAACCGTTCCGCCGAGTGGCTGAAGCACCTGGAACGGCGAGGGATCATTCCCAAGGCTCAGCGGGATCCGCTCAACGGCCGGCGGATTTATACCCGTGAAGATATTGAGGCGATCCGGGCGGCATTGCTGTGCAGGACCTCGGAGAGCGCGGGGGTGGTGCGATGAGAAACCACGCGGAATGAACCTGGCTTGACCAAAGCAGAGCATGAGCGACAGCATGGCGTTTGAAACCCCGGACCTTCTGGACCTCGCGTTTCTCGCCCTCAAGGGCTACCAGCCGACCCCTTCCGCCCGGCGCGGGAACCTCGTGTTCTTCACCGTAGATATTCCCCCGGATGAGGCCGAGCGTCTGCTGCAAGGTCCCGATCGCCAGCTTGCCGGCCAGTATCATCAAGCCTGGCTCAAACTCCGCCGGATGGTTGACAGCTTCGGGGGTCGGCGATGATTACACCCCCTCTCTGGCGCCACCACCTAGACGACCTCCGGCCCGGCCTTGATACCTCCGAGCACGGCCACCAAGCGGACCAATTCGTCACGATGTTTCGTCGTCTCGGATCCTCTGCCAAGCTCGGAGTTGAATTCCGAAGGTGGTCGAACGGCAAAGACTTCTGGCCTCAGGATCGGCGGGCAATCGTGGGCGAGGTGCGGCGGTTGCTTTCCGCAATGGAGGCGGAAGGCGAGGATCGGCGGCGATGACTGGATGGGTCTGTGTTCATCGCCAGCTCGCAAACCATCCCCTTTGGACTGGGGAGCGGTTCACCCGCGGTCAAGCCTGGGTGGATCTGATTATCATGGCCAGTTACGCGGATCACGCCACCACTCAGGGGAACCGGGTTGTTCAAGTCCGCCGAGGCCAAGTCTTGACATCCCAAGTCGCATTGGCTAAGCGCTGGCGCTGGGATCGTGAAACGGTGCGTCGATATTTTCGGTCGCTCGAATCCCTCAACATGTGCCACATCGAAACCAGCAAGGCCACGGACACGGGCTATACCCTGATTACGCTCGTAAATTACGAGGCTTACCAGAACAGGCAGCACGACGAGCCGGAGCCTGCTCCCACATCTGATGCCCCATCGGTTGCCCCATCCGATCCCGCATCCATGCCCCATCCATGCCCCACACTCAACAAGGGAAACAAGGAAAACAAAAACCTTGCCGATGCGGGAGCATCAGCGGGCGCGGTATCGAAGGGGAACAAGACGGGAACGAAGACCCGCAAGACCGACCCCGAGACGGATGCTCTCTTACAGGAATTCGCCTCGGCCTTCCAGGCCAAGCTCTCCGAGCCTTACCTGATTGAGTGGGGCCGGGACCGCAAAGCTATGGGCGGCCTGGTGGCCATCTACGGGGCTGCCAGCGTGCGGGCGAAGCTAGCGGCATTCTTCGAGCATGGGACGCGGGAGACACGGGAACGGCGGGCCTGGACGGTCCCCGAATTCCGGCGCGTGTTCCCGCAGCTCATCGGCATGCAAGCAATGGGGGACCTATGAGCGAGCGTATCCTGCCCCAAAGCCCCGACTTGGAGGGGATCATCCTCCAGGCTGTCCTGCAAGACGAGCAGGCGGCGGCCAGCCTGACGGCCACGCTCTCCCCTGGCGTGTTTGTCGGAGATCGGGAGCGGTGGACTTTCGAGGCCGCCGTCCGGTGCATCAATCGAGGCATCCCCTGCGATGTCCACACCGTAGCTGAGGAACTGAACCGGCGCGGAAAGCTGTTGGAGGTCGGCAGCGAGTACCTGGATCGGCTTGTGGACGGCCCGCCCCTCCCGAATTGGTCTCACCATGCGCGGCTGCTCCAAGAGAAGGCCGAGCGGCGGCGAATCATCCTGGCGGCTGAGCGCATCGCGGCGGCCGGCTACGCTGACGAGGATCCGATTGACGAGTATCGGGGGAAGGCCGAGGCCATGCTGTTCACCGCGATGCAGACGAGCCGCACAGACGAGATCCTCACGCCCAAGCAGCTCTCGGCGACCCTGGACGAGGACGCGGCCCCCCTTGGCCTGACGACCGGCCTATCCTTGCTCGATTCCCCTTTTCCCATCCTCGCGGAGGGCCGGCTCGTGGTGCTCGCGGGCCGGCCGAGGATCGGCAAGACCGCTCTCGCGTGTGCGATTCTCGCCCGGCACGCCCTGGCCACCCCCGCGGTGCCGGCCTTCTTCGCCTCGTGCGAGCAGAACGGACGGGAGATTGCCGAGCGCATCCTGGCCCTGCATACGGGGCGCACGCTTTACGAGATTCGGAATGCATCGCTCAAGCTCGCCGAAGTGGAACGGCTGGCGACTTCGGGACTCTATCTCTCCGAGGCCGGCGCCCCGAGTCTCGGCACGCTCCTGGGGCAGATCCGGGCGGCCCGAGCCACCTACGGCATTCGGCTGGTGGTGGTGGATCATATCGGCAAGGTCACGGGCGGCCGGAAAGAAACGCGCACGCTGGAAGTGGGCGACGTGGCCCGCGGGCTCAAGGCGATTGCCAAAGACCTCCGCATTCCCGTCCTGGCTCTCTGCCAGCTCAACCGGCTGGTGGAAGGCCGGAACGTGAAGCGGCCCCTGCTCTCCGACCTCCGAGAATCGGGCGAGATTGAGCAAGAGGCTGACGCGGTACTTTTCCTCTGGACGGCCGAGGAGAACCTGAACAAGCTCGAGCTGCCAGTAGCCTTGACTTTGGCGAAGCATCGGCACGGGGCCACAGGGGATTTGAAAGGCACGTTTGACCGGCCGCGGTTGCGGTTCAAGGCCGGAGGCGGAAACGATGAACCTTGAGCAACGTCTGAGGGATGCCAGCTTATGTACCCGGTGCGGCCGGAACCCACGGGACCCCGGGCAGCGGTGGTGCCGCACGTGTCGAACGGAGGCCAAGCGGCGCTCCCGGAAACGGCAACGGGAGGCGCGACAAGAGGTGGTGCAGCTCCTCGCTCGCCTGGAGGAGCTATACCGGATTGTGGCCCGGGATGTTTGACGGGGAACGCGGAATGGTTCCCCCTACCCCCGTAAAAGTTGCGTGTTCACCGGGGAATCGTAACAAGCCACCATGCGCGTGATCGAGGCGGTGACGATTCATCAGGACCTGGACCCGTACCTGTCCCTGAAAGGGCTGGCCGAGTACGCCTCCCTATCTCGCCGAACCCTTCAGGACCTCGTGAACGACACCTCCGACCCGATTCCCTCCTATCGGGTGGGTTCCAAGATCCTCATCCGAAAGAGTGACTTCGACCGCTGGATGGCCCGGCGCCGGAACCGGAAGCCCCTTGAAGCCTCCCGCCTCGCGGCCGCCGATGCCCAGGCCCTCCTCGGTTTGCGCCCGCGAAAAAATCAAAAGGCCTGATGCAGAGTGCGTCAGGCCTTTTTCCTGTGTGCCCAGCATGGGCGCTGACTAGGAGGTGCAAGTCCTCCGGGAACCTGGTCGCAGGGACCCAAGTGAACCGCAAGGCGGCCACCCGCGAGGGGGGCGCTGAAGGA
>JBIOJT010000335.1:0-5051 GCA_044451055.1 Methylomirabilales bacterium (SeqCode)
ATGACCAGTTTGCGCATGGGCAGGCCCTCCTTTCCCACCCACTCTGGCAAGGAGGACCGAAGATGTCAAGGATATTATACGGCATTACTTATGACGTCATGTATAGAACTCCCGATTATTGCACCGGGCGACCACGTGCATGGTGCCGCCTGGGGCAACGACCCGCGGAGCGCGCGGCATCCCAACCCGCAGCACTGGGCGCACGAGATCCTCAACGTGTGGATACGGCTTCACGGCATTCCCACCTGCATTGATCGCCAAGAATTGAAATCACCCATCCAGGAATTCAAGCACTCAGCTCTCAAAAGGTATCCAGTACCTTTTTTTGTCAGTTAACAAGGTGACAAGAGTGGCAGCCCCCATTAGGGTCGCTCGGCAACAACGAATCATCGCGCAGAGATTCCCTCTTGCCAGGTGATAGCCTATCGGCTATGATGGCACCATGCGCCTGCGATACTACACCACGCCCCGCGCCGACCGGCCCGTCGCGACCTACATCGAGGGGCTATCGCGTGCCGACCAGGCCGGCATGGCGGCGGCACTGACCGAAATCGCGGAGCGGGGATTCGAGGCCAGAGGTGTGACCTTCCGACAGATCGAGGGAAAGCTCTGGGAGGTACGGATCGGCCCCCACCGGGTCTTCTAACAGGTTGCTGAAAAACCCGTTTCCCCCCAGGCTGCTCAAAAAGGTCCAGATGCAAGGCGGCACGCGAGGCGAGGTGCGAGGCGTACTTAGTCCGTACGTCGCAGCGCCGCGCGAGCGCGCCAACGCCGCAGATGGGCCTTTTTCAGCAGCCTGTTAGGTGCTGCTCCACGCCTACCGGAAACAGACCCAGAAAGCCCCGGCGCGGCAGCTTGAGATCGCACGGCGCCGGATGCAGGAGGTGCTGCGATGAAGGGAAGACGCCAAGCAGGGAAGGATGACGTGCTGACGCATCTCGCCGCGCTCCGGACCGGCATGACCGCCAAGGAGCGCGCGGCCTACGACGAGCGGGTCCTGGCCATTCGCACCGTGCTGGAGCTGGTCGAACAGCGACAGAAGCGCCGCCTCTCCCAGCGGACGCTCGCCGAGCGCATGGGGGTCAGCCAGCCGGTGATCGCTCGGCTGGAGAAACCGCTCGAGCCGACGTGGCGGCAGCCGTCCCTGAGCGTGCTCTCGCGATATGCCGCCGCCCTCGGTCTGGTCCTCGAGGTGCGTCTCCGCCCCGCGGCCTGATCCGTCCGCCGGGCGCTTGACAGATGGCTCAACGACTTTCGCCCCTCGTAAGGGAAGTCAACTCAGTCGACGACGTCCCGCAGTATGGAGATGAGGTCAAATGCCGACGAGAGCGAAGACCGGCTGATCAGCGGTGCACCTTGGACCACAGGGCCCTCCGCAGCTCGACCATGGCCAGGGTGTCGCGTGCGCAGTACGCAAGAAGGGCGGCCCGGATGCGTGCCCTCTCGGGCTCGTCCACGTTCTCGAAGACCATCCGGTAGAACTGCACGGATGCCACGGTACCTTCCTGGATTTCGAGATCGTCGTACGCAAGACGGGGAACAATCGCGGGCAGGACGGACTTGATCGAGTACGACCCTGCGAAACCCGCGTGGTAGTAGTGCGCCTTGATGATCGGGTGGAGGTCCCAGAGGCGGTCGCAGACGCGCAGGAGGTCCCGCCGAAGGCGTGGGAGGGCCTCGGCCAGATCCGTGAGGACGCCCCGCTCATACCCGGTGTACGTGCAGATGCTCCCCTCCTGCCCCACCGACTTCAAGAGAGCGACAGCCAGCTCCTCGCGGGGATCCCGGTCGTCCGGGCAGAGGTGGGTGTCGTGCCGGAGCCCCCCCTCCATCGTTTCGATGTGGTTGGACCACTGAAAAGGGACGGTCTGGTATGGTCGGCTGTTCGGGTACAGCGGGATGGCGGACCCTAACGTCTCGAAATCGAGATGGTGTACGGGGTACTCGACCGTGTCGAGCGCCCCGCGGAGCGCCGGGCCGACCACTCCACGTTGTCCTTCACCCGCTGCTGGATGAGCTGCAAAGGGTAGCCGGCCGGGATCTCGTCGATTGTCTGAACGCCCACTGCGGTCAACTCATGGAAGGCCCGCCGGCTCCCGGGAAGGTGGTAGATCCAGCGGTCGGGCTTGTCCTTCGTGCAGTGGTCCCAGAACGGGCAATCATAGGGTGCGTAGCAGTGGTCGTCCGGCTCGACGACCGGGGGCGTCGGAGCGGCCAGGACTTCCCGCATCTCGCGCAGGCGCGTCGGGATGTCGGCCTGCCGTGCGGCCACCTCACCGGTCAGATCCTGCTCCTGGAAGAGCTGCTTCAAGTCGAGCGTTCCCCCTGGGTAGAGGTAGCCTGTGTTGATGTGCATCAGGCAAGTCGCGTCCAGGGTGAGGCCAGCACCGCCGAGGGCATACGCCTGGATGGCGAGGTCGTCCCGGTGCTCGTCTTTCACCCGGCTGGTGGACTTCACCTCGATCAGGCGCCAGCGGTTGCCGCGGGTCCGGACCAGGATGTCGGGCCGGACGACGACATCATCGAAGGCGATGAAGCCCTCGTAGAGGACGGCAACGGCAGGATCGGCCAGAATCGCAGCCGTGCGGGCGATCCCCTCCTCCACTTTGAAGTACTCCACATCGACGAGAACGCCGCCTGGGTGCCGTTCCCGTGCGAGTTCCCCTACCCGCGTCCCAGCGTCGAGCACCACCTGCGTACCCTCGTCCATCTCGCTCGCCAGGTCTCGGTCGTGGATGTCCAAATACAGGCGTTTCAGGCATTGAAGGCCAGACAGATACTTGGATTTCGAGAGTCGTGGGATCATCGTTACGCGTTCCCGATGGGCCCAACGCCCAGGCCGTGTGCCCGGCACTCTGTAGCGAGATCCAGGTCCTCCACGAACACCTCCGGGTGGGCGGCCAGCAGCTCGGCGAGATGTCGGCGCGCCCGGCCGTCCCCCGGCCAGCGGCGATCCGCTTCCAGGAGACAGCGGGCGGCCTCCACGAATCGCCCCTGCCCTGCCAGGGCGAGGCCGAGATTCTTGTGGGCGTTGAACCGGGTGGGGTCGAGGGCAATGGCAGCACGGGTGTGGACCTCGGCCTCGGCGTGCCCCCCAAGGATATTCAAACAGTATCCCCGGTTGTTGTGGAGCAAGTAGCCCACTTCACCGGCAGGCGGCAGGATCGCCAGCCCCCGCGCGTACGCCGCCTCGGCCTCGGCATAGCTATCGCACTGCTCTAGGAGTTGACCCAAGGCGAGATACCCCGCAGCTTGCATGCCCGGGTCCTCCTTCCACGCTTCCATCAGGCGGGTCACGTAGCCCGTCGCCTCCTCCTGTCGGCCTACGAAGCTGCAGAAGCGCGCCAGCTGCCAGACCGCATCCCCCAGCGCCTCCTTGGACTTCGTGATGCGGGCGCGGAGGTCCGCCTCGATCAGTTCACCGGTAATGGGTATTCCGTCGGGCAGCGTGAACTGGGGCCCGCCGGCGCCTTGCGTCGTCACCGCCGGGGCCTCGCTATGGCCGCCCGAGGTGCCATTACCGGAGCGCCCGGACGACGCGGCGTGCCGCGCGATCTTAAGCAGCGGGAATCGAATGGATACGCTGTCGCGGGAGAAGCTCTTGTAGGCCAGTTCCTCGGGATGACGGATTTGATAGATGGCACGTAGCGTCCCGACCGCGAGGGCGGCCAAGCGCGCATACGGAACCGGGACCCCGGCGTCGACATAGAAGTTGCACGAGCCCTCTGCCGGTTCCTGGGCCCCCTCCGATGGCACATAGGTCGGCGGGCTCCATCCGAGGTTTCTGAGCTCCTGGCACGCCTCGTCCGAGAGCCGGGCGCTATGCGTGATGAAGGTATTACTCACGGCCTCGGCCCGCATCCCGTGATCCCCTTGGCCGGCAAACTGCACAAAATAGTCATCCGCCTTGGCGTGGAGGATCAGGTACTCATCCTTCTCCAGCGCGCCGAGGGCCTCGCCGAGACTGCGACCGAACTCGGACCACTCATCTTCTGGCCGCGGCGACGGCCTGAACTTTCGCGCCCGTATGCTTCCCGATATCGCGGTGGTGCGTCCTCTCGCCATGTCTGTCCTCCCGTGACTCACGCGAGCCACCAATGCGCTCCACAGGTGCACACCAGGTCCTTAATGAGATCGGCCAGATGCTTCCGCCAGTCTTCTGCCGAAGTAGCCGGAAGGCAAATGCCGGTCATGACGCCCCTCCGGGATCAGGGTGTGGATCTTCTCGACGCAGGCATTCAAGCTGTCGAGGGTCTGCTCGAATGTGTCTCTGTTGAACCCCTCGCTGTAGATCACGCCGTCCAGTTGGATGGTAATGGTGGTTGGCGTCTCCTGGACCGTCATGGCGATGCCGTTGGTGGCACAGAAGCGAAGGAGTGTGGGGTGTTCGCTTTTAGAATGTCCGCCTCCCACGGATCGATCTCCACTAGATCGCCAATCCGGAATCCCGGATCCTCCCATCCTTTGGCAATGTAGCCCATGTCGTGGCGTCCACGCCTGATGGCGTAATACAACTCCAGGTCGTCGTTCGTGAGGAATCGTGCGAGGGTCAATCCGCAATCCCGGGCGATGCCCTCAACGATCATGCGGTTCCGGATGTGGGCCGCGCATTGCGAGAGAGCCTTAAGATCCTCTTCGGCGGAGGTCGTGCTCTCGTGTAGGAGCGCAAAGACTTGCTGGCGTAGGGAACTGCTCTTCGTCACCATAGGTCCCTCCTTGGGCCGACAACGATCTGGTGGTCGGCGCACCCGGAGGATAGCACCTGGCTGTGGCATCTAGGGTCACAGAATATGAGGGGGACCGCCGGAATCATCTGGACGCATCGATCGCAGACCAATCACGCAGGGTGTGCGATCGAACAACATTGCGGCGCCCCTCTCCGGCTTCCGCAGCTCGGACTAGGCCGGCAGGGCGCACTTGGCAGCAGCGACGCCGCATAACATCACTACGATGGGGCGGGCAAGAACCACAACCAGGAGAGGCACCCCAGGAGGCGAGTGACTACATCGAGAGAGCGGCGCACCGACGTCGAGAGGTGGGATTTACCTTGA
>JBIOJT010000336.1:0-5039 GCA_044451055.1 Methylomirabilales bacterium (SeqCode)
ACTTTGGCTCTCCTCTCCACGGCCGCCTCCGTTCTGGGTTCGTGCCCAGAACAGAGTAGCCGGCTGTGGTCCAGAGGTGGGGCCAAATCAAAGCATCACAAAGGGGCCACTTCAGAGTATCAAAATCATTCCACACCTTCCGGGTCCAGACGTCGTAATCCAGCGGGTTCCCATCCGGCCCCCCGAAGACCCAGGGGCTCAGGGGCTTCCCCTGGACCGTCGCCTCCACGGTCTGCACGTCCAGATGCTCCATGAGGGTGGCCCGGAGCTGCCCGCTCATGTCCACGAGCCGGACCTTGCCACTCTTGGGGGGAGAAAGTCGCCGCTTGGAGTAGCCCTGTCGCACTCGAATCAGGCTTCGCGCACCGTCCAGGTCGTCTCTTGAGAGGGCCGAGGCTTCACCGATCCGCAGGCCAGCCCGGGCCAGGGTGAGCACGAAGGGGTACGCCGTGGGGAAGTGACCCCGGCAGACGGTCAATAGGTGCCGCAGTTCTTCCGCTGTGAACGAATCCAAATTCTCCGCGTCCTTCCGTTTCCCGACGAATTTCCCGATGCGGGACATGGGATTCGCCGGGATCAGCCCGTCATCCACCGCGGCCGCGAACAGGGCCCGGAGGGGAACCAAGATCGTCCCGACCGTCCGGGGATTCAGGGGCTTCCCGTCGCTCTGGCAGTTCCCGCTCGATAGCTTCTCCGCGATCAGGGCCTTGACGTGGGAGCGGGTCACGGTCCCGAGGGGAAGGTCCCCCAGGGTCGGGTAGGCATGCAGGGTCAGGAAGCGGTGGTAGTTCTCCACCGTGGCCGGCTTGCAGTTCACCGACGCATAGACCGTGAGCCAGCGGTCCCCGTACTCCCGGACGGTCAGAGGCCGCTCGGCGCGGTCCAGGATGGAGCAATCCCCGAGGACCAGCTTCGCCTGGATCCTGGCGGCTGCTTCCTTCGCCGCCTTCCTCCCGGGTTCCCCGGGCGCGATCCGCTTCGCCTTTCGCCGGCCCTGGTGGTTGATGAAGATCCACCAGGCGCCGTCCTTCTCCCGCACGGTGCATCCCATGACTACTCGCCCTCCCTTATTCGCGGAGGAAACACTTTCTTCCGAGCACTGGCGACGACGGACTGGCAGTCTCGTGCAGTACATCCGGAGGCTTTCAGTCCGCGGAAGATGGTGATGAATTGCCGTTGTGCAGCACGAAGGGCCTTCAACTGCGCCCGAAGTTCTTTGAGCGTGTACCGCGCAGGCATCATTTCCCTCCTTTTCGGGCCTTCGACGGTCGGGCCAGGTACTCTTCCAGGGCCTGGATCATGACCGTCCGAAGGTCCCCTTCATCTATTGCCCGCATCTTCGCCGCCCGCCACAGGTCCTCGGGCAGCAGTAACGTAGTGCGAATCATCGCGTTCTCGACCCCTTCCGTCGCCTGTCGCTTTCTCGGCCTTGGTGCCATGTCGTGTCCCCCGGAGATTCCTAGCGATGTTGTTACACCTATACACTAGAACACTCATACACCCCCGTCAAGCGAAATCGTCAGGCCGGACGGCGGAATTCTGCAACCACCTCGTCCACGAGCTTGGTCAGATCGGGGGTGTAGCGGTAGGCTTCCATCCACCGGTCGAAGTCAGAGCGGCGGACCAGGATTTTGCCGTCCACGCGGTAGCAGGGCAGGGGCCGGAGCGGTTCCTTCAGGAGATCCCGGAGCTTCCGCACGCTGATGCTGCTGTACTGGCTCAACGCCTTGAGATCCATGTACGGGTCCAGCGGCACCTGGACATCCACGCTGCCGAGAATGTGGATCGGCTGCGTCCCCGGCGGGTTGCCGAGGATCTGCCGCTCGGCTCCCCCGGCTCCCCGGCCATTCCCTGGATGTCCTTGCCGCCCGCCACCCATAACCTACCGGGCCTCCTGGTTCCTGCGCCGCCCAGATCGGGACTCCCGCCGTGGTGCACGTTCGGGTAGGGGGACTGCTCCGTTCGGCCCTTGGCAGGCCGGGCACAGCCCCGCCAGCCGGTCTCCCGGGGCCAGCCGGACCCCGCATCCGTCGCAGAGGTCCAGGCCCCGAAAGATCAAGGGAAGTGTGTCAGGGGAGGACACATGTTCCCGGGTCACGGCTTCTCCCCCAGCGCCAACGCCACGGCCAAGGCGCACAGGTCGCAGCGGAACTGCCCCGGGCCAATAGCTGCCCCGCAGGACAGGCAACCCTGCCTTCCCGTGCGGTCGGGAAGGGAGAGCATCGGGAGAACCTGGCCGTCTCGGATGAACCTGACCGCTTGCTCGCGGAAATGCGACGCCCTCCGTAGGATTTCGCGGACGGTTGCACGGTCACCAAGCACCCGGTCTTTCAAATCCCGAGGGACCAAGAGCCGGGGGCGGGGTCCGCCCCAAACCACCCGGCCACCTCGGGTGAGGACCTCCGTCAGGGCCATCACAGCGGTCATGGTTCCACCTCTTCGAGGAGGGGCTCCACCTCGACCTGCTCAAGGGCAGAATTCGTTTCTTTCCCTATAGGGTTGGCTTGGGGAGGAATCGAATCTTGGGGCGCCCGGCGATAGGTGAATGGACTGCCCCTTTTCCCCCCACCTCCACGGATCACCCGGTTCCCGATGGCCTCCAGCACCTTCCGGGTTTCCCCTTCGGGTGTGTCCGCCTTCTTGGCGATCTCGGCAACGGCTTGGGGGATCTCTGACAGGACCGCCCACACCGTCTCTGCCCTGGCCTGCTGACTTACCTCTTCGGGGGTACCCAGCTTGCGGAACTCACTGCCCGCCAACACCAGGATCAGTTCGGGCGGCGTCTCCTCGTACCGCCCGAGGGTGCGGAGCACGCGATGGGACCTTTCCCCGCCCTGGCGGCGATCCAACATCAGGGCCTGATCCACGAGGCCGAAGAGCGCGGACCCGCCCCGGATGCTCCGGCCCTCTTCACCGCCGCTTTTCCGCTCATGATGGAGCAGGAGCACCACCGCCCCGGTATCCCGGGCTAACTCCAAGAAGGGGGATGCCTGCCGCATCACTTCGGCGTTATCGTTCTCATCGCCTACGCTCCAGAAGCGGGGGAGGGTATCCAGGATCACCAGCTTGATCGCTTGGGCGGCGATGAACTCCCGCAGCGCCTTGAACGTCCCGGGCGAGTTGTCCAGCCCCCCCCGGTGGACATGCACCGGGTCCTCGGGTCGGAGTCCGAATCGCTGAAGGCGCCGCTTGATGTCGCGGGGATGCTCTTCCACGCCGAGGATCAGGACGCCACCCTGCTGCGTGGGGTACCCGAGGAACGGGTGGCCCTGGGCGATGGCGACAGCCAATGCGTAAACGAGCGTGCTCTTGCCCACCTTCATGAAGGACACCATGAGGTCGAGCGTGCCTTCGGGCAGGAATGGCTTCCAAACCCAGACCATGGGCTCATCAGCCTCGGCCAGCAGGGCGGTGGCACTGACTGGACAAAAATTCGTTTCTTTCTCAACCTCTCCCTTATGGGGAGGAAACGAATTCGGGGCTCGCTTTTCCCCAGGGGTACTCCCCGGTCTTTCGTCGGGCTTTGCCGGCTCGCTCCATGCGTCTAGCGACAGGCGCTGATCCGGTGCACCCACCCCGAGTCGCTCGCGGGCGTCCGCCCATCCCTTCCCAGCGCAGCGGTTATGAAGGCACTTGTAGGCGAGCGCGTTTGAGGCGAATTCGAGGATCGCCGCGCCGTCGGTGTGATCCGGTGACGTCAAGCAGCGGTCCAGCCCCAGAACTGTGTAGCCGTCCTTGGCCCTCTCCTTCCAGGTAATGCCATTCCTCGTGAGGACGTCCCGAATCTCCCAGGTCCGCTCGCTGCTGCCCCCCTGGGCTTGGGGTGCGACACGACCCGCGTCGGGTGGAGCAAGAGCAGCGATCGCCGCCAGGGCCTCTCGTGAGACCGGGGATGCGTCCGGACAGAAGGTGCCCGTCGCGAGACGCCAGGGCCGGTCCGGCACGGGATCTCCCTTGGCCGCGACGGTCCCGATGATCTTGGTCAAGCGGGCCGCGTTGTAGTTGCTGACGTCCACCGTCACGGCCGGAGTGGAGAACGCACACGCCAATCCCTTCAGCACCCGGTGAATCAGCGTGGTGCTCGGCGGGTCATTGGGAAGGTCCAGGCGGAAGAGTAGCCCCCCGCCGTTACCCGACATCGTGATGGCCAGGGGGGTCGGCCACCCGGCCTCCTCGATGAGGAATGCGTGAATCCTGTCGCGGATCGCGAGGGCCGCGTCCCGCTCCGCGTCGGTCGAACTGATGCCCGAGGGCCGCGCGGCGTCCACATCGACATAGAGGGTGACGCGACGGAAAATGTCCGGGTCCCCGGTTGTCTCCTTCGCGTTGGCCTTGAGCCGGTTCGCCCCCCGGGCCAGCAGCGCCGGGTTCACGGGGTTCAAGGACAGGTAAACCCCCTCCGCATCGTGGCCCGTGATGTGCTTCACCGCCGAGACGAAGTTCTCGCCGTTATCAAAATACCCCGATACCGTCCCGAAGAAGCGGCGAGGCCCCTCGCGGCGACTCCTGGGGGCTCGGACCTCATGCACCTCGCCGGGTCGTACGAGCGCATCCCAGAAGAGGCGCAGGGCGTCGACATCTGGGCGCAAAGTTTTTGGCACACATTGGGCCGCTGCTGTCGTGCTCATGCGGCTCCTCCGATCACCTGGTTCTCCGCGGGGACGACCACGGGATCGGCGGCGGGGTTGAGCTGAGCAGGGATGGATCGAAGCGTACTGGGGGATTTCATCGAGGCTCCAAAAACGAAGAGGGCCGCTCGGATCCACCCCGGTATCCAAGCGACCCTCTCGTGCCTCAATGGGGAGAGAACTCACCAGCCCAGCGTTGCACGCTGGACCAGGGGTTCGCCGCCCCAACGCGCTCAGTGGCCTGAGCGTTTCATAGGCGCCTCCACGATACTTAGCTGCCCGTTGATTTATTGAGTCTCGGTGTTGATTGCTGCCGCGCTGGATGCGGGTTTGCGATACAATGCGCCCATCGCAAAGGAGTGTGTTCATGTCGATGGGACGCCGCCAGAAGAGCCAGTCGCCGCTGTGGAT
>JBIOJT010000337.1:0-4964 GCA_044451055.1 Methylomirabilales bacterium (SeqCode)
ATCGGCTCATTGCGACTCAGGCTGCGGTGACAGGCCCCCCGCAGCGGAGTCTCCGGCGCCGCCGTTACCCCACTGGCCCCTCGCCGCGGACTGAGATTTTCATTGAACAGTTACACTGAGATATTGACTGAACTACAACAGCCCGACGGCTCCGTGGCTGGCGTCGGGTGAGAGACCCGGCCACGGGCGTCAGGGTATGGCTCCTCGCGTCCTCGGGGGGGCGCGTGCCCACCGAATCCGCTCCGCCCGGCCGGGTCTGCTGCACCCGCGGGAGGGTCCATAGGAGATGGAATACTCTTGCTCAATTGGGGTGCCGAGGGAACGGTCCCCTAATGGAACACCGGGGATCTGGGCTTGATGCAGGCCGGTATACGAATTGGTGGCGAAGGGGAGGAGGAGCGACTCCCAGCGACTCTGATGCCGATGGAGCGAACCATCCAATCCGCCACCGGCAGGCAATGGAAGGTGATCGGCGCTTAACGCCGGGCGTCAGGCGCTGCCAGAAGCCGCAGCGAGGCACGAGCGTCAATCATGAGGACGACCTAGAGGAACTGGCGGCGTGAGACGGCGACGATTTTTGCGGAGCACAGGAGAGCGACGCGTTTATGGCGGTTAGATCCCAGGTCTTGGCTGAAGCACGGGGAGATGGGGTTGATGCGCCTCCTTCGTGACATCCTGCGTGCTGCGGGGAAGGCCGACGACCTCTTCCTATCCTTTCATGCCACCCGCTGCTAGCCCGGCAACGATGTCCCGCTGCACGGTCATTGTTAGGATCAGCACCGGCGCGGTGATCAGGAGGGCGGCTGCGGCCAACGGTCCCCAGTTCGTCTGCTCGAAGCTCATCATGCTGAACACCGCCACGGGCAAGGTCTGCAGCCGCGGTCCTGCTAGGACGACAGCAAAAATAAAATTGTTCCACGAGAAGATGAACGCCAGAATGCCCGAGACCACGATCCCGGGTCGTGTCAGCGGGACCGCCACCCGCAAGAAGCTGCCGAAGCGGGAGCAGCCGTCGATCAAGGCCGCATCCTCCAGTTCCAGCTGCACCCCCTCGAAGAACCCGATCATGACCCAGATAACCAGCGGGAGCCCGATGATGAGGTGGGTGAGGATGAGCGCCTGGTACGTGTTCGCCAGCCCCAACTGCTGGAACAGCAAGAACCACGGAATGAGATAGCTGAGGGCCGGCGTCATACGGGCGACCAGGATCAAGAGCGCCGTCCCATAGCGCCGGGAGCGGGCGATCCCGTAGCCCGCCGGAATGCCCAGCAACAGCGACAACCCCGTGGACCCCACCGCCACGATCACGCTGTTGATGGCGAACCGCGGGAGCGGGCTGTTGGCAAACACATAGGCATAGTTGGTGAGGGTCAGTGCGCGCGGGATCAGCACCGGGGGATACGCGAGGTTCTCGACGTCCGTTTTCAGCGAGAGGGAGATCATCCAGAAGAAAAAGAACACGGTAGGCGCCATCAGGAGCACGAGGCTAAGTCCGAAGACAACCCGATGCGCCGCCTTGCGGCTGGCTATTGCCATGACGTCTTCTGCCTCGCGACCAGCAGGCCGATGCTCATGACCAGCAGGATGACAAAGTAGATGACCACGACCGCCGACGACAGCCCGATGTTGTAGAAGGCGAACGCCTGCAGGTACAGGAAGATGTTGAGCGTCTCCGACGCCGTACCCGGCCCGCCCTGGGTCATCACGTAAATGATGTCGAACGCCTTCAGCGCATCGATGGACCGCAGCAGGAGAGCGATCATGATGTACGGCCACACCAGCGGAATCGTCACGTACCGGATGGTTTGCAGCCGGGAGGCGCCGTCGATCAGCGCCGCCTCATAGGGCTCGCTCGGCAGGGCAGCGAGACCCCCCAGAACGATGAGCATTACGAACGGCGTCCACTGCCAGGTCTCCACGATCGCCAGGGTCGGAATCACCGATCGCGTGGAGAAGATCCAGGGCTGGGGGGAGACGTGGAGCAGGCTAAGGAAGTAGTTGAGCACCCCGAGTTGCGGATGGAACATCATCTGCCAGATCAGGGCGATGGACACCGGCGTGGCCATCATGGGCAGCGAGAAGACGGTGCGGAGAATCCCGCGTCCCGGGAACTCGCGGGCAAAGGCCAGCGCCGCCGCGGTGCCGATGGCGGTCGGGGCCACGACTCCCAGCAGCGTGAAGTAGAACGTCCGCGGAATCGCCTCCAGGAAACGCTGGTCTTTGAACGAGTGCAGGTAATTGGCGAGCCCGATGAACCGCGGCGCCGCATTGACCCCCATCGAATATTCGTGGACCGCCATCCACAGCGTATAGACCAGCGGGAACAGGATGATGAGCAGGATCGTCAATGCCGCCGGGAGGATCATCAGGGTGTACGTGTGGCGCCCGAGCCAGACCCCCATGCGTCGAGACAACGTCCCGGCCGGGCGCCCGATAGCACGAAGGTCGCCGCGCACGCGGTCCGCCCCGCTCTACGCCCGCAGCCCTTTTTGGAAGATCGGCTCGAATTCCCGCGTGGCTTGCTCCAGCATCGTCTTGGCGTCGCTGCCCTCGATGATCTTTGTGAGCGCGATGCCATAGAGGTCCCGGTATTGGCTGACATCTCGCACTTCCGGCAACTGCGGGATGGGGTTCCGCAGGGCCTCTGCGACGGCGTCGATCCATTCCTTTGGCATGTGGTGCGCCTTGACGAACTCGGGGTCCTGGTAGATGGAGGTACGCGTGCCGATCATCGCCCCTTCCGCCATCAGGCGGAACTGGACCGGCCGGCTGCTGACCCAAACGGCGAAGAGCCAGGCCGCCTCTTTGTTCTTCCCGAAGGGATTGAGCGCGATGGCGTCCATGGCGGTGCCACCGAAGGGCTTGCGCTTGCTGCTGCCGGGATGCGGCGCGTAGCCGCACTTCCCCTTCACCTTCGACTTGGCCGGGTCCTCGAAGGGCGCGGCGAATTGAATGCTGTCGGGCCAGCAGGCGATGATCCCCTGGGTGAAAGCCCCCTGGCACTCCATCCAGTTGAAGCCGATCGAGCCTGCCGGGCCATAGTTCCGCATCAGGTCGGCATAAATCTTGGCGGCCTCGATCGCCTCGGGCGAGGTGGCCAGGAGCTTGGTCTTGGAATCGTCCAAGTAGTTGCCCCCCAAGGCAATCGTGAGGCATCCCCAGACCGGGATGTTCGCGTTCTTGAGGCCCCGCCCCGCGTAGCCGAAGACCGCCGGGGGATTGTGAAGCGCCTTCACCGCCGCGATCAGCTCGTCCACCGTGGTCGTGGGTTTTAGTCCCTTCTGGGCGTACAAGTCCTTCCGATACATGTAGGCGCAGAGCCCCACTCCCATGGGAATGGCAATGATGGTCCCGTCCGGCTTGAACCCCCAGTACGTGCCGGCCGGCCCGAAATCTTTCCAGTTGTAGTCCGGCGGGGTGAGGTTGCGGTTCTCGAGGTACTTGTTGAGCGGCTCGTACCAGCCAGCGGCCGAGAAGAGCAGCTTCTCCACGTGCATGGAGCTGGCGTACACGTCAATGGCGGAGGACTTGGCATTCATCTCGATCGGCAGCTTCTGGCGGATTTGCTGCTCGGGAATGACCTGGTATTCCACCTGAATGCCGGTCAGCTTGATGAAATCCGGGATCAGCTTTTGGAGGACGGCGTAGTAGCTGGCGAGCGGAGCGGTCACCACGAGCGACTTGCCCTTCTGCTGCATCCAATCGAAATTGCCGCCGGGCGCTGGTGCGGCCGCCTGGGCCCGCCTCGTGATGACGAATGGCGCGGCGGCCATTCCGATGCCGAACCCGAGGACCTGACGGCGAGAAAACGTCTTCGACTTCATTGGCCGATCCTCCTTCAGCGCTGGAGCGTTCCTCATCCCCACACCAGTCTCCTCGGCAGGAGCATTCCCCGATGTTTATTTCGTATCACACTCTCTGCATCAAAGCAATCTTCCGTTCGTGCATTCCCATCCCGTCAAGGGCCCGAGAGACCACAATCCGGAAGAAAAGACACGGCAAGCGACTGGGGTACGCGTCCCGGATGGCGCTGAGACAGGAAAGCGAGGGGATACCGCGTGGGTCGAGGTAGAGGGAGGCGGTTGATTTTTGGTGCCGGGGGGCCGGACCCATAATGGAGCGAACCGTACGATCCGTCACTGGCAAGCAATGGAAGGTGATCGGCACTGGTTAGGGTGCCGGGGAGGCGTCACCCACATTGTGCACACCTTCCGAGTTGGGAAGCCCTCTTGGGGTGGGGAGAAGAACTCCCTTCATTCAGGTGACGCACAGACGCGCGCTTCTTCGCGCTGTGGCGTGGCAGATTGCTGGCCTGGGGATTCGAGTTCTGCTTGGGGAGCCATCCTGGACCCGAACCGAGGCCCTCGCTTTCAGTGGCCAAAATCACCCTCTCGTGTTTTAGTCGCACTCACTTCTTCACTAGTTCCGGTCGTGCAGCCACACACCACAAAAGGAAAGACGTGATCCACGCTGAAACTCGGGCTCCAGGAACGTATTTCTAGCCCCCCGTGTTACCGGGCTAGCCGTTCACCAAAGGTGTTGAAAGTGATCTGCCACAAGGGTGGTAACCCCGACACCAAAGGGTTCAAACGCCGAAAATACCGGTACTCCTATCCGTGATTCGTGTCCGTAAAAGATTACTTTGTCATAGTCTGTCGGTGACGCAACCGTCATGGAACGTTCCCTTATTTTTTGCTTCCTTCCGTTCCCCCCGACAAGCCACCCATCTTGCTCAGGTCGATGAAGGGGACGGCCCCCCCGGAGACTTGAGGTAAACTCCCATTCCATTTCTCGATCCCCTTGTACTGCACGAGGATCGGGCTGAGCGACCGTGAGAGGGCATCATTGGCTTTGGCCTGTCCCTGCGCGACCACGAGGATGGATTCAGCTTCTCCTTTTGCGGTAGCGACCTTTTGCTGCGCTTCAATTTCCCGTTGGGCCAGCACCTGCTTCTGCGTTTCCAC
>JBIOJT010000338.1:0-4917 GCA_044451055.1 Methylomirabilales bacterium (SeqCode)
ATGATGTTCCGCTCATCCGCCGGGTCCTTGGGCAAGAGCAAGAGCTGGAGCGTGGCCTCCAGCGCCTCGCGCTTTTCCGTCAGGGACTGGAGTTCCGTCTCCGCCAGGGCTCGCATCTCGGGATCGATGGTCTCCCGCAGCAAACCCCGCGCCTCCTCCAGTTCCCGCTGGAGCTTCTTCAGGCGGCGGTACTCCTCCACGACCGGAATCAATTCAGCGTGCAGCCTGGCCAGCCGCTGGTACTCGGCCGGATCCGCCAGGACTGCAGGGTCTGAGAGCCGCCGGGTGACCTCGGTGTGACGGCTCTCCACGGCGTCGAGTTTGTCGATTAATGTGGACATCGAATCACCTTCTTCGTACGACCGATCTGGACGTCACACGCCAGAGGAAGGATACGCCACGTTCGGGAAGGACGGGGGCCGGCAGTGCCACGGGGATGACGGGGACCCGGTCCGCTCGGGACAGGCTAAAGGTGATGCCCGCCGGCGACCGGACGGTGATGAGGATGTGCGGGATGGTTGAAGAGCACGAAACACGGGCGCTGCCCCGGGGACAACGTCCCTCCCCGGGGCTGGGCGAGCGAGCACTCGGTTTCCCGGACCATCGGGGTCACCTCTTCAAGGCCCAGCCTGGTCAGGCCTCGGGCGTGGTGGATGGTGCGGCCACAGACTTCCGACCATACTTCCGCTGGAACCGCTCCACCCGGCCTTCACTGTCGATCAGCTTCTGCCGACCCGTGAACAGGGGGTGGCACTTGGAGCAGATCTCGACCCTCTGGACCGGCACCGTGGACCGGGTATGGACCACCTCGCCGCAGGCGCAGGTGATGATGGCCGGCATGTACGGGGGGTGAATCGTGGGCTTCATCGAGTGGCCTCCGTCAGGATCGATGCCTCATGAAAACCGGTGTATGCTAGCCGAGTTGGCCCGAACGGGCAACAAAAAAGCATCCCTTCACCGGGTCGCACCCGATCGGGCGCAGGCCTCCGTGGCAGGTCGCCTACTGGTTCATGGCCCGCAGGAAGTCTTCGTTGCTCTTGGTCTCGCGGATCTTCTCCTGCAGGAGTTCCATGGCCTCGACCACCCCCATGGTCCCCAGGACCTTCCGCAGGATCCACATCTTGTTCAACTCCGTCGGGCTGAGGAGCAACTCCTCGCGGCGGGTGCCGGAGCGGAAGATGTCGATGGCCGGGAACAGGCGCTTGTCCACCAGGCGGCGGTCCAGGAGCAGCTCCATGTTGCCCGTCCCCTTGAACTCTTCGAAGATCACGTCGTCCATGCGGCTGCCCGTGTCGATCAGGGCTGTGGCCATGATGGTGAGGCTGCCGCCCTCCTCGAGGTTGCGGGCGGCGCCGAAGAACCGCTTGGGCCGCTGCAGGGCATTGCTGTCCACGCCGCCCGAGAGCACCTTCCCACTGGGCGGGACGATCGTGTTGTAGGCCCGCCCCAGGCGGGTGATGGAATCCAGCAGGATGACCACATCCCGCTTGTGCTCGGTCAGCCGCTTCGCCTTCTCGATGACCATCTCCGCCACCTGGACGTGGCGCGTGGCCGGCTCGTCGAAGGTCGAACTCACCACCTCGGCCTTCACCGAGCGCTGGAAGTCCGTGACCTCCTCGGGCCGCTCGTCGATCAGGAGGACGATCAGAATGACCTCGGGGTGGTTTTTCGTGATGCTGTTGGCGATCTTCTGCAGAAGGACCGTTTTTCCGGCGCGGGGCGGAGAGACGATCAGACCGCGCTGTCCCTTCCCGAGAGGGGTGATGAGATCCATGATCCGCATGGAGATCTCGTCCCCCGTCGTCTCGAGATGGAACCGCTGGTTGGGGAAGAGAGGGGTCAGGTTGTCGAAGAGGATTTTTTCCTTGATGAGTTCCGGATTCTCGAAGTTGACGGCCTCGACCTTGAGGAGGGCGAAGTATCGCTCGCCCTCCTTGGGGGGTCGCACCTGACCCGACACCGTGTCCCCCGTGCGCAGATCGAAGCGCCGGATCTGGGACGGAGAGACGTAGATGTCGTCCGGCCCGGGCAGGTAGTTGTAATCGGGGGCCCGGAGGAACCCGAAGCCGTCCGGGAGAATCTCCAGGACGCCCTCGGCGAAGATCAGGCCGTTCTTCTCCGTCTGGGCCTCCAGGATCTTGAAGATCATCTCTTGCTTCCGGAGGCCGCTGGCCCCGACCACGTCGAGCGATCGGGCGATGGCTGTCAACTCGGCAATGGTTTTCTCTTTCAGCTCGGCGAGGTTCATAGAGATTCCTTTGGTGGCTTCTGACGATTCCCGCTCCCGGACCATCCGGGTGGGCCGCTCCACTGCGCTGGATGACATGACAGGTCCTCAGAGTCTTGACAGATTCCGACTGGCGCCCCGCACACGGAGCAAGACAGAATTTACACGGGGAGGCGACGCACTGTATTGCACCTGGATGGCGGCAAACTCACCTGTCGGGCCCGATAACGCTGCGGGCAAGCATGACCTTCGAACTCTCGAGGGTGGATAACTTCAGCGGGCAAATGTGAGGAATTCTCGAAGTTGCATGTACTCTAGGGGTGGCCCTGGGCTTTGTCAAGCTTTTTTTGCCGCCGGTGCAGACGCGGCCTCCAAGGCGGCAACGATCCGAGCCACCTGCTCCTCCGTGCTGGCCAGATCCCCGCTGTTGTCAATCACGAAGTCGGCCAGGGCGGCCTTGGCCGCGGTCGTCCACTGGGACGAAAGCCGCTGCCGCGCCTCGGCCGGTGTGAGTCCCCGGGATCGAACCAGGCGATCCACCTGGACGTCCTCCGGGGCAGCGACCACCACGATCTTGTGAAACCGGTCCCGCCGGCCGGCCTCCAGGATCAGGGCGGCGGCCACGATGCACATCTTCCGGCCTGCCGCCTCGGCCGCGCGGATCTCGTTCTCGCAGGCCTCGCGGATCGCCGGGTGCATGATGGCCTCCAGGCGCTGTCGGGCTGACGCATCGGCGAACACGCGGCCGCCGAGCCGACGGCGATCGATGCGACCCGCCTCGTCAAGGATCCCCACCCCGAAGGCTTCCACGATTTGCCGGTGGCAGTGCTGGCCCGGCTCCTGGAGGGCGTGGGCGATCCGGTCGGCGTCCACGATGGCCGCCCCGCGCGCGGCGAACATCCCGGCGACGGTGGATTTGCCCGTGGCGATTCCACCGGTCAGCCCGACCACCAGCATGGGCCTTCTCCTACCACCTGCTCAATGAAAAACCGACAACTGACAACCGGCCATCTCTCCGCAGTACCCGGTTGTCGGTTGTCAGTTTGGAATTTGAAACTGGCCTTGGCTGAATTGCTGGACCAGCCGGGAGAACTCCAGCTCGCGAAACAGCGCCATCAGGGCCGCACCGTCCGGTGCCTGCCGGGTCAGGTCGGCCACAGCCCATGGAATGGGCAAGTCGCTCCGGATCGTGGCCAGCCGCTTGCTCAGTCGGGCCTGCTCCGCGTGCGTCAGCAGCGCCTCCCGCACCTTCGGCCTCGCCACCTCGGCGGCGCGCTCGAGCACCGCTTCGAGCCTCCCGAAGTGTTGCAGGAGATCCCTGGCCGTCTTCTCCCCCACTCCCGGGACGCCCGGGATGTTGTCAATGCTGTCTCCCATGAGGGCCAGGAGGTCCGGGAATTGGCCGGGGGAGATCCCGTACCGTTCCTGCACCTCGGCCGGGCCCCAGGTGCGCTCCTTCATCGTGTCCCGCACGATAATCCGCTCCCCCACCAGCTGGAACAGGTCCTTGTCCCCCGAGACCAGGATGACCTGGTATTCCTCGGCGGCGGCACGGATCGCCATGCTCCCAAGAATATCATCCGCCTCCTCGGCAGGCATCATGAGGACCGGGACCCGCATCGCGGCAAGGACCCGGTGCACGTAGGGGATCTGTTGCGCCATGGCCTCCGGCATTTCGGGGCGCTGGGCCTTGTACTCCGCGAACTCGTGATGGCGGGTCGTCGGGCCCGGCCCATCGAAGGCTACGCCGACCGCATCCGGCTTCTCCTCGCGGAGCAGCTTCAGGAGCATGCCGGTGAACCCCAGGATCGCGTGCGTGGGGATGCCCTTTGAATTGCTGAGGGACGGCAGCGCGAAGAAGGCGCGGTACAAGGACGAGCTCCCATCGACCAAGACCAGGCGCGGAGTGTCCGCCACGAAGCCCTCTCCAACAACGCAAAACTGAAAACCAACAACAGACAACCAGTCTCAATGTAAAATCGACAACGGACAACGGACAACTGGTCAACTCCGGAAATTGGCCGGTTGTCGGTTGTCAGTTTCCCATTTGAAATTGCCGTCTACCGCGGCAGCGGCAGGCGCACCCGCACCGTGGTGCCTCTCCCCTGCCCGCTCTCGACCTCCAGTTGTCCGCCGTGGGCAACCACGATCAACCGAGCCACGGCCAAGCCCAGGCCTAGGCCTCCCGCGCTCCGGGTTGCGCTCATGTCTCCCTGGGCAAACGGCTCAAGAAGGCCCGGGATCCGGTCAGCCGGAATCTCGCCTCGAGTGTTGGTGATGCTCACCAGGAACGACTGGCCATCCTCCCTGGCCCGGACGGCGACCTCCCCGCTGGGCTCGTTGAACTTGATGGCGTTCTCCACCAGATTGAAGAAAAGGAGACGCAGGCGCTCCCCGTCCCCCGGCAATGGGGGGAGGGCCGGAAGGCTCTCCACCTGAAGGGTCACTCTCTGCTCCTCGTACTCTGGCGACAGCTCGGCTGCAATGTCCCGGAGCAAGTCCCCCAGGCTCAGGGGCAGGCGCTTCCGGGACAGCTGACTCCGGTCGGATTCTACGAAGACCAGCAGGTTGGAGATCAGTCGTCCCAGGCGGACGGTGCCCCTGCGGACGACCGTCAGGCTGTCCCGCTGCTTGCCCGAGAGCTGGCCGAAGTGATCCCCCAGCAGGAGATCCAGCCATCCGCTCATGAC
>JBIOJT010000339.1:0-4904 GCA_044451055.1 Methylomirabilales bacterium (SeqCode)
CGTTCGCGGGGAAGGCCCTCGCCCTTGCACAGGACCCGCGGCAAGGGCTCAGCCCTCCCTACGCACCCACGCCTTCGTCGCGGGTACCCGACCGAGAGGGGCGGGCCGCCGCCCCTCCTCGGACTCTCCCCCGGACTGTGCGGTCCGGGAGGGACTGTCGCCTATTTTACGCACCGCACAGTAAGTCTTCCCTCCGGCGCGAGCGGTGGAGCCACGAGGGCGACCAGGATGCGCGGCACTGATTGGGGAGCCTTCGAGGCGGAGGTGGTACTCATCGCTTCCCGGGCCATGGACAGAGGGACCGGAGGCCACACTGGGGACAACGAGGCTGCTTGGCGGCGCAGGTGCGGCGCCCGTGGAAGATGAAGAGGTGGGTCGCCGGCCCCCAATCCTCTCGGGGCAGGACCCGACACATCTGCTCTTCAATTTTGTCTGGATCCTCCGTGTCCACCAGCCCCAGACGGTTGGTGACGCGGGCGACATGGGTGTCCACGGCGAATCCCGGGATGTTGTAGGCGGTGTAGAGGATGATGTTGGCGGTCTTCCGGCCCACACCCGGCAGGCTGGTCAGCTCCTCCATGGTCCGGGGAATCTTTCCGCCGAAGTCCTGAACGAGCTTCTGGCAGCAGGCGATGATGTTCTTGGCCTTGCTCCGGAAAAAGCCCGTCGAGCGGATCTCCTCCTCGAAGACCGCCGGGTCCACCTCCGCGTACGCCCTGGCGGACCGGTACTTCCTGAAGAGGTGTGGGGTGACCAGATTGACCCGGGCATCGGTGCACTGCGCCGAAAGGATCGTGGCCACCAGGAGCTCCAACGGCGTGGTGAAGTTCAGCTCGATGTGGGCATCCGGATAGATCTTGGCCAGAATGTCCAGGATCTTCCTGACCTTCGCCTTCGTCGGGGAAAGGGCGGCTTCACCTCGCCCGCTCGCCTTTCCCCTCGGTCGCGTCGCTTGGGCCATCAATCCAACCTCTGCACCGTCAAGGACACCCAGCGCTTGCGCCGGGTGTCCGGAACGCCATGACCGGTATGGGCCACTGGGGCGACTCCCCAGAGATCCTGAAATCCCCTTGAGCCCGGGGTCATGTTCGCCGCCCGAGAATCAGGAATTGTCATTTCCTGGAAACCTTGGTCCACCAACGGCGGTGCCATTGGTACCGACGGTTCAAGTGTTCTGCGCAGATCAGTCGCGCTGGAGGATCTCGATGGGGATCCCGTCCGGCCCCTCGACGAAGGCGAACTTCGTCGTGGGATTGGACTGGGCCACTTCCTGAATGAACTTCACCCCGCGAGCCTTCATCTTGGCTGCCTCCGCCGCCAGGTCCCGGGTCTTGAGCGCGATATGATAGACGCCATACCGCGCCGGCTGTGTCCTGGGATCCACGGATTCCCCGGGCCGCTTCGGCGAGAAATTGTACCACAGGCCGCCGATGTCCAGCGTCACGATGGACATCCCGTTCACCTCGAACCGGCTCACCTCCTTGGCCCCAAAGTTGACCTTGAAGAATGCGACCGTCTTCTCCGGGTCACTGCACTTGAAGTGGGTGTGATCGTACTGCCAGCTCATCCTCTGGTCCCTCCGTGGCTGCAAAGGTTTCGCAGTCTCGCCAGCGGCACGCCTCGTCGCATGCGTGGCGATGGACATGCGCGCGACCGCCCATCAGGCGAAACGATAGCCTCCCACCGACTTCCGGCTTCTTCGCGCGGCCCCGGTGTGGTACGCCGCCTTGGCCACCGCGGCCGCCACGGCCGGCGCGACCCGGGCGTCGAACACGCTGGGGATGATGTACTCCTCGCTCAACTCCCGCGGGCTCACCAGCGAGGCGATGGCCCTGGCCGCGGCGATCTTCATGGCTTGGTTCACGTGCGAGGCGCGCGCGTCCAAGAGGCCCCGGAAAAAACCGGGGAAGCACAGGACGTTGTTGATCTGGTTCGGGTAGTCGGACCGGCCCGTGGCCATCACCCGGACGTGGCGCGCCGCCTCTTCGGGCATGATCTCGGGGATGGGGTTCGCCATGGCGAAGACGATGGGATTCCGGGCCATCTTCTTGACGGCCTTGAGGGGCAGCGTCCCCGGCCCCGACAGGCCCAGGTACATATCGGCGCCTCCCATCACATCCAGGATGTTGCCCGTGACGTTCCGCGGATTGGTGGCCTGGGCATACCACTCCTTCGTCGGATTCATGTTCGTCTTCCGGCCACGGAAGAGAACCCCCTGCGTATCCAGGCCGATGATGTTGCTGGCGCCCATGGACAGGAGGATCTTGGTGCAGGCCACGCCGGAGGCGCCGACCCCGCTCACCACGATCTTGAGATCCCGCAGCCGCTTCTTCACGATCCGCAGGGCGTTCAGGAGCGCGGCCAGGACGACCACGGCCGTCCCGTGCTGGTCGTCGTTGAAGACCGGGATATCCACCTCCTTCTGGAGACGCTCCTCGATCTCGAAGCAACGCGGCGCCGAGATGTCCTCGAGGTTGATGCCGCCGAAGCCCGGCGCGATGAGCTTGGCGGTCCGCACGATCTCATTGGGATCCTGCGTATCCAGGCAGATGGGAAAGGCGTCCACGCCGGCAAACTCCTTGAAGAGCGCCGCCTTCCCCTCCATGACGGGCATGGCCGCCGCCGGCCCGATGTTGCCCAGACCCAGCACGGCCGACCCGTCGGTGATCACCGCCACCGCGTTCTTCTTGATGGTGAGCCCGTAGGCCTTGCTGGGGTCCTCGTGGATGGCCATGCAGACGCGGGCCACCCCCGGCGTGTACACCATGGAGAGGTCGTTGCGGGTCTTGATCGGGCTCTTGGACTGCACCGTGATCTTCCCCCCGAGATGGGCGAGGAAGGTGCGGTCCGACACGTTCACCACTTGGACGCCCGGCAGCTTCCCCACGGCCGCCACGATCAGCTTTTCGTGCGCCTCGTCCCGGGCGTTCACGGTGATGTCCCGGATGATCGTGTCCTTGCCGAAGCCGGCGATGTCCACGGCGCCGATGTCGCCCCCCGTCTTGCCGATGGCGGATGTCACCTTTCCCAGCATCCCGATCCGGTTCTGAATCTCCACGCGCATCGTGATGCTGTAGCTGGCGCTGGTCTTTTGAATCATGATGAGTCCCCCTCCCTGTGATGAGGTCGATTCAGGATGCCAGACGATCCGCCTCCACCCGTCACCAGTGGTCCACTTTCCAGCGGATCTGCTCAGCCCGAGCGGCGGGCCAGGAAGGCTTCCAGGCGGCGCAGCGCCTCGGCGATGTTGTCCAGAGAGTTGGCGTAGGAGAACCGGAGGTAGCCCTCTCCGTTGCTGCCGAAGTCCACGCCGGGCGTCACCCCGACCTTGGCCTGCTCCAGGATCTCGAAGGCGAAGGCGTACGAATCCGCGGTGAAGCGCTTGGCGTTGGCCAGGACGTAGAAGGCCCCGGTCGGTTCCGTCGCGATACCGAACCCCAGCCGCCGCAGGCCGGGAATGATGAACCGACGCCGCTCGTCGTAGATGCCCCGCATGCGGACCACCTCGGGCTGCGCCTCGCGCAGGGCGGCAACCCCGGCGGCCTGCACGAAGGCATTGGCCGAGATGAAGAAATTCTGGTGCATCTTCTGGAGGGGGCGGATCAGCTCGGGCGGGACGATGGCATAACCCAGCCGCCAGCCGGTCATGGCATAGGCCTTGGAGAAGCCGTTGAAGACGATGGCCCGATCCGTGAACTCCAGGATGGAATGCTCCCGCCCCGCGTAGACCAGGCCGTGGTAGATCTCATCCGAGACGGCCAGCGGGCCGAGGTTCGCGAGCGCGGCCATGCGTTCCGCCGACAGAAGGGTGCCCGTCGGGTTCGCCGGCGAGTTGATGAAGATGGCCCTCGTCCGGGGGGCCACCTTGGCGGCGACGGCCTCGGGCCGGAACTGGAAGCCGTCCTCCTCTTCGACGTCCACGCTCACCGGCTCGCCGCCGCAGAACCGGATGAAGTTGGGATAGCAGGCGTAGTGCGGGTTGGAGAGGACCACCCGGTCTCCCGGCTCCAGGATGGCAGAGAAGACCATCCACATGGCGGGCGAGGTTCCGGCCGTCACCAGGATCTGCTCGGGCGAGACCTGCACGTCGTATTTCGCGTGGTAGTGTTCGGCGATGGCCTCGCGCAGGGGGAGGATGCCCAGGCTGTGGGTGTACCCGGTCTTGCCCTCCCTGACGGCGCGGGCCGCCGCCTCCTGGATGCAGGCCGGCGTGGGGAAGTCGGGCTCCCCCACCTCCAGGTGGACGATATGATCCCCTTTGGCCTCCATCTCCACCGCCCGTTCCAGCACCTCCATGGCGAGGAAGGGAGCGATCTCCTGAGCACGCTTGGTGATCACCGGAACCCTCCCGGGGTATCGAGGCAACCCGTCCGTGGGAATGTCGAGGGGCCCTGCGGCAAGGTGGGCGGATGATAACACAGGGGCGAAGGGAAGCAAACCTTTTGGCCGAGGGAGCGGACAATCCGGTGGGTGAGTTTGCCTTTGGGCCGCGGGGCGCATGTGCCATCACGAGCCCGGCGTGGTGCCAGCGTCTGCGCCGCCCGCAAGGGAGCATGCCGCAGTTCGGGGGTCAAGCGAGGATTGCTTTGGAGAGAAGTGACGGGGGGACGGACGGGCCAGGGAGTTGAAGGGGGGCGACACCGTTCGGTAAGGCCGCGCTGGACGCCTTTGCAGCGATCGAGTCCAGAGGGCTGGGCGCGTGGGCAGGCCAGGGCCCGAGATAGCTCAGGAGTTTTTCTAAGGCCTCTGGGTGCTCGATGACGGCGAGGATCCCGCCTCGCCGCCGAACATCCGCGCTGGGGCCCGCGCGCCGCCCGCCCTCACGGGGCCAGGACGAGGGTCCGGTGGACGGTGGGGGTCCGGGCCTGGTCCAGGTAGACCTCCACGTGCCAGGTCCCGTAGAG
>JBIOJT010000340.1:0-4901 GCA_044451055.1 Methylomirabilales bacterium (SeqCode)
CCCCGCGAACGAAGCAGCGCGGGGAACGTTGTAGCCATTATTCCGCGCTGCGTAGTAAGTGCCACCGCGCCAGAATGCTCTGCCCGTAAATTATACCCGAAACCTTGGGAGTCAATAGCTATCGTCTTGGAGAGAAGAGCATGATGGTGCGGATTGTACCCTTTGGGAGCTGAGCGGTGTTTGAGAATGTAATGACGGTCAGGCGCGAGGAAGGGCTGGAAGAGTCAAGTCTGCGGAGGTGTAGCCTCGTGTGGCTGAGTCAGGCCCACGGATGACGAGAGGAGGAGCTTCGGAGGGCGACGGGAAGGGAAGTCGCGTCGCTGGCGGCTGCGGGAGGAGAAGATCGCTATGGCCAGTAGCCCCAGGCCAAGACCGAGGAAGAGAGCAAGAATCGTCGAGCGAGGCAAAGGCTGCGGCGCTGAAGACGAGGATCGAGGAGCAGGTTCATGGGGTAGGGATCGGGGTTGACAGAGCCTCCGGTCCCTCCTAGACTGCCGTTCGTTCCTACGGCCCCTTCATCCCTGCGGAGCCGTTGTCATCACCGGAGGTTCACCATGCGCATCCGTGACGTGCGAACGATCCCGCTGGAGTATCCCCTGCCGCAGCCCGTCTTCGACGCCAACTACATCATGGCCACGAAGCCCGCGCTTCTGGTCGAGGTGGAGACCGACGACGGCCTGGTCGGCCTCGGCGAGGCGGCGCATTTCGGCGGCCCGCTCCGTTCGACCCAGACGGTCATCGAGGGCGAACTGCGGGACCATCTGCTGGGGGAGGACCCGCGCGAGATCGAGCGGCTGTGGGAGCGGATGCACCAGCGGGCCTACAAGCACGCCCGCGGCGGGGTCCTCATCGCGGCGATGAGCGGCATCGACATCGCCCTCTGGGACTTGCGAGGCAAGATGAGCGGGATGCCCCTGTGGCGCCTGCTGGGGGGCTACCGTCGGCGCGTGCCCGCCTACGCTACGGGCGGCTTTTATGCGGAGGGCAAGGGGGTCCGCGAACTCTGCGACGAGATGCGTGCCTACTGCCAGCACGGCTTTCGCGCCGTCAAGATGAAGGTGGGGCGCAATAGTGATATCGAGGGAAGCCCCCTGCGCGCCATGGCGCATCGGGGCGTGTGCGAGGTCTCGCTGGTCGAGGATCTCGCCCGGGTCCGGGCGGTGCGCGAGACGATCGGGTCGGAGGTCCGCCTGATGGTCGACGCGAACGGGGCCTGGGACGTCCCTACGGCCATCAAGATGGGTCGGGCGATGGAGCCATTCGACATCTACTGGTATGAGGAGCCGGTCTCCCCCGACGATCTGGCCGGGAGCGCGGAGGTGGCGGCCAAGGTCACGATCCCGGTGGCGGGCTACGAGACCTGCACGTACGGAAAGGTGGGTTTCCGAGACTATATCGCGGCTAGGGCCATTCACTTCGTCCAACCGGATGTCGCCTGGTGTGGGGGCCTGACGGAGGCTCTGAAGATCGCGCACCTCGCCCAGGCCTGGAACCTGCCGCTGGCCCTGCACATTCATGGCTCGGCGATTGCCGTCGCGGCTGCGGTCCACCTGCTCGGAGCGACGGCGAATGCCAGCATTGCCGAGATGGTCTTCCCGGCCCACTTGCTCATGGCTGATCTGGTGCGCGACCCTCTGGTCGTGGATCGGACGGGCCACATCGAGCTCAGCGACCGACCGGGTCTGGGAGTCGAGCTGGATCCGCAAGTCGTGGCGAGGTATCGCGCGGGTCCTTAGGCGTGAGGGAAAGCCGTCGGCAGGGAATGCAGTGCTCACTTTCGTATCCCCTGCCTTCCATCGGGGAACTGGCCCGGTTGCTTGGGCCAGCTCCCTGTCCGCTTTGTGAGTACTTCCCTCTCGGCCATCAATCTCGGCAGAGAGAGGAGCCGATCTCCCAGCAGGTGGCAGCCGGACTGGATCTGACAACGGTGCGAGAAGAACTCTTGTGGGACCTGGAGACGGAATGTTGCCCTGGCAGGAGGAGCGGAGCGTCCAACCCGAATCGAGTGGGCCATTCGGCTTGACAATACCCAGGTTTGGAGATATGTGACTGCAATCTCCCACCACTGCTAGCTGCCTCACGCGGACAGGGGTATTGGGTGATCTGGCGACCCGGCATTCCGGGGACCCGGGGTGGCGGGCGTGTGAGGGGATCTTCTTCCGGAAGGAGGATGCCATGGCCATCACTGTCCACGATTTCCCCGCCCGGTATGCGCGTATCCTCCACCACACCCTTGCCACCATCCAGGAACGTCTCGAGCACCCCCCGGGCCCCATCCCTCATGATCTTCGGCAGGAGCTCCAGGCGATCCTCTCGAGAAAGCGCCCCATCGTGGATCTCGTCTATGGGGGCGCCCAAGGTGTCTGCCAGGGGCCCTCTGCGCGGAGCGCCGGGTACCGAGTTCTCCTGTGCACCAAGGCTTTCCTGCCTGAGCCAGGGTCACGCATCGTTCGACTTCCTGCGGTCTTGTTTCACGAGCTGATTCACATCGCCCGGGGATGGGAATTGGACGCGGAGACTTTCGAGAACGCGTGGTTCTCTGTCGAGGAGGGTGCCACACCCCCCGACACGAACGATTGGCGAATCTTCAAGGAAGACAGCTACGGGGGCTGGTGGGTTCGTGTGAACCCCCGCACACGCCGAGTGATCGACCACGCCGACCGCTTTATCCTGACGTTCCCTGCGCCCGCGCCCGCTCGGCGCTAGCAGGATGCTGAAAAACCCGTTTTCGCCCAGGCTGCTCAAAAAGGTCCAGATGCAAGGCGGCGCGCGATGCGAGGTGCGAGACGTACCTAGTCCGTACGTCGCAGCGCCGCGCGAGCGCGGGGGTACCCACCGAAGGTGGGTCTCCGCAGATGGGTCTTTTTCAGCAGCCTGCTAGACCGCTTGATGGGCGGAAGGAGATGGAGGGGGTGATCCTGGCGGAACAGCACGGAATGGGAAGGGAGAGAACCGGGACCGAGGCCTCGCTTCCGTCGTGAGAAGAAGCCTCTCGTCCCACAGCCTCGAGGGAGGAGCAAGATGCCAAAAGGAAAGGTAGTGCGGAGGGGATCGAAGCAAGAGAAGCTCGGCGTGAAGATCGTGCTCGAGATCACCGGCAACATGCGGCGGGGCGAGGTGGATCAATTCATGGCATCGCTCAGCAGCGTGGTGAACAATCATCTGGAGAACGGCGGGAACGGAGGCTAGCTTCGTTCTCAGGAAGCTCCGGACCTATCCCGGGGGAGCGTTCTCAGGACTCGCGAATCCCCAGGTCTTTCAGGAGGCGCGATAGGTAGGTCCGCTGAAGGCCCAGGGCCTCGGCTGCCCGGGTCTGGTTCCCGCTGGCCTGGGCCAGGGCCGACCGCAACAGCTCGCGCTTGAACTGCAATACCGCCTCGTGATAGGTGCCGGCTGATTCCTCAGAGGCCTCGTCGCTGGGCTTGTCCATGAGGAGCGGCAGATCCTTCGGGCCGATCTCGGAGCCGACGGAGAGGACGACCGCCCGCTCGATGGCGTTCTCCAGTTCGCGGACGTTGCCCGGCCACTTGTACTGAGTCAGAATCGCCAGGGCAGCCGGCGAGATCGGGCTAGGCCATCGCTTCAGCTCGGCACTGTACTTCTCGACGAAGTGCCGGGCCAAGGGCTCGACATCGCCCTTCCGCTCGCGGAGCGGAGGCAGGACGAGGGTCACGACGTTCAGGCGGTAGTACAGGTCCTGCCGGAATCGCCCCTCCTTCATGGCACGTTCCAGATCGGTATTGGTGGCGGCCACGAATCGCACCTCCACCCGGATGGGTCGCGTACCGCCAACCCGCTCGAACTCCTGTTCCTGGATCAGCCGGAGAAGCTTCGCCTGGAGGGCCGGGCGGATGTCCCCGATCTCGTCCAGGAACAGTGTCCCGCCGTTGGCCAGTTCGGCCTTGCCCTGTTTCTTCTGGTGAGCGCCCGTGAAAGCCCCCTTCTCGTGGCCGAACAGCTCGCTCTCCAGCAATTCCTCCGAGAGCGCCACACAGTTCACGGTGACCAGCGGACGGTTCCTTCGCGGGCTCCAGCGATGGATGGCCCGGGCCAGGATTTCCTTCCCGGTCCCGCTCTCTCCTCGCAGGAGGATCGTGGCATTGCTGACGGCGGCCTGCTGCGCGGTGCGCATCAGGTCCTGGATGGCCGGACTCTCCCCGATCAGGGGGCGATCCAGGCTGTCCAGCTCGCCGTGCAGGAGCCGATTCTCCTCCCGCAACGAGTCCCGCTCCAGCGCCTTGTTGATCACGACCTCCAGGTGGGCGGGGTCCAGCGGCTTGGGGATGAAGTCGTAGGCGCCGGCCCGCATCGCCTCCACGGCTCGCTCCGGGGTTCCCCAGGCAGTGATGACGATCACCGTCGTCTCGATCCCCTCCCGACCAATGGCGTGGAGGACCTCCATCCCGCTCACGCGGGGAAGCTGAAGATCGAGAAGGGTGAGCGGGGGGGCCTCCTGGCGGAGGAGGGCCAGGGCCTCCTCGCCGTCGCTGGCGCAAGCCACCTCCAGGCGCATGAGCTGCAGGCGGTCGGAAAGCAGTTCCCGGATGTCGGGATCGTCGTCTACGACGAGGATCCGGCTGCGTGGTCTGGTCATGGTTGTCTTCCCGCCTCCTCCTGGAGTTCGATGCGCGGGTGCGCCGCGATCGCGGGAACGGTGAACACGAAACGGCTGCCGCGTCCCACTTCGCTCTCCACCCGGATCCGGCCGCCATGAAGCTCGATGAGGCTCTTGGCAATAGCCAAACCCAGGCCTGTCCCCTGGGTTTTTCCCTGTCCATCGCGGCACACCTGGTGGAACTTGTCGAAGATGGCGTCGAGTTCCTCGGGCGGAATCCCCGGGCCCGTATCCTCCACGCTGCATTCGATCCAGGCTCGATCGGTGGTGGTGGCATCCTCGGTGA
>JBIOJT010000341.1:0-4872 GCA_044451055.1 Methylomirabilales bacterium (SeqCode)
GGATGAGGCTTCCTCTGACCCGTATGACGAGCTCTGGGATCCTGACATGGATACGCGACCGGAGCGCATCAAGCGGACCAAGACGCGTCCCAAGCTGGACTCGCGTGGGCGAGGACGGTCCGCGCCCCGGGGGAGGCGGAAGGAAGAGGTTTGAAGCAGCAATCACCCCAGCCAACGAAGGGCCGCGCTCCTGCGCCCGAGGCGTGGGAGAAGGAGATCGTGCCTTGACGGACCAAGAAAAAGACCAAGAAGAACAAGAAGACGAGGCTCTGGAAGGCGCCGAGGAGAAGCCCGGGGTCGTCGTCGGCATCGAGCAGCCGCAGGGCGAGCGGAAGATGCCCGGACAAGTTCCGCTGTTGCCGGTCCGGGACGTGGTGGTCTACCCGTTCATGATCCTGCCCCTGTTCGTGGGCCGCGACAAGTCCATCCGGGCGGTGGATGAAGCCCTCTCGAGGGAGCGGTTGATCCTGCTGGCGGCCCAGCGCGATGCCGAGTCCGAGGATCCGGGCCCCGAGGATCTGTACAGCGTCGGCACGGTGGCCATGATCATGCGGATGTTGAAGATGCCGGATGGCCGGGTCAAGATCCTGGTCCAGGGGGTGTCACGCGCCCGCATCCTTGGATTCACGCGCCGCGATCCCTACTTCGAGGCCGAGATCGCCGAGGTGGCGGAACCCGAGACGGCCCCCCAAGGCCTGGAGGTGGAGGCCCTGATCCGCTCGGTCAAAGAGCAGGTCCAGAAGGGCGTCAACCTGGGCAAGGGGGTCTCGCCTGACGTGCTGGTCATCATCAACAACCTGGAGCATCCGGGTCGTCTGGCGGACCTGGTGGCCAGCAACCTGGACCTCAAGGTGGAGCAGGCGGAGCAGATCCTGGAGATCTTCGACCCGGTGGAGCGGCTGAAGAAACTCGCGGAGCTCTTGGGCAAAGAGATCGAGGTGCTGGAGATGCAGCACAAGATCCAATCCCAGGCCCGGGAGGAGATGGACAAGACCCACCGGGAGTATTACCTCCGGGAGCAGCTCAAGGCCATCCAGAAGGAGCTGGGCGAGGCCGACGAGCGCGGCCAGGAGATCCAGGAACTGGAGCAGAAGATCGAAAAGGCCAAGATGCCTCCCGAGGTCGCGCAGGAAGCCAAGACGCAGCTCGGCCGGCTCTCGCGCATGCACCCGGACGCGGCCGAGGCCTCGGTCATCCGGACCTACCTGGACTGGCTGATCGACCTGCCCTGGGCCAAGCAGACCAAGGACAAGCTGAGCATCAAGCAGGCCCACAAGATCCTGGAGAAGGATCACTACGACCTGGAGAAGGTGAAGGAGCGGATCCTGGAGTACCTGGCCGTCCGCAAGCTGAAGAAGAAGATGAAGGGCCCGATCCTGTGCTTCGTGGGGCCGCCGGGCGTTGGCAAGACCTCCCTGGGCCGCTCCATCGCGCGGGCCCTGGGGCGGAAATTCGTCCGCATCTCGCTGGGCGGCGTGCGGGACGAGGCCGAGATCCGGGGCCACCGCCGGACCTACATCGGCGCGCTGCCCGGGAAGATCATCCAGGGGATCAAGCAGGCCGGCACCAACAACCCGGTCTTCATGATGGACGAGGTGGACAAGGTGGGGGCACTTCCGGGGCGATCCCTCGGCGGCCCTGCTGGAGGTGCTGGACCCGGAGCAGAACGTGGCCTTCACGGACCACTACCTGGGGGTGGCCTTCGACCTCCGGAACGTGATGTTCATCACCACGGCGAACCTGGCCGATCCCATCCTGCCGGCCCTGAAGGACCGGATGGAGATCATCGAGATCTCAGGATACACCGAGGAGGAGAAGCTGCACATCGCCAACCGCTACATCCTCCCCCGGCAACTGGACGAGCACGGGATCGGCAAGAAGCTCCTGGAGATCACCGACGACGCCATACTGAAGGTCATCCAGAGCTACACGCGGGAGGCGGGCCTGCGCAACCTGGAGCGTGAGGTGGCGACCATCTGCCGGAAGGTGGCGCGGGACGTGGCCGAGGGGAAGAAGGGCCTCACCCGGGTCACCGGCGCCGGCCTCACCCGCTACCTGGGGGCGCCCAAGTTCCTGCCGGAGCCGGAGCAGGAGGAGGATGAGATCGGGGTGGCGACCGGATTGGCCTGGACCCAGACCGGAGGCGACATCCTGTACATCGAGTGCACCATGATGCGGGGCAAGGGGATCCTCTCGCTCACCGGTCACCTGGGGGACGTCATGAAGGAATCGGCCCAGGCCGCCCTGAGTTACGCCCGGTCGCGGGGGACCAGCCTGGGAATCAAGGAAGAGACCTTCGCCAAGCACGACGTCCACATCCACGTGCCGGCCGGGGCGATCCCCAAGGATGGGCCCTCGGCCGGGATAACCATGGCCACCGCACTGATCTCCGCCTTGACGCGGACGCCGGTGCGGCGGGATGTCGCCATGACCGGCGAGATCACCCTGCGAGGGAAGGTGCTCCCCATCGGCGGCCTCAAGGAGAAGGCCCTGGCGGCCCGCCGGATGGGTGTCAAGACGGTCATCGTGCCGAGCAAGAACGACAAGGACGTGAAGGAGTTGCCCGCCAACGTCCGACGCGGGATGCAGTTTGTCTACGTGGACAACATGGATGATGTGCTGAAGGTGGCGCTGGTCAAGCGGATCGCGTCCCGTCGGGCCGCCCCCGCGGCGAGCGAGCGGCGCGTGGCGGCCCGCGCCTGATCCCGTGGAATCGGGAAGAGGGCTGGATCGGTCCGAGAATCCAGCCGAGCAGCAACGGGCACTCGACAGACTGATTCTCGGTTTCACCGATTCCCCGGTGCACCGTTTCATCCTGTGAAGGAGGAGCCCATTCGTTTTGAGCCACAGTGAGCCGTGGGTGCGCATCATTCCCCTGGGCGGCCTGGGCGAGATCGGGATGAACATGACACTCCTCGAGACGGAGGAGGATCTCCTGGTCATTGACGCCGGGCTCATGTTCCCAGAGGAAGAGATGCTGGGAATCGACCTGGTGCTCCCCGAGGTGACCTACCTGCTGGAGCAGCGGCAGAAGGTTCGGGGCGTCGTCCTCACCCACGGTCATGAGGATCACACCGGCAGCCTTCCGTTCCTCCTGCCCCGGCTTCCCGTCCCCGTGTACGGCACCCCGCTTGCCCTCGGATTGGTCCAGGAGAAGCTGCGCGAGTTCGACCTGGACCAGACGGCCGATCTCCGCCGCATCCGGGCCGGCGACAGTCTGCGCCTGGGAGGCCTCACGCTGGAGTTCATTCGGGTGAGCCACAGCATTCCCGACGGCGTGGCGGTCGCGGCGCACACGCCGGCCGGCCTGGTCCTCCACAGCGGCGACTTCAAGTTCGACCAGACGCCGGTGGATGGGGAGGTGACCGACTTCCGGAGGTTCGCCGAGTTGGGCGAGCAGGGGGTGCTGCTCCTCCTGTCTGACAGCACCAACGCCACCCGGGAGGGCTTCACCCCATCGGAATCCGCCATCGGGCAGACCTTCGAGTTGATTTTCCGGACCGCGCCCCGCCGCATCATCGTGGCGTGTTTCGCAAGCCACATCCACCGGATCCAGCAGATCCTGGACGTGGCCGCTCGCCTGGGCAAGAAGGTTGCGGTGAACGGCAAGAGTATGGCGGCCAACACCCGGATCGCGGCAGAGCTGGGATACCTGCGCGTCCCGGAGGGCGCGCTGGTCCGCCTGGACGATCTGAAGCGCTTCCCGCCGGATCAGGGCGTGATCATCACGACGGGCTCTCAGGGGGAGCCCCTCTCCGCCGTCGCCCGGATGGCGGTGGGAGAGCACAAGCAGATCGAGATCCTGCCCGGGGACACCGTGATCTTCTCGGCGCGAGTGATCCCGGGCAACGAGAAATCCATCGCTTGCACCGTCAATCATCTCTTCCGGCGGGGGGCCCAAGTGATCACGGAGGACGTCTTCCCCGGTGTCCACGTCTCGGGCCATCCCAGCCGGGAGGAGTTGAAACTGATGCTCAACCTGACCCGCCCCCGTTTCTTCGTGCCCGTGCACGGAGAGTACCGGCACCTTTACTGCCACGCTCAATTGGCGAGGCAAGTCGGCATTCCGGAAGAGCATGTATTCCTCCTGGAGGACGGGGACGTGCTGGAAGTGACGCCGACGTGGGGGAAGGTGATCCGCAAGGTCCCGGCGGGCCGGGTCTTCGTGGACGGTAAGGGCGTGGGGGACGTGGGCGACACCGTCCTGCGGGACCGGCAGCACCTGGCTCAGGACGGCATGGTCGTCGTGGTCATCGGGTTCGACAAGGCGGGGGCCGTGGTGGCCGGGCCAGACATCGTCTCGCGGGGGTTCGCCCACCTGGCGGAGGATGATGCCCTGTTTGAGGAGGCGCGGCGACTGATCGTCACGGTCCTGGACGGCTGCAGCGTCGAGGAGAAGACCGACTGGACCCTGATCAAGCAGCGGATCCGATCGGTGCTCCGGAAGTTCCTGCAGAAGACCGTGGACCGGCGACCGATGATTCTGCCGGTGATCATCGAAATCTGACTGGTTCATAGGTCACGGCTCATGGGGGGATCATGAGCCATGAGCTACCCACCGTGAGCCAGAGAAGAAAGAGCTTGGAGATTGGCCAGATGCACGCTATAACCTCGACAAACCTCCACGGAGGTGAGAGGCAGGCGTGGCACCGGATCTGACCCGACTGAGCGAGTGGCTGAAGCTTGTGGCGGCCTTCTTCCGCCATGACAAGACGCGGGAGGCAATCGGCGTCCTGGCCATGGCGGCCGCGATCCTGACCCTGGCCAGCCTCGCCACGTACGATCCCCGGGATCCGTCCTTCTTCAACTACGCCAGCGTGAGTGCCCTCGAAAGGCAGATCCGTAATGCCGTGGGGAGGGCCGGGGCGGAAC
>JBIOJT010000342.1:0-4851 GCA_044451055.1 Methylomirabilales bacterium (SeqCode)
GGCCAGGACCCCGACCTCGTCTATGGTGCGCACCGGGATCCGGTGCGACAGATCGCCTTGCGCCACCCGGCGCGTTCCTTCCACAAGCTCGCGGACCGGACGCACGACGCTCCGCCGGACGATCGCGGCCAGGATGAACGCGAGGAGGACGATGGTGGTTCCGGCGAAGGCGGCCGTACGTCGGGTGATGGCGGCGATCTCCTCGTCCACCCGGGCCAGGGACATGGTGATGTCGAGCACGCCCAGGACAGACTTATTCGCGGGATGGACGTGACAACCCTCGGAGCACCCTGGTTCGTTGTAGAGCGGAGTGATCATCCCCAGAAGACGTGGGCCTTCCGCGCCCCGGAAGATGCGAGCGCGATCCGGGAGCTTGAGGCGCTCCAGAGGACGCTCGGCGGCGTGGCAGGCATAGCAGGACTCGGCCCGCTTATCCACCGCGTGCCCCACCTCGGCCTGATCCGTGGAGAAGAGGATCGCGCCCTCCTTGCTGAACACCCGGACCCGAGTCACCCCCTCCTGCTTCCCGATGGTGTCCATGATATGGAAGGCATCTTCCCACCGGTTCTGGAGCATGGCGTAGTGGGTGCTCCGCTTGACGGTGTCGCTGAACTGGCTGGCCCCCCGTATCATGAGGTCCACTCGCTCTGTCTGTTCGTAGCGGATGTTCACCCAGGCAAATACCCCAATGGATACCAGGGCCACACCGCAGACTGCGGCCAGAAGTTTGGTTTCCAGACTTTCCAGCCGGCGCATCCGATCTCCTCACGGTTCAGGTAGACGGAGCGGACAGCCGATGTCCCGCAACTGCCCTATTTTGAGACACTCCACCCCACAACAGGACCCCAGAGGCCATTGCGGCACTCCTACTGCACGGTGGGTGCCGAAAAATTCAACGGTGGCGAGAAATCGATGCGGGAAAGGTAAACATCCGGAGCGGTAGGATATTAGGGGCTAATCCGATTCGAATTGTCCACGAAGTTTGACAAAGCAACTATTCTTCTCGACCTGTAAGGATAAGATAGAAGAATCCGTAACCCGGCTCAGCCCAGGAGCGGTCGCCGCTGCGGTACGGGGGACGGTCGCGGCCTCGAGTGGCCACCCCACAATCTGAAGCCCGATCGGAAGACCAACTCGGGTGAAGCCGCACGGAACGGTCGCCGCCGGCTGGCCTGTCAGGTTGAACGGGTAGGTGAAGGCGACCCACGCGAAGCACAAGCCGGGCGGGCGGTGGGGGGCAGCTCCAGTCCGGTGGCGAATCGCGGCACAGCTCGCGTGAGTGTCAGGAGCAGGTTGTATTGCAGGAAGAATTTTCTCACCGCCTCGGTGAACGTGGCGCGGGTAAAGGTCGCTTTGGCGAACTCGATCGCGCTGATTCGCCGCCCTTCCTCTACAACCTCGACCAGCCCAGGATCCGTGCGCGGCCGCCAATCCCGAAGAAGACCGATGAGCTGGGAGGCAATCCCGGCGTAAGAGGCGGCGGGCAGATCGGATCCGAATTGTCAAAGACCCGTTCTACCCGATCCACTCGGGATCCCAGGTCATGGAAGCGCTGCGCAGCCTTGTCCGTCACCGCCCGCACCTCAGGATCCACCGCGGCGTAGCCCAGGATCGCGCTCCACGCGACGCGGATACCCCGGACTCGGCTCTCCAGCCCGGCCACGAAGTCCGCGCCTGCCGATGGAAACGACAGTGAGTCCTGGTCGTCGAGCCCCGCCATCACCTAGCAGGCCGCTGAAAAAGGCCCATCTGCTGCGTTGGCGTGCTCGCGCGGTGCTGCGACGTACACACCACGTACGCCTCGCGCCTCGCCTCGCACTCCACCTGGCATCTGGACCTTTTTGAGCGGCCTTACGCACAGCGAGTTTTTCAGCATCCTGCTAATCGCCCGATCCGTGGCCGTCAGCCTGCCAGCAGCCAGTTGATCCGTTCCTCGAGCCCGGCCTCGATGGCCTTGACTTCATTGGGAGCACCCTCCAGTCGCTCCCGGAGCCTTCCATCCTTCCCGATGAAGAGAGTGGTCGGTGTGGCCTCGACGCCGTAGAGATCGCCGATCCGCCCGTCGGCGTCGCGTCCCACCAGGAATGGCAGATGATAGTCCTCCACGAACTTTCTCGCCGGCGCTTCCTTGTCCCAGGAGACGTTGACACTGAGGAAGACCACGCCCTTGGGGTGGTACTTCTCGTATAGCTGCTCCAGAACGGGAGCCTCCCGTTGGCAGTGTGGTCAGGTGGAGGCCCAGAAGTTCAGCAGGACGGGCTTGCCCTTCAGGCTGGAGAGGGTGACGCTCGTTCCGTCGAGCAAATGCAGGGTGAAGTCCGGCGCCGGACTTCCAATGCGAGCCACGCTGCCGGCGCCGAATGCAACCCCGCCTCCGGCGAGGTGAGCCACTGCGGCAATCAGCACGGCGGTGGCCATCGCCCACGCTATCCACGACGACTTCGCCCGACGCTTCTCCTTGAGCGGAAGTGCTCTCATCAATTGAGGCCTTCCCATGATGGCTCCTTTTCTTTCCCCATCCCGTACGTGTGATCGCTTGTCCAGGGACTTATCTTTTACAGGGTGAGCGGTCCGGGCGCAAGTATTTTGGGTCTCGCCCACTTGAACCGCCGGTGCCAACGGCACCGCCGTTGGTGCGCCAAGGCCGCCAGGAACCTGAATTCCCCGGAAACCGTGGCGGAGGCGGGAGGTGTACGGCTGGGGCAACGCCGACGGTCGGCTGGTCAGGTATCCCGGGCCCTCGTTGAACGAAAGACTCAAAACACTACGGGCCCTTCGCAAGGGGATTTCTTCAGCCATCGCGTCCTTGGCGTCTTGGCGGCGAAATGCTCTTGCTGACGGAAAAATCTCTTGACCCGGCCTCTGGCTTTGATTACCGTGTGGCGCAATTTCAACCAGGCGCTGCTCTCTGACGAAGCACCGCCGGATGCCATGCCCATCGTAGCCGCCGCCAGCCTCGCCGGCCCGGAAATGATGTCCGCCCGGCTGGCGGCATGCGTGGCAGGGCATGGATTCGGCCTGCCGAATCATGACTCTCGTAACGGCCGGAATCCTCACCCATGAGGACCGCATCTTGATCTGTCAGAGGCGGGCGGGGACCCGATTCGGTCTGAAGTGGGAATTTCCGGGCGGCAAGGTGGAAGATGGGGAGTCGCCCGAGGGCTGCCTACGCCGCGAGCTGGCCGAGGAGCTGGGGATCGAGGCGGAAGTCGGTCCGGAGATCTATCGGATTGACCATGAGTATCCCAACGCCTTCGCGGTCCGCCTGCTCTTCTTCCGAGTCCTCAGCTACATGGGAACGCCGACGAATCGCGCCTTCGAGCGAATCGCCTGGGTGCGCGGAGAGGAGCTCGCCGGGTACGACTTCCTGGAGGCGGACCGAGAACTCCTGGAGCGCATGGCTCGAGGAGAGATCAGCCCGAATAGCTAACCGCCAAGACGCCAAGACACTTTCATTTTCAAGAGCGGACGACGTGTGGCGGCGTGGCGTGGAATGACTGGAATGAGGATGGGCAAGATCCGGGGATATCATCCACGCCTGGATGCGCAGAAGGTCAAGGCGTTTCAGACGCGACTGCTGGCGTGGTTCCGGCAGAATGGTCGGGCCTTGCCCTGGCGGCGAACCCGCGACCCCTACAAGATCCTGGTCTCGGAGGTGATGCTGCAGCAGACACAGGTCGAGCGCGTGCGGGGGTACTACCGGCAATTCCTGCGGGAGTATCCGACGGTGCGGGACCTGGCGGCGGCCCGCCCGGCGCGGGTGCGGGAATCCTGGGATGGGCTGGGATACTACGCGCGAGCCCGCAACCTCCACGCCGCGGCGCGCACGATCGTGCGGCGGCACGGGGGACGCTTCCCGCAGCACGTGGAGGACCTGCAGGACCTGCCGGGCGTGGGCCGCTACACGGCGGGGGCGGTGGCGAGCTTCGCCTACGGCGAACCGGCGCCCATCCTGGACACCAACGTCCGGCGTGTCCTCAGCCGGATCTTCGTCCGACGCCGGGCGGTCCGCCCGGCCGAGGGGGAGCGTCGTCTCTGGGCTCTGGCCGAGGCCGTGATCCCCGATGGCGACGCTTGGACCATGAACCAGGCCCTCATGGATTTCGGCGCGACGATCTGTACGGCGCGGAACCCGAAGTGCCCGGGTTGCCCACTGCAATTGCTCTGCGCTTTCTACGAACGAGGCCAAATCGGCGGATGACAACAACCAGCACTGTCGTATGGGAGACCATGACATGATCTACGTGATTGCGACGGTCGAGGTGAAGCCGGGGAAGCGTGAGGCGTTCCTGGCGGAGTTTCACAGAAACATGCCGAATGTCCACGCGGAGAAGGGTTGCATCGAGTACGGCCCGACCGTGGACGTGAAGACAGACATCAAGACGCAGATCCCCCTGCGCGACAACACGGTGACGATCGTGGAGAAGTGGGAGAGCCACCAGGTGCTTCAGGCGCACCTGCAGGCGTCGCACATGGGGGCGTATCGGGAGCGCGTGAAAGACATCGTCGCCAGCCTGACGTTACAGGTTCTCGAGCCAAGGTGAGAGGAGACAGAGTCCTCCCCGGGTGCTTCGGGGAAAGTCCTTGACGGTGGTATTCTGCCGGTCTACCATCCGCCGACGAGTCGGGGATCGTCGAGCCCTTTGTTTTTCCTGCCTGAATTCTGATTGGTCGGTCTGAAACGAAGAAACGTTCCCTGGCTCGGACTCTTCAGGGACCGGATAGCTACTACGCAGCGCGGAATAATGGCTACACCGTTCCCCGCGCTGCTTCGTTCGCGGGGAAGGCCCTCGCCCTTGCACAGGACCCGCGGCAAGGGCTCAGCCCTCCCCACGGACCCTCCTAAGAAAC
>JBIOJT010000343.1:0-4832 GCA_044451055.1 Methylomirabilales bacterium (SeqCode)
CCCCCGGACTGTGCGGTCCGGGAGGGACTGTCGCCTATTTTACGCACCGCACAGTAGGATAGAACTTTACGCACCATTCCTTCAAGTTGTAAAGTAGCTCGCTACTCTGCGATCCCTTTCACAGTGCCTCAATTGCCGGCACAGCGACCAGGAGGCCATCCAATGTTCGACGTATACCTGCGGAATGGTCGCATCTTCCTCGCGGTCAAGCTCTTCCTGCCGGAGCGCGCGAACGGGGTGGGGGTCGTGTTCTGCCACGGCTGGGGCGGAGCGCATCTGTTCGATGACCTGCACGCGTTCCTGGCCGAGTCGGGTGTCACCGTCGCGTCCGTCGAGCAGCGAGGCTACGGTCAGTCCACGGGGAGGGCGGTGCTCGCAAGATGGCCCGAGGACATGGCCATCGTCGGCGAGTGGCTTCGTGTGCGAGACCTCCGTATCTGGGCCATGGGCCTGTCCACCGGGGGCACAATGGCCCTGGTCACGGCGGGGAAGTACGCCTGGATCGCCGGGGCGATTGCCCTGTCGCCATTCGCCACCCTCAAGCTGATCCGCCGCGACTATCCGCCGGGCAAGAAGATCCTGGCGGACCGATTCGGCACGTTCCGGCCGGTAGACTTCGAGACTGCGGACGCGCTGACCTGGACGACGAGGATTGCGCCCCGCCCCGCGCTGGTGGTACACGCCCGAAATGACGAGATCGTGCCCTTCGCTCACGCAGAGATGATCCGGGACGAGGGCGGGGCCGCGTTGTGGGAGATTCCCGAGGGCGATCATCGGCTCCAGACGGTTGACCGGGCCGCGCTGTTCGAGCGGATCAAGCGGACGCTCCTGGAGACCTGACGACGCCCAGCACGTTCACCCGATGCGTCCGTGTGTTGGGGGGATCAAGGCCTCATCCTGGATCGCGACGACTTGTGACGCGAGTCGTGAGGTGTTGCGCACCACTCGCCAATCCCACGCACCTCTGCCAGAAGCACTGGCTCCATTGACGACTCGACCACTCGACACGCATGGAGGGAAACCATGACCCCGATTGATGCGATTCTGATGGAGATGACCCAGGAGGCGGCGACGACCCGCCGGCTGCTGGAGCGCGTTCCGGCACAGCACCTGACCTGGAAGCCGCACGAGAAGTCCATGACCATGGGCCGCCTCGCCACCCACATCGTCGAGATCCCGGGGTGGGTCTCGACCATCCTGGACACGGACGGCTTCGACATCGGGGCCAGCAACTACACGCCCCAGACCGCCGGCAGCGTCTCCGAGATCCTGGCGATGTTCGACAAGAACGTTCCCATGGCGGAAGCGGCCATCCGGCGGCAAACCCTGGACCGGCTCTCGGCTACCTGGCGGATCACCAAGCAGGGGCAGGTGCTCCTCGAGATGCCCCGCATGGGCGTGATCCGCACGCTCCTGCTCAACCACCTCATCCACCACCGCGGGCAGCTCTCGGTGTACCTGCGGCTCAAGGACGTGCCCCTGCCCTCGATCTACGGACCGACAGCCGACACGCCCATGTGACGACGTCGGAGTTCCGATGACGGATCAGGAGAGGTCCCGACGGGGTGGAGCGAGACGCACGCCGCTCGGGTCCGGGACACTCTCCCGCAGGCGGATGGACACGGAGAGGTGGGTGTCCTGCAGCCCGGATCGACCCGGACGGAGAGAACTCGAATGGACCTCGCTGCGGTGATCCGGATCGCGCTGCGCGCCTTGTCGCGCAACAAGCTGCGCAGTGGTCTCTCCATGCTGGGCATCAGCATCGGCGTGGGCGCGCTTATCTGCAGTGTAGCAGTCGGACAAGGCGCGTCGAGTCAAGTCGAGGAGCAAATCCACAGCCTGGGCGACAACATGATCTGGATCGAAGCCGGGAGCCGCAACGTGAATGGGGTGCGGACCGGCTCGTATGGCACCAAGAGTCTCACCCCGGAAGATGCGCGAGCGATTCAGCAGCAAATCCCCCTCGTGGTGAATGTGTCGCCCCACGTCAACACCCGGGTGCCTGTCGTGTACGGAGACCAGAACTGGTTCACCATGGTGCGCGGGGTTTCCCCGGAATACTTGGCGGTCCGGAGCTGGCGCGTGCCCTCGGGAAGCGTTTTCTCGCAGGACGACGTGGATTTCGGCGCGAAGGTCTGCGTCCTCGGTCAGACGGTCGCGGCCAATTTGTTTGGCGAGGACGACCCGATCGGCCAGAGCATCCGCGTGCAGAAGATCCCCTGCAGGGTCATCGGCGTGCTGGCGCCCAAAGGGCAATCGCCGATCGGCCAGGACCAGGACGACGTAGTCCTCATGCCCTTCACCACGGTGCAGAAGAAAATCAAAGGGATCTCGTGGCTGGACGACATCATGTGCTCGGCGATCTCGCCGGCAGCCATCGGGCCGGCGGAGGAAGAGATCGCCGCCTTGCTGCGCCAGCGGCACCCCTGGACGGCGGTCGAAGGGGACGACTTCAACCTCCGGCACCCCGCCGATGTGGCCCAGGCCCAGGCCAACTCCCAGCGCACCATGACGCTGCTACTGGCGAGCATCGCCTCGGTCGCCCTGCTAGTGGCCGGCATCGGGATCATGAACATCATGCTGGTGTCCGTGACGGAGCGCACGCGCGAGATCGGCATCCGTCTGGCGGTCGGCGCCCGCGAGCGTGACATCCTCTCCCAGTTCCTGACGGAGGCCGTCACCCTGGCGCTGATCGGCGGCGGGCTCGGGATCGGGCTCGGGCTGGTGGGCGCCTACGGCATCGCCTACTTCGCCGAGTGGCGAATCGTGATCCGGCCCGACGCGATCGGCGTGGCCGTCGGCTTTGCCGGCGCCGTGGGAATCTTCTTCGGCCTCTACCCGGCCCGGAAAGCCTCGCGCCTCGACCCCATCGACGCCCTCAGCCGATAGCGGCTCGCCGTCACCGGACGGCCGGGTCCAAGGGGCCCCAAGAAGACAAAGGGAGAAACGCGGAGGTGGAGTTCTGCGGATCAGAGGTCAGGCGATGCCCAGGTACACCTCGCGGATCGTCGGGTCCTGGGCGATCACGGCGGGCGACCCCTCCTTCACCACGCGACCGCTGTCCAGGACGTACACCCGCTGCCCCACTTCCAGTGCCAGGGCGGAATCTTGCTCCACGAGGATCACCGAGAGATTCCACGCCTGATGGATCTGCGCAATGCTTTCCTGGATCCGATCGCGCATGAGGGGGGAGAGTCCCAGGGAGGGCTCGTCCATCATCAGCAGGCGGGGGCGGCTCATGAGGCTGCGGCCGAGGGCGAGCATCTGGCGCTCGCCGCCGCTCAGGGTGCCCGCCAGTTGCCGCCGGCGCTCGGGGAGTTGGGGGAACAGGGCGTACACCCGGTCGAGAGACTCCCGAACCAGGCGGGCGTCGCTCACGGTGTAGGCGCCCAGCTCGAGGTTCTCCTCGACCGTCATCTCGCCAAAGAGCTGACCGGCCTCGGGACAATGCACGACGCCCGCCCGCAGGATCCGGTTGGGCGCCAGGCCGCGCAGCGAGACCCCGTTGTACCTGACCTCGCCCTCGTAGGGAACCAGTCCCGAGATCGCGCGGAGCAGTGAGGTCTTGCCGGCACCGTTGGGGCCGATGATGGAGACGGACTCACCGTCTTTGACAGACAGGGAGACCCCTTGCAGCGCCAGCGCTCCCTGATAGTGGACCGAGAGGTCCCGGACCTCAAGCAAGCCTCGCCGCTCCCTTCTGCCCGAGGTACGCCTCCCGCACGGTAGGGCTGGCCCCGATCTCTCGCGGCGTGCCCTCGGCAATGACGCGTCCGAAATTCAAGACGATCACGCGACGCACCAGGCGCATGAGCGCGCGCAGCTTGTGCTCGATGATGATCAGCGTCACCCCGCTGGCGGCCAACTCCGCGATCACCCCGGAGATCTCTTCGACCTCGTGTCCTCCCAGACCGGCGAAGGGCTCGTCGAGGAGCAGGACCGAGGGCTGCATCATGATGGCGCGGCCGATCTCGAGGCGCTTCAGGCTGCCGTGGGGAAGCGTGGTCGCCTGGCGATCCAGCCACGAGAAGAGGCCGACCCGCGTGGCCACCTCCTTTGCCCTCTCCCGCGCCCGGGCGAGCTCGCGGCCGGCGTCGAACACGCGATTGCTGAGCCCGCCGACGGCCAGGTTCTCCAGGACGCCCAGACCCGGAAAGGGTCGCACGATCTGAAAGGTGCGGCCGAGGCCGTTGCGAGCAATGACGTGGGGCGGGACGCCCGTCACCGTCTGGCCCTGGAACAGCACACGACCGGCCGTGGGGGGCTCGAAGCCGCTGATGACGTTGAACAGCGTGGTCTTCCCGGCTCCGTTGGGGCCGATCAGGCCCACGACCTCTCCCCGCAGGATGACGAACGTGACCCGGTCCAGGGCAACCAGGCCGCCGAAGCGCTTGGTGACGCCGTCGACCTGAAGCGCGGGCTGGTGGGCAGGATCGTCGCTCGGCACCGTGCGCTCCCCTATCGCGTTGGACCGCTCTCGCGGCGCCGAACCAGCCGCCTCATGGCGCGCGCCGCCGGAACGAGGAGGCCTTCCGGCGAGAAGCGCAGGAGGAGGACCAGGACCGCGAAATAGGCGAAGAGCCGAAGCTCGGTCCAGAGGCGCAGATTCTCGTTCAGGATCACCAGGAGGAAGCTCCCGATCGCCGGCCCGACGATGGTCCCGGGACCTCCCACCTGGGTGAAGGTGATGATCTGCAAGGTGGTGATGATGTGGAGGATCTCCGGCGCCACCAGCATCTGGAAGTGCGCGAGATAGGCGCCCGCCAGGCCCCCGATCGCCGCCGACACCAGCAGGCTGACGAAGAGGAACCGAAAGGTGTCCACGCCCAAGG
>JBIOJT010000344.1:0-4816 GCA_044451055.1 Methylomirabilales bacterium (SeqCode)
CCCCAGGGGGGCGCGTCGGCCGGCCCGCCGTCTCCTAGATGGTCCTCTGTCGGCAGAGCGGGAGCTTGCGGGTGCTGGACCCCTCCTGGGCCTGACACAGGCTCGGGTCAACACAGGCGAAAAATCATCACGCCGCGACCGGTCTAATCACCTTCGCGTTCCGAGGATCGGCTGACCCCCGTCAGGGGGCTGCCACATATTGACTCGGATCGCCTGTTCCTCTCGGTGAGCCTCGCCCGCGCCGGTCATCTCCCCTGGACCGATCCGTCTGAACCAACAACAGTCGCCCCACCGCGGGGTCGTACAGTACTCGCGATACTCCTCGATGCTCGGGATCATGAACCACCCTGGCGACTGGGCGAGGACACAGTAGCCCTGCACCGGGTATAGCCTCTGGATGTCGCACCCTCGAAATTGCGGGCACAGCGGTCGCGGGTTCGCGCGGAGCCCTTTGGCCAACTCCTGGGTATGCGTCTCGTCGTTCTCCTCGGCGTCCATGGACTTCCCCCTCGTCCGGCCCACCCACGCGGCACTGCGCGCTCGCGGGCCCCACTCGCCGGCAGTGCGTGGGTGAGCCGCCCCCGATCAGGCGGAGCCCTCGTGATCTCCCCCGAAAGACCATCACCTCCCCGATGTCCGCCCGGACACCTGCGCTTCCCCTGTCCCTGCAGCGCCGGCGTCCCCTTCGCCCCCTGCGAACTCGGCCTGGCAGACTGCGCAGACCAGGGGCCTCACCGGGTGTACGATGATGCCCACCTCGAATCCACACCGGGGGCAGTGGACGGTCCGCCGCCGAGGCAGTTTGGCGGACAGCACTTGCCCGGTCTCCAGCGGCCGGAGCGGCTGGCCGCAGCAGAGCACCGGCGGGGTCCATGCCGCTCCACCGATGACGGCGGCATGGCTGGACGTCGCCAGCACCTCGGCGTGGCAGTGTTCGCACCGAAATCCCCGGATGCTACCCATGGCCATTGTTCTCCCGCCGCCTTACCCGCTTGCACGGCTCTCCGGCCCCCGGCGTGCAAGCCGGAGCGAGAGACCCTGTGTCGGCGGACACCCGATGCCTCCTTCACCCTTCCTGGAGGAGCGTCGGGCAGGTCCAAAACCCCGGGTGTCAGCTAAAGCGCTTTTTCGAAGAAGTGGGCTACTTTTCGCCCGCCTTCGTCCACATAGTAGACAATCACCTTGCCCGACCCCTCAACTCCCCCCGCGATGGCCTTTCCAGCATCCTGCGCTGCGCGGTCAGCGAACCGGTAGGTCTCTTCGGTCCCCTCCGCCGTCTTGATGACCATCGTCTTGCCGAGCCGATCGATCCGGGACACGGTGCCCTCCACCGTCTTGAGTCCATCTTTGCCAACGTGCACGACTTCCTGGGCGGTCTCTGTCGCGCCCCTCTTCGTGACATGCACCACCACTTCGCTGCCCTCCTTCAGGCTCCGGAGAGCCTCGTGGGCTCCCTTTGCGGTTCTCCCAATGCCGTAGACAACGGTGCGGCTCACGAAGTGCACCGCGTGCTCCGTCCCATCTGCCGTCTCGACGACGACTGTCTTGGCCCCGGCATCAATCTTCTTTACCGTCCCTTTGATCGCGCTCACAACGTCCGACGCAGCAAAAGCCATCGGAGCCAGGATCAGCAGGCACAGCCCAGCATACAAGAACTTGCGCATTGTCGGTTCCTCCTCCATCACCCAGCCACCCCGCTCGATGCGTGGGTCGCGTCCATGTGCGCGACAACATCCGCGGCGCTGGCTGCGTTCACGATTTCGCACGGGCCTGTCACTTCCCCCTCCATCCCGTGGGGGGTGCTTCGTCATCTCGACCCCGGCCTGCTGCCGTGTCCACACGGCAACCTCCGGGTCCGTATGGGTGCGGTCGATCGCCAGTTCGCGTCAGAGCGCGCCGCAGCCGCCGCCTCACGCCCACTCGTGCGCTGTTCCCCCGCCACCCGCGCCTCAGAGAACGGACGGGGCTGACCTGGCCCATTGGCATCCGGCGCCCGGCCGTGGCCCACTCCCCCGGGCGTTTAGCCAGGCCCCCAGTCGCCTTTTAGCCCCACCAAGGGCCGGGGGATCATCTGAGGAGGGGGGGCGCCCCGGCGTGGATACCGTTGGGGTCCATGAGCATTAGGCCCCTCCCGCAGCGCAACATTGCCTCTCACCTCCGGGCGATGCCAGATGTCCCTTCGCGTCAAACGGTCGCCTCGTTGCCGCCCGCTGGAGCCGAAGACCCCGCCGGACTCGCAGCCTTGCATTTGGATAGCGCCGCTCCAGGCCGCATGCGTGAAACTGCGGGCACAGCGGTCGCGGGTGCTCGCGGAGCCATTTCGCCAGCTCGTGCGCATGAATCTCGTCGGTCTCTTCGGCGTGCATGGATTGTCCCCGCATACAGCCCGCACGCCACTGCGCTCTCGCGGGCTTCCACCCCCGGCTGTCCGGAGGGCAGGCGACCTCCGAACTTGGGACTGCTCCCGCACCCCTTCTCGGGAGAGCCCCTCCTCCCTCAGGGTCCGATCGGAGCGCCCCGCACCAGTTGCCCCTCCGACGCCGGTGTCCCCATCCCCCATAGGCTACCGGGGCGACATCTGGGTTCGCTACGCGCTGCGACTTGCGGGGTTCCGCGCTCTCTATCGGGAGCACTCCTCAGGGGACTCCGCGTTTCGGATTCTCCCGGGCACCTCCTTAAGGCGACCTGGGTGGACTGCCCATGCCCAGACCCAGACTCCTACCGGACACGTCTCACGGTATTCACGGCGTACGACACGATTGGCTTTTTACCGCCCCCAGAGAAGAAGTTACGGCCCCTGAATCACAACGTGGCCCCGGCGGTTCCACTTCCACGCGCTCTCGTCGTGGCCGAGGACGAAGGGGCGCTCCTTCCCGTAGCTGACGATCGCGATTCGTTCCGCAGGAATCCCCCCGGCGACGAGATAGTCTCTCACAGCCTTGGCCCGCCGCTCGCCGAGACCGAGGTTGTACTCGACGGTGCCCCGCTCGTCACAGTGGCCCTCGATCAGGACCTTCACATTTGGATTCGCCTTCAATATGCTCCCGTTCGCATCGAGGGCGGCCTTCTGGTCCTCCCGAATGGTGGCCTTGTCAAAGTCGAAGAAAATCTCCTGCAGCGCGACCGTCTCGACTACTTGGACCTCTTCCTTGACGGTCTCTTGCACGACGGCTGGGGCCGGAGGGGCAGGGACCGGCTGAACCACCGCCTCCTGCACCCGCTCTCCGATGACGACTCCGGCCGCCGGGCCCGTGAGGGCAGGCGGTGCCTGAACGACCTCAGACCGCTTGGGACATCCGAAGAGGAGCAGACAGCCGACCAGGAGACCTACCTCCAAGGGCAGACGCATCTGTCAGCGCTTGCGCATCGGATCTCCTCCTTCATTGTCTCACCTCGACCCAGGGATCGTGCGTCCTTCAGCCCCAGCAACCCGCCAGCCGATACTCGATCAGTTGCCCGCTGGCATTTGCTCCGTATTCAGTTTTCCGTTTGTCCATCGCCGGCCCGGCGAGTCCCGTCGCAGTGTGCGGGCACGCCAGAACACCTGGAGCATGGGGTCACCCTCATCCTTACTCCCGCCGATTTCCGAAGAACCGCAGCAGGGAGAGGAACAGGTTGATGAAGTTGAGGTAGAGAGAAAGGGCGCCCACGACGGCCAGGGAGCCCGTCTGGCCCTCCGGGGTTGCCAGCGCCATCTGCTTCAGCCGCTGGGCATCCCAGGCGGTGAGCCCGGTGAAGACGATGACCCCCACCGCCGAGATGACGAACTGGAGGGCGTTGTTGTGCCAGAAGAGGCCAACCAAGGAGGCCAGCACGAGGCCGATCAGACCCATGAAGAGAAACTGCCCAACCCCCGCCAGGCTGCGCTTCGTGGTGGACCCGTACAGGGCCATGGCCCCGAACATGCCTGCGGTCACCACGAAGGTGTTCGTCACCGACTGCCCCGTGTAGGCGAGGAGCACCACCGAGAGGGTGACCCCGTTGAGCGCGGCATACCCCATAAACAGCATCGTGGCAGTGCCTGCGGCCAGCCGTTCCGCCCGGGCGGAGAGATAGAACACCAAGCCCAACTCCGCCAGAATGAGCCCGAAGAAGAGCAGCTGGTTCCCAACGAGCTGGCGGAGCATCGCCGGGGAGCTCGCCACCTGGAAGGCCACCACTGCTGTGACGGCTAGCCCCAAACCCATCCACCCGTACACCTTGCGCAAGAAGGCCGTGATCCGCTCGGCCGCCGCATCCGGCGACAGCGGGCCCGTCCACGCTGTAGACACTCGAGACTCTTCCATGATCCCCTCCTTGACTCTTTCCTTTCCGAACCGCGACTCCCTCGGCCATGAGCCAGGCCATTCCGCAAGCGGCGTCCCTCCACGATCATTGAGCCCCGAGGCAGGAGAGATCGCTGGTCTTGGCATGGGGACGCTGGAGGGTCCCCGGTCTGTGGATGTTCGCACCTGCCAACGCCATGGGGCGCCGCCCGCAGTCTTGACCCGCCACGGAGTTCCGAATCCCGGCAAGGCCCAAAAGGCGGGAGGTTCGGTCGCTCTCGGCCTCACAACGCTCCTGACATCGCAGGCATCGCAGAGCAAAGGGCAACGCGCGCCGCGAGGTCCCCCGCCTGGCCTTCTTTGTCCGTGAGTGTTGCCAGGGGAGTCACCTGGCTGTTGGCGGTGATTTTTGGCTGGGTCTGCTCCGCCGCCCGGGGGCGGGTTGGGGCATCGCAAAAAGCCCCCCCCCCAACAGCGCTGGTGTGGGGGGCGGGAATTATATTATGTGGGACGGCGGAGGACATATGAAAAACACAAAAAAAAAAAGAACC
>JBIOJT010000345.1:0-4784 GCA_044451055.1 Methylomirabilales bacterium (SeqCode)
CTGTCCAAGAACCTCGGCCGTGAACTCCATCCCACAGACTATCACAGGCCGAGCATATACTCCTGGTACCCTCCGTGTCCAGCACAAAAGATGTGGGACACGGTCAGCACACTGGGGAGAGGGGATCGAGAATTAGCCCCTCTCCCGGGTACCCTCTGGGTGTGGGAGAGGGAGCGGGTGAGGGTGACTCAGAAATTCATGAATAATTCAGTCTAGGAGTTTTCGCATCCTGCACGCTCTGGGTAATTGGAGTCGAAAAAGGAGCGTCATGCCATGAAGAAAGCGTTGTCGGTGGCGGTGGTGGCGGCAGCAACGGTGTTGGCTCTGTCAGCCTGTTCGGCCCGCACGATGGCCGCCCTGGAAGAGGAGCAGAAGAACGGGGCGCACTTCGCGACCTGGCGGCACATGGGCTACTCCCTCAACCGCGGCACGCCGGAAACCACCACGAAGGGGGATATCGAGACGTCCCAGAATGACAAGTGTCTGCCGAATCAAGAATGCAAGTGGTGGGGCGAAGTGGCGATGGCGCAGCCGATCCAGTAGACAAGGGCTTTGCAGGGCTAAAGGACATCCCTGGGGAAACCGGCTTCCCGTTGCTCCCGGGGTCCGTCCCTGATCTCTTCGACCCAGGCGAGTGCCCAGGCGCTGCAGATCTTCACCACGAGGAGCATCTGCGCAGGCTTGGCGCCCTAGCCGGCGGGACACGGCAACCTGCTGCAGTCTTGGACTGCCGAATTCCGAAGAAAGGCAAGAGAGGAGATCAAACATGAACAGCCGAGGAATTCTAGCAGTGGTTGCCCTCGCTTTCGTAGGTGCGCTGGCGTGGTCGGGCCCGGCGGAGGCGCAGAGCGTCGGCGGGGCAGTGGCGGTAACCGACGTCTGGCCGCGGGAATTCAAGCTCAGCAATGCCACGCTGCTCGCGCACCAGCCGCAGGTCAACGCGTGGGAAGGGGTCACCCTCGACATTCGCGCCGTGGGGGACGAGGCACAGCCGATGGGAGCGGGCGAGCGCAGTCTACCATCCGATAGCCCGACTGAGCCCGCCGGGCCTCGGCGGCTGGCGGCGACCTTGGAGCCCCTGTCGATCCCGGCGCTTCCCCCGATGGCGTTGACCTATCCGCCGGCGGTGCAGGTGGCGCAGGCCGTCGGGGCGTCCGGTATGGCGGCGACGGCTCCCGCGGCGGAGGGCGAGGCGGAGGGCCAATCGCTGACCGAAGTCAACAGGCAGCTCAGTAACCCGGTCACCAGCCTCTGGTCTATGAGTTTTCAGTTCAACAACTACCAACTCGTGAACAACCAGTGGAACTTCAACATGCAGTTCCAGCCCGTGCTGCCGGTAAGCCTGACCAAGGACTGGAACCTCATCACGCGGCCGGTGATCCCGCTCTATAACAGCGTCCCGGTCCCCACGGGCTCAGGGCAGTTCAATCAGACCACGGCGTTTGGCGACACGATCCTGCTGGAGATGCTCTCCCCCGCGAACTCCGGCCCGTGGCTCCTCGGGTTAGGGCCGACCTTCATCTTCCCGACGGCCACATCCAAGTACACCGGGCAGGGCAGAACGCAAGCCGGGCCCAGCGGCCTGGTGGGCTACCTCTCGAAGGAGTATATCATCGGCGTGTTCCCCCAGCAGTGGTGGTCCATGGGGAGCCCCGGCCGCCCGAACACGAGCCAGATGAACCTTCAGCCCTTCGCCGCGTGGTTCTTCGCCCCCGGGTGGAGTCTCGGTTACTCGGGCAACGTCCTGGCCAACTGGACGGCACCCTCCAGGGACGTCTGGACCGTCCCCCTCGGTTTGGCGATCGGCAAGGTCGTGAAGCTGGGGCCCCTTCCCGTCAAGTTCCAGATCGCGGCGCAGTACATGGTCCAGCGCCCCCGGAACACCGGCCAGGAGTGGAATATCCAGTTCGCGATTACTCCCGTCCTCCCGAAGCTGATCAAGGAGACGCTCTTCTAGCACGATGCTGAAAAACCCGTTCTCGCCCAGGCTGCTCAAAAAGGTCCAGATGCAAGGCGGCGCGCCGGGTACCCATCCGGAGGATGGGTGCAGGTGCGAGGCGTACTTGGTGCGTACGTCGCAGCGCCGCGCGAGCGCGGGGGTACCCACCGAAGGTGGGTCTCTGCAGATGGGCCTTTTTCAGCAGCCTGCTAGGGACGGGCGGGTCCAATGCCCGCGGATTGCTGGGAGGCTCATCTCCCCACGCCGGTGTCGGCCCGCATGATGGTAAAATATGACGCATGGGAGAGGAGGACATGGGCATTTCGACGAGACGGCTCCACTTGGGCTCGGCCGAGACTGGTGGAAGATGACGAGGAGCATCTGCGTAGGCTTGGCGCCCTAGCCAGCGGGATACGGCAACCTGCTGCAGTCTTGGACAGCCGAATTCCGAAGAAAGGCAAGAGAGGAGATCAGACATGAATAGCCGAGGAATTCTCGCAGTGGTTGCCCTCGCTTTCGTAGGTGCGCTGGCGTGGTCGGCCGCCGCGCGGGCACAGGGTTCCGGCGGGGCAGTGGCGGTAAGCGACGTCTGGCCGCGGGAATTCAAGCTCAGCAATGCCACGCTGCTTCTGTACCAGCCGCAGGTCAACTCGTGGGGGGGAAACCTCGTCGACTTTCGGGCGGCGGTGAGTGTCAGGCCGACCGGCTCGGACCAGGAGACGTACGGCGTGATCTGGGGGACGGCCCGGACACAGGTGGACCGCGTCGCGCGGATGGTGACCCTGGAAGGGCTCACCCTGACTAAGAGTAACTTCCCCACGCTCCCTGATAACGGCGTCGCGTACATGCGCGGGCTCTCGACGCAGTTGGCTGCCACCGCCAAGCGGACGATCGCGCTCGATCGCCTGGAGGCAATGCTGGCCGCCTCCGACATTGCGAAGCCTGTGGGTGTCCAGGTGAATACCGATCCGCCGCGGATCCTCATCAGTGACTCGCCGGCGCTCCTCGTCATGATCGAGGGGGGTCCCGTCCTGCGGCCGGTCCCCGGCACGAGGTTCGAGCGGGTCATCAACACTCACGCGTTGATCATCCGCGAGCAGGGGAGCAACACGTTCTACCTCCACGTCTATGACGGCTGGCTCTACGCCGGGACGGTCGAGGGGCCCTGGTATCAGCTCATGGTTCTGCCTCCTGGAATCGACCAGGCTGCCCGCGATCTGGCCAAGAACGGCCTGGTAGACCTGATCGATGGTGGCAACGCCCAGCCCAAGCCGTCGCTTGCGAACGGGGTGCCCAGGATCTACGTGAGCGAGACGCCGACGGAACTCCTCGTGTTCAAGGGGCAGCCCGCCTTCACGCCCATCCCGCAGACCAGCCTGACCTGGGCGTCCAACACCGCCAATGACGTGTTCTTCGACATGGCGAGCAACACCTATTACATCCTCGTCTCCGGTCGCTGGTACCGCAGTCCGGCCCTCACCGGCCCCTGGACCTACGTGGCGAGCGCCAGCCTGCCGCCCGATTTCCGCCGCATCCCGGACGATTCCCCGGCTAGCATCGTGCTCGCGGCCGTGGCCGGCACCCCCCAGGCCCAGGAAGCCTTCATCACCAACTCGATCCCCCAGACGGCGACGGTGCCCCGAGTGAACGGGCCGAAGTTCACGCCGACTGTCGACGGAGCCCCGCAGATCCGGCCGATCGAGGGGACGCCGCTCCAGTACGTCGTCAACTCCCCCACGCCGATCATCCAGGTGGACGCCGCCACGTACTACTCCCTGCAGGCCGGCGTCTGGTTCTATGCGGCCTCGCTCGGTGGGCCGTGGTACGTCGCGCCTGCGGTGCCGGCGGTGATCTACTCCATCCCCCCCACCTCGCCGCTCTACTATGTGACCTACGCCCGGGTGTACGGCTCGACGGCACAGGTGGTCTACGTCGGCTACACGCCCGGTTACCTGGGCACAGTGGTCGCGCCGGACGGTGTGGTCGTGTACGGGACGGGATACATCTATCAGCCCTGGGTCGGCACCGTGTATTACGCGCCGCCGGTCACCTACGGGGTGATGGCCCAGCCGGTTTACAACCCGATGGTCGGGATGACGTACGGCTTTGCCATGGGCGTCGCCACGGCGTCGGCGACCTACGCGTGGGGGGCCACGCCGTACTACCACCCGGGCTACTACGGGGGTTACCCTTGTTGCGGCTCGGCCAGCGCCAACGTCTACGGGAAGTATGGCAGCACGGCCTACTCGGGGACCCGGACCTATTACAGTAACCCCGGGGGAACCGTCGGCACCACGGCCAGCGGGACCTACAAGAACACCGCCACGGGCACCACCGGCAGCTACGCGGCCGGGCGGAGCTACAATCCCTACACCGGGCAGCAGGCGGCGGGCTACGCGCGAACGTACACCACCCCGCAGGGCGTATCGGGGAGCGTCGCGCGCGGCGCCACCTACAACCCGCAGACCGGGACCGCCACGACCGGCGCGGCCGGGACGGCTACCGGACCGGGCGGCCGCACGACATCGGCGGAAGGGACACGCTCGGCCAACGTCTACGGGCAACAATCGGCCCAGGCCGAGCATACGACCACTAACCCGAACACGGGGACCACGAAGACCGGCGAGACCTCCGCGGCCGCTGGGCCGCAAGGCGCGGGAGCGACGCACCAGACCACGGTCACGAACCCCAACACCGGCCAGTCGAAAACGTCCTCCTCTGCGGTAGGCCACGAGGGCAACAACGTATACGCCGACCACAATGGCAATGTCTACAAGAACAGCGGCAGCGGGTGGCAGCAGCACACCTCCAGCGGGTGGCAGAGCGCGAAGGCCACGCCAGAGTC
>JBIOJT010000346.1:0-4775 GCA_044451055.1 Methylomirabilales bacterium (SeqCode)
CGCCGCCAGCACCAGCACCATGACAAGAACACTCGCACGCTGGTGATTCACCCGAATCATCCTCCTCCGCCTTCGTGGGTGCGTTCACGGTAGCATAGGTCCGCGTGCGTTGCAACGACTCGTATCGCGACTTTTCCCCTGCAACTTCCTCGTTGACGGCCCTCTCTGCACTCTGATATTTTCCGCGCAACTCGCACGGGAGCGACCCGGCGGCAGCGGCTTTCACCTGGAGCCGTGGTGCTTGGGAGCCTGACAATGGACTTTCGCTTCGCCGCGGGCGGAGGCGAGGCCCCTACGCGTTACGTACCTGCAGTTCGATGGCCGCGGGGAAACGAAGAATTTTCTTAGAGAGGGAGCGCACCGTGGAATTCACCCGCCTGACCGACGTCCGAAGCAAGGACGGCCACGTGGTCCCCGCGTACCTCCTGCGGCCGTCATCGCTCACTGCGGGCGTTGCCATTGCCCACGGGTATGGTGGCTGCAAGGAGCAGATGCTTGGCCTGGCGGCGCGGGTGGCAGAGGCAGGCCTGGCCGCCTGCGTCTTCGACATCCGGGGACACGGGGAGCACCCCGCCCCGCTGGACCCCGCGATGGTGGAGGACCTCGAAGCGATCCTGGCTTTCTTGCGCGGGTTTGGGCGCGTGGCGGCGGCAGGCCACAGCCTGGGCGGACGTTTGGCGCTGATGTCCAGCGCGGATGTGGTCGCGGCGATCTCCCCTGCCTTGCCCCAGAGCCCTTCCGAGGAGGGGCGCGCCATGCTGGCGCACTTTGGGAGCACGGCGGTCCGCGCCCGAAACCCCTTCGAGATCATGGACATCCTCCGGGCCATGCCGCCGCCCCCGGCCGTGTCTCGGCCGACTCTGCTCCTCCACGCCGAGGAGGACATCCCCTCCTTGATCGAGGCCATCCGCGCCACGGCGGCTGCGATGCCTGCGTCTCACGTCCAGGTGATCTCCCAAAACCAACACCGAGGCACAGAGCTGCCGGCGAGTCTCTTGGCCTACCTGCCTCGGTGGTTCAATCACATTGACCTGAAGGCCAACGCCGAGTTATACGTGAGGGTGCCTGCCTGGCTTGCCAGTCGGCTCGAGGGATACTCTCAGGATTCCGTGGGTCGTGAGGCGGATGCGCCTCGGGCCTGAACGGGCCGCGGTGCGGAACGGCGGCCCCTGGGCGACCGCTTGGCACCCGGGAACCGACGGCCGTGGAACAGAGGAGAACGCTGAGGCGAAGGAATCGCCTCCCGGACTGACGGATCGTCATCCGGCTGGACTATTTGGGAAGGACAGGGTCTAATACGTCACCCTGGGACACCGGCTCAGACCCGGGGCGAGCTGACATCATTCCGGAGAAGAACGTGCCTGCAGAACCCCTCTCGAGGATCGAGTCCCAGCGACGGTTCATCCGGCAGCGCGCCAAGGAGTTGCTGGCGCGTGTGGACCGGATGGACGACGAGGAGCTGCGCTGGACGGTGCGGGTCTTCGCCGATTGCCTGTCGCCGGAGAAGCGGAGGGAGAACCTGGGCGCCTACAGCGAGCACTGGCCCGTGGATCAGCTCCGGCGCTTCGTCCCGACCTTTATCCAGCGCTACACGGACCTGGCTCTGGAGGAACTGAAGGCCAAGGAAAGCAGCCAGGGCACCCGCCTGCCAGATCTCACTGAAGAGGAACTTCAGAGCATGTCGTTGGCAGAGAAGTGGCACCTTCTCGCCAAGGATCCAGGAGGACTGCGGCCCGACCAACTGCGCCGCGAATTGGCGCGGCTGTTCATGTGCAAGTCCTTCGATCTGTTCCACGACACCGGCCTGTCCGAAGCCGCGGTGGAGTTCCCGGCATACCACCGAGTGCGGGAGGCCTTGGAGAGGCAGCCCGACGCGATCGTGGACGACCTCACGCAGATGGTCCGGCTCCGGGCGAAGCGCCTCGGCGAGGACGCCCCTGAACAGGTAGAGGCCGCCCTGACCGAGATCCGAGAGGCCATCGGCCGGGTGCTGGGGATCCTGGTCCCCGTGGATCAGCTCTTCACCGGGCAGATGGTCAAGCTGCCCCTGGAGCCCCCCGACGGGATCCCCGAGGCCTCCCCCCTTGGTCTGGAAGCCACGCTGGCAGAAATGTCGGCCGAGGATCTGGCGACCGCGTTCCTCGTCCTGACGGACCTCATGAGGCTGCGAGAGTGGGACGAATACTTGCTGCCTCTGCGGCGCCGCTACCGATCCATCGCGGAGATTCCTCCCAAGGATCTCGGCACACTCCTCCCGCACCTGTCGGGTCGGATGGGAGACCGGCGGCTCACCGACTTCGCGGAACGCTACCGGTCGGGGAGGATGGTGGCCGAGCGCAAGGTCGACCCGGCCGTTTGGGAGATGCTCCCCTTCCCGGAACGGTTGGCGATCCTGGAGCGCGACAACCGGACCATGGATATTGTCCAGGCTGTGCGACATCTCGCCAAGATCTTTTTCAGTTTCCGGTATGACATGCTCTTCGACGCCGGGTTTCACGTTGATCTGTTGCGATCGCCGCGCTACCAGGATCTGGTGAACCGACTGATCGACCGGTTTCCCACCGGGCCTCAAGGAGAGACCAAGGGGCGACCCCTGGAGGAGCTGACCCAGACTGTGACGCGAATGATGCTCCAGCTCGAGGCCATGCCGCCCGAGGCGCGGCCTGCCGCGCTGCAGGAGGTCCGCGCCGTGATCGCCGTCGCCCTGGGCCTCCCGGGCGACCTGACGTATCCTGCCGGCAAGGAGGGGCGGGCCTGACACCCATTGCCGATTGGAGATTTTGGATTTTAGATTGGCGATGGCCGTGCATGGTGTGTCGAAATTTCCGCAGTCCGCAAACCGAAATCCGCAATTCGTCGAAGGGGGCCAGGCATGAAGTGGGAATACCGGGACGAGATGGTGATGTTCAAGGAGACGAAGGACGGCCTCATCAGCAACCTCGAGTTGTTAGGCGCCAGGGGCTCCGACGGGTGGGAGCTGGCTAGCAGTGTCCCGCTCATCGCGCCAAACCGGGACGGTGTCGCGTACGGGACCGTGGGCGTCATGCTCATCTTCAAACGACCCGCGGCCGGATGAATCGTTTTCCGTCGTCACGAACCGGGGGACATCGCAGAAGCGGAGGCGAGTCCTGCTTCCGGGAGTATCGTCGAGCGGTGGGTCCTGTCGCCTAGCGCGCACCGAGGGCTGATCGTGTCTGTGGGCAAGCGTCGCCATCCCATGTACGAGGGCATCGCCCTCCTGGCCGATCCGATCTACGGCTATATCCAGTTCACCGTTCCGGTGGAGGGACAGGCTGACGAGCGGACAGAGAAAGACCTCATTGACACGCCGTGGCTCCAGCGGCTGCGCAAGATCCACCAGCTCCAATCCAGTTTCTGGGTCTTCCCCTCGGGCGAGCACAGCCGATTCCAGCACTCGTTGGGGGCCATGCACATGGCTGGCCGCTTCGCCGACCGGTTGTATCCCAGCCTCAAGCAGGTCTTCGGTCGCCATTGCCCATCACATCCATACGTCAAGGAGATCCTGCGGCTCACCGGCCTCCTGCACGACATCGGCCACGGGCCCTTCAGCCACTTCTTCGATCAGAACTTCCTGGAGCCCCTCTATGGGACCACTCACGAAGGCATCGGCCAGCGCATCGTCGTGGAGAAGTTAGGCGACATCATCCGCGATATCCGGCGGAGCCCGGACGGACCCTTTGAGAAGCATGAGGTGATGCTGCCCGAACAGATCGCCTACCTGATGCGCAAGCCCGAGCCGGGAAGCACCGATCGAATGCCCCGCTGGCTGCAGACCATGCAGCCCGTCTTCTCCGGCATCTACACCGCCGACAACATGGACTACATCCAGCGGGACGCCTACATGACGGGCTTCTCCCTGGACATGGTGGACATCGACCGACTCCTTTATTACACCTTCGTGACCGAGCAGGGGCTCACGCTGCACAAGTCCGGGTCCTCCACCCTGCGGCGCTTCGTCAACGCCCGCTTCACCATGTATGCCGATGTGTACTTCCACCGGACCAACCGGGCGGTGGACCTGCACATGCAGGAGATCTTCCAGGAGACGATCCAGCTCCTCTTCCCCTTCGACCCTAGCGTGTCGTTGGACCCATACCTTGGCGTGAGCGACTGGTCGCTGCTGGAGGGGGTTCAGCGATGGGCCAACGACCAGGACCCGCGAAGGCGCGCCCTGGCCGCCGAGTGGGCCAAGATCCTGAACCGCGAGGTGAAGTGGAAGATGGCCTACGACCACACGGAGACCATGGATGAGCCGCGCGGAAAGAAGTTCTGGTCGACCAGAGATTTGGAGGAGGCCATCCGGAAGCACCTTCCCGAGCCGTTGCGGGGCATCCAATTCAAGGTGGACATGGCCCGGCAGGACCCGCGGCCGCTGAACCCCTGGACCGAAGAAACGAAGAAGATCCTGATCTACGATCCCGCCACCGGGAAGGCCTCACCCTCGGCCGTGGCGGACCTCTTCCGGTACATCCCCGCCCAAGTGGCCCACTACCGGGTCTTCGCCTTGGACCACGCCCACGATGCGGAGCTGGCGGCCGCCACCCAGGCCGCCCTGGCCGGCCAGGGCCAGCAGGCCTTCTCCACCAACCTCTGATCCTGCTGGCGCGTCCGCTGCCGCAACCCGCCCCTCAAACACGTCGCCGCTAAGTTAATTCACCCTGGTCGACGCCTTCGGGGTGCCGCGAGCAGGCAGGCCGTGCGGTGGGCGGCGGGTCCGGCCCGGAGCCCCGCCAGAGGGCGGGGCGACCCGGAGC
>JBIOJT010000347.1:0-4764 GCA_044451055.1 Methylomirabilales bacterium (SeqCode)
CCAGCGAGTGCCCTCCGCAGTCATCGTGACCCTCGAGGCCACGATGCACACCAATCCCGGGCTGCAACCCAGCCCGGTTCATCCAATGCGCAAGCTCCGATTGACACCGGCCCCGAGGGATCAGCTCATTGATCGAACGACGGCCTGGTCCCTTGCGCTCATGTTCTTGCGCAAACGCCGTCGGCGCCCTCTCCACCTGCTGATCGATCCTCCCTGGGACTTCGACCTGGGGGCGGCGCAGGCGGCCCTTCGGGAGGGCGCGGATGAGTTGGAGGCTCTCGCCGATGCCGCGTCTCGAGGGCCGAAGCCCTGGCGAGTGGAAATCACTGAGCGCTGGAGAGTGGACATCAAGTACCTCCGGGCTGCAGCGGATCGCTTGGGACCTGCCTCCCCGAGTAAGCGGCCGGCCATTCTGCAGCGATGCTTTTCCCTGCCCGGGACGATCTTCCTCTCCCCGGTTGCATTCATCACCGCGGACTTACCGCCCGCCCGCCTGGCCCTGCTTCTTGGGTTGGAGCTGAGGAGGGCCGGCCTGCTCTCGGTGCGGGAGGGGCGGCAGTTCGACAAGTATGCGGTGGGGCAACTTCTGATGGACCATCCAGACCTCACTCCAAGCGAGGCAAAAAGGATGCTGAGGCCGTTGGCCACCTTCGTGAGGCCGCTCCGTCAGGACAGCCTGACGAGCTACGAGCACAAAGTGCTCAAAGGGATCCGGTCCCCACGATCCCTCAAGACACAGGTGGGAAAGGCCCTTAAGCGCCTTGCTGCTCAGCACGGGATGAACCTCCGGACCGTGTACCGACACTACGCGACGTTCATCAAGAAACGGGGGTTGGCTCGCGAGCGGGGAAGCGTCCAGCTCTTCGCCCGTTCCCTGCGGCGGCGGTGTGACTCCGAGAAAGCTGGTCCGACGGAAGGTCAGGGCCACGACTCGCTCAGTCGTTCATAAAACCCGGCGTGAGCGGGGAGTGATCACCAAGTGAGATTTCAATGGATTAGACGGAGCGATTGGCCTTCCACAAATCACTTGGTTTCGGTACAGCGCCTTAGCCAGGTCATAGTCCTCGTCCGAAGCCGACAAGTGAACGCCGTCTACATCGCCGCATTCAAACGATTCGGTCGGCGGCCCGGCGTTGGCTTCATCTCCCTCCTGCTACAATCGCCAAGCCCGCCGGGTTTTGCGCCGGGGGATCACGTTCACTGGGTCTCTAGCTGGCTCCTGATCGAAATCTCCTTCAGCCGCTGGAAGCCGAGCTCCGCTGCGAGTTCAGGCCGAGCAGTTTCAATCTTGGACAGGCACTGGCCGAGAGGCCCAAACCATGGGCCCGGATTATCTGGCGTCACCGTATTGAGGAGCTCAAGCGCCTCATGCGGATGGGATTCTAGGTGCCCTGATTGCACGAGTGCCTGGAGGGCGAGGCTGGAGCCGGTCTCCAGAGGCACGAGGAATTGTGCGATAAGCTTTTCAGCCTCAGGGAACGCGGCCCGCGACAGAATGGCTGCCCTTGTCAGGTTCAGTGAGGAATGGGGCCCTCGTAAGAGCTTCTCTTTGGGCCATGCCTCGGCAATCCATGGCCCCACACGGTCTCGCCAGAGATTCTCCGCCTGCTCGCCGGCCCCCTCCAGGCGCTCCACGATCCAGTGCGCAACAGTCCCACGCCCGAAATCATCGAGGGATCGGAGGCAGGTCCGGGCCTCGGCGACCGTAATGACCGCCTCGCCATCGATGGAGATAGCGGCAAGAAGCCCTGCGAGATTCTCGGTATGATTGCCAATCTCCGGAAGATGGCCAAACGCGTCGAGGAAGTGCAGCTTCAAATCGGCCCAGAGCCCAAAAGTCAAAGAAGGAGACCAGAGGTATCCCTTCCAGGCCCCCACCGCTTCCGCCGCATCCGACCAGGCGAAGAGCGGAATCACGCGGAGCCGGGTCCAGTTGGCGTCGAGTTCATGGAGGAGGACCAGGCGCGAGCCGACGATGACCCGGGCGAGCCGCCCCGGTTCCCCAACGATGCCAAGTAGGCGCTCGAGTCGCTCCCGCACATCGTCCGGCAGGCCGTCGCCCCGCTTGAGAGGCCGGGATCGCAGGACCCCGAAGAGGGCCTCGGCCAAGATCCCGATCGAATGATTGATGGCCGCATCCACCCGCTCAGGATCCGTCTTCTCCGGAACGTGGGCGGCGGCGGACGGAAGAGCGAGGTCCCACACCGCAAGGACAGCAGGACGGAGCGAACTCGGGACGCTCTTCGAGAGAGACCGGACGAGGTCGGCAAACGGCCAGAGGCAGGCGTCCACGAGACCCCGGGGTAGCTGGGCGAGCAGTTCCAGCACAGATCGAGCGATCGGTGCCTCTACTGACAATGCAGAGAATCCAGCAATCGACTTAGACCAGACATCTGGGGCGTAGGCGCGGCGGACATCGAGGGCTCGAAGGATCTTCACCCCGCGTGGGGGATCGTGGCTGACGCCAAGGCGCCACTGTTCAAGGAGCCCTCGGCGATGTTCCTGCTGAGACACGAGGAGTTCCGTCAGTTGTTCATCCCCGAGCGCGAGCAGGGCCTCTGCCGAGTAATCGCTCTCGAGGCCCACGCGGGATTCGACCCAACTCGGGAACCCTTCGCGCTCCTCCCCAGTTAGGCGCCACTCCGGATGCTGCCGTTCCAGATCCCCAAGCCGGCCTGCAGGCTCTGTCCCGAGCGGCGGGGACGCGGACTGAAGCCGAATGAGCCTCTCCCAGATGGCCCAATCCCGTGCCTCGTCCCACTCGGTCGGCGTGAGATCCTTGCGGTACATTGCTCGTGGCGGGCCCTGGAGGATGGCCTCGGCCAGCCGCTGGCGGCCTGGATCGTCTACGGCGGCCCACATCACCGGCAGCAGCTTGAAGAGTTCGAGTTGGGTCGTTACAGACCATAAACACAGGTGTGGCTGCTCCAGGATGAATTGCAGCGCCTGGCTGGGGCCGGGCACGGCTGCCGTGGTCGCCCCGAATAGTACGAGACGTCGGAAGACTGGGTACGGGACGGCCATCCAGCGCTGCACTAGCAGCCGTGCCTGGTCAGGGTCGTCTTGGACGAGTGCCTGGAAGGCGCGGCGGACGAACTCGATAAGCCACGTCCATCCGGCCCCGTGTATGTCTTGGGGGTGAGGTGCAATCGAGGGGTGCTGGATGTAGCTCGGGTCCCACTCCGCATTGGCGAGGTCCACGATAGAAAGCGAGTCCACTGCCTGCCGCAGCAGCTCGGTCAGCTCCCAGGCTAGGTTCCGAAGGGGATCGAATCCGTCGGGACGGGCGGCAAGGCGTTTGACTAGAGTCGGCAGCATGTCGCCCGCGCGGACAGCGCACTCGACGGAGACGAGGTCCCGTACGCTCAGTTCGCCATCTAGCTGCTGTGGTCGACTCCAGGCTTGGCTCAGATCCAGAAAAGGGGTTAGGGCGCGGACGAGATCCAGGCGTAAGGCCGCCGTCCATGCTTCAGAGCTGAGTCGGTCGCAGATACTGAAAACTTCAAGATCGGGTATGAGGCGATGTCCCTCTCCGCTCAGAATCCGCCACACTTTACTGAAAGCGGCCGGGGGAGCATGTTCCCCCTTGAGCCTTTGGTGAATCATAGCCGCCCAATCAGGGTGCAGGCTTCGCCCCGACTCGATCACCCAGCGGATCAACTCCGGGGCAGCGAGATGACCGCAAAGCCACGCCCCTAAGGCTAGCGTTACCTGATCGAGTCGTGATGGGGCCGTGGTGACCCGACCAGGATCAACGAGCGGGAGTTTTATTCCGGGAGCGGCCGCCCGGCTCAGCAGTCCTTCTTTCTCGAAGATGGGAAGCCAGGTCAGCGGCGGCGGGGGTTGAATCTCCGCGAACTGGCGGGCAACTATGCCATCGGGCTCCGACAGAGCCCAGCACACTTGGGAGGTGACCTCGGGCCCGAGATGGGTTGGGTCCTTCGGCCCATGCTCGCTCACGATGTTCTGCCTGGAACGCAGTCCGCCCCGCCAGATGCCTGCCCAAGCAACGAGCGTCTCGTGCAAAGCGGCGTGCCGCCGATCTGGGTCGTACGGGATTGGGACTATACCTCGGGACCGCCAGTCTTTGGCGGCCGCCTCTTCTCGCCCCCGCTGTACCGGGACGAGTGCATAGGCATTGCGGATCCTCCGATCGCCCTCGCGCTCCGCCGCGAGCGCGTCGACCAGATACCGCATGGGCGGATCTTCGGCTGAGTAGCCGATGAAAAGGACATCGAAGTGATTGAAGAGCTCGGCCACGAATCGGCTCGCCCAGCGCTCAACCAGGTACGCGATGCCGAAATCGCCGGCGGTCAGCACTAAATGGCGACCCTCGGTATCCTCATCGGTCAAGCGCCCATGTAGATAGACGAGACTGTCCCATTTTTGGGGCTTTGGCACGGGTAGCAGCGGTGCCGACGCCCAGCGCAACGTTGGCCGGGCCTTCTCGAAGAGGCAGTCGAAGTTCGTGGTGATTAGGCGGGTGATCCCGGCCCGTGTTGTGGCAAGGTCGAGGAGGGCCTTGTGGGTTTGGAGACCGGGATGCGGTGGAGGAGTCAGGGCTTTACGCACTTCCTCGACGACGAGGCGCCGCCCGTAGCGCCCGTCATGGGCCAACAGGCCGAGGAAACGGTCGTAGCGTGCCTTCCGGCACTCCCGTCGCTCCTCGCGGGATAGATCGGCAGCCAGACCTTCCGTCACGTGCTTGGCGAGCCCCTTGAAGTTCGGGAGCCCCGCCGGGACAGATACCCCGGAGCCACAGAA
>JBIOJT010000348.1:0-4703 GCA_044451055.1 Methylomirabilales bacterium (SeqCode)
ATGTTGAGGTCGACGTGCCGGGCCTCGGCCGGATCGTGGCGGACATCTCGTACGGCGGGAACTTCTACGCCATCCTCCCAGCCGCGATGGTCGACGTCCCCCTGGAGCCCCGCTACGCGAGCAGCCTCGTCCAGATCGGCCGGGCGATCCGCAGCGCCCTCAATGCGAAGGTCGAGGTGATCCATCCGGACAATCCGCTCATCCAGGGTATTTCCCACGTCATGTTCACCGCGCCGCCCACGAACGCTCAGGCCACCCAGAAAAATGCCGTAATCTTCGGCGACTCGGGAGTCGACCGCTCGCCCTGCGGCACCGGCACTTCAGCCCGGATGGCGCAGCTCCATGCGCGGGGGCAGCTCGGGCTGCACCAGCCGTTCGTTCACGAAAGCATTATCAGCAGCCTTTTCTATGGGAAGCTTATCGGGGAGACCCGGGTGGGCGCCTATTCGGGGGTCATCCCCACAATAAAAGGCAGGGCATACATCAGCGGATTCAACACGATTATGCTCGACCCAGAGGATCCTTTCCCAAAGGGATTCCTCCTGGGCTAAGCGTCTGGTCCGCAAAAACTCCGTGCAGTCTCCTCTCGGGCTAAGTTCCGCTACGTGGCCAGATCCCAGGGAGTCCCGGTGAATCTCGGGCAGGGGTAGTGGAATGCGATTGTTGTCGTTGCCGCCAAGGAGGATCAGGACCGCATCGATCCTCGGATACTGCTCCAGCCGATACTTCATGTACACGATGTGGTCTCGCGTGTTATGTCCGCTGACGCCGACGTTGCCCACCCAGACGTTGAAGCCCGTGGACTCGCTCAGCCGCCTCTGGACGAGAGACGGCCGCGCATGAACACACGTCGCGGGCGGGCCACAACTGTGACCGCCTGCGCCACCCACTTCCTCCACGACGGCCTCTCGGACCTCCTCTACGTCCTGTTCCCCCTCTGGGCGCGGGAGTTCTCTCTCTCCTTCGCTCAGGTCGGGCTTCTCAAGACAGCCTATTCGGGGGCAATGTCCCTCTTCCAGATCCCGGCCGGCTTCCTGGCCGAGCGATGGGGCGAGTCGCACCTGCTGGCTGGGGGAACCCTCATTTGTGCCCTGGGCTTTCTCACCCTGGGGACGGCATCCCGCTTTGAGTGGCTCCTCCTGCTCCTGCTGTTCGCCGGCCTCGGATCGGCGGTCCAGCACCCCCTGTCTTCGGCACTGGTCTCCCGGATGTACGAGGAGGGGCCGCGGCGGATGGCGTTGGGGACTTACAATTTCTCCGGCGATTTGGGGAAGATGACACTGCCCACCATCGTGGCCCTGGCCACCGCGTGGGTGGGCTGGCGCTGGGCGACCCGAGGCGTCGGTATCCTGACGCTGGTTGGGGCCCTGGGCATCCTCGTCGTCCTCACGAGCCTGGTCGCCCCACCCGCGAAGGAGACTGGCTCGCCGGGTGCCGCCGCGACGGGTGGCGGCTGGGGAATCCGGGATGCCCGAGGCTTCAGTATCCTTTCGGCCATTCATATCATTGATAGCAGTACGCGGACGTCCCTGCTGACATACCTTCCCTTCCTCCTGATGGCCAAAGGCGGAACGGTGGAAACCGTGGGCCTGGCACTGGGTCTCACGTTCACGGGCGGCGCCGTCGGAAAATTCGTCTGCGGCGCCGCGGCGGAGCGGCTGGGCATCATTCGAACCGTGATCCTCACCGAGGCCGCCACGGGCCTCGGAATCCTTGGCTTGCTGCTCATTCCCCTCCGGCCCGCGCTGGTGATGCTCCCCTTGCTCGGCGTGGCACTCAACGGCACATCGTCCGTGCTCTACGGCAGTGTCGCCGAACTGGTCGTGCCCGAGCGGCGCTCCCGCGCCTACGGCCTCTTCTACACCCTCGGCATCGGCTCCAGCGCCCTCGCCCCAACGGCCTATGGCTTCCTGTCCGACTGGGTCGGTGTGCCTGGTACCCTGACCGTCGTTGGTCTCGTGGTGCTCGTCGTGATCCCCCTTTCCCCGCTCCTCCGCCCGTCGATCCTGAACGGCACGGCCCGCGCCAGCTAGCCCCAAGCCGAAAAAAGCGAACCGCCAAGACGCCATGAAGGCCAAGGGATGCCAGCCCTGAACAACCCTGCGCCTGTCCCTGGCTCAAATGTTCTGTGCCAAGTTTCGGGCTGCTCGCCGTGAGGAATCAGATATGAAAGTTGACTGGCGTACTGGCGCACCAACGGCAGAGCCGCTGGTCCCGGCGGTTCAAAACATCATCCCCTCATGTTCGAGCGCGGCCACGAGAAAAGCCTGCCTGCCGCGGATGGTCGCATCGGCTACAGCCCCAGGTACGCCTGCCGGACCTGCTCGTTCGCCAGAAGCTCCTTGCCCGTGCCCGCCAGAGCCACCCGGCCAGATTCCAAGACGAAGGCCCGGTGAGCCAGCCCCAGAGCGTGCTCGGTATTCTGCTCGACCAGGAGAATCGTCACGCCCGTCCGGTTGATCTCGCCAATCACCCGGAACATCTCCGCCACCATGATGGGCGCAAGCCCAAGGGACGGCTCGTCCAGCATCATCACCTTGGGTCCCGCCATCAGGCCCCGGCCGATGGCCACCATCTGCTGTTCGCCGCCCGACAGCGTGCCAGCCAACTGTTTCTGACGCTCGCGCAGCATCGGGAAGATGCGGAAGACCTGCTCCAGACGCTGTCCTCGCTGCGGCCGAGCCGGACGAGGGTAACTCCCCATCAGGAGATTATCGAGCACGGTCATCTCTGGAAAGAGCTTCCGGCCTTCCGGGACGTGGACGACGCCCAGCTCCGCGATCTGTGCGGGAGATCGGTGGGCCACTGGCTGGCTGCCCAACCAGATGCTGCCGCCCTTGGGATGCAGGAGGCCGGAGATGGTCTTGAGCGTCGTCGTCTTCCCCGCCCCGTTGGCCCCAATGAGCGCAACGATCTCCCACGATCTCCCCCTCGTGCACGTCGAACGTCACGCCCCACAGGGCCTGGAGCTTTCCGTACGCGACCTCGAGCTTCCCGACCCGGAGCATGCTAGGCCACCCGTTCTCCGAGGTAGGCAGAGATGACATCGGGATTCCGGACCACCAGGTCTGGGGAGTTGTCGGCGATCTTCTCGCCGTGGTGAATCACAACCACCCGGTGCGAGATGCGCATGATGGCCCTCATCACGTGCTCGACCAGGATCACCGTCACCCCTGCGTCGCGGATCCGATCCACAAGGGCCGAGGCGTCCTCCACCTCTTTCGGGTTCAGGCCGCCCATCGGCTCGTCCAGGAGGAGGAGCTGAGGGTGGGTTGCCAGCGCGCGGGCCATCTCCAGGCGCTTCTGCTCGGCGAGCGTGAGATCGGAGGCGAGGCTCTCCTGCTTGGCCGAGAGGCCCACCTGCTCCAGCCTGCGGCACGCCTCGGCCTCGGCGTCGCGCCGGGCCGGCAGCCGCATGAACGCCGCCAGGGTGACGTTCTCCTTGACGCTCAGCTTGGGGAATGGTTTGACGATCTGGAACGTGCGTGCGACGCCACGCTGGGTCACGGCGTGGGGCTTGAGGCCGACGAGGTTGCCCCCGGCCAGGCGGATCTCTCCGATCGTCGGCCGGAGGAACCCGGTGATCAAGTTGAAGACCGTGGTCTTCCCCGCGCCGTTGGGGCCGATGAGGCCGAGAATCTCCCCCGCCTCCACGCCGAACGTGAGGTGGGACACGGCGCGGAGCCCGCCGAAGTCCTTGCTGAGATCCGACACCTCAAGCAGAGGCATGCGAGGAAAAGGCCCGGCGCACCCCGCCCCAGATCCCCTCGGGCAGGTACCGGATCGTCAGCATCATGAAGAGGCCGTAGAAGATCAGGTGGCCGACCAGAAACCGCTCCCGGAACAGCTCGCCGATGGTGACCAGGAAGATCGCCCCGATCACGGGCCCCTCGACCGTCGCCAGGCCGCCCACGACCGCGATGAACACGGTCTCCACCGAGAGGGCGATGGGGAAGACCGCATCGGGATCCACGTAACGGAAGTAGAGACCGTAGAAGCCGCCCGCGACCCCCGCCAGGAAGGCGGACAGGGCCAGGACGGTGACCTTGGCCCTCACCGTGTCGATGCCGATCGATTCCGCGGTATCCTCGTCCTCGCGGATCGCCAGGAGGTAGGCGCCCAGCCGCGAGCGGGAAAGCCCATAGGTGGCGAGCATGGCGCCGACCGCGAGGACCGCGACCAGGTAAAAGAACGGCGATTTGCTCTCCCAATCCACCACCCGGGAACCCAGGCCCACCTTCGGGAGGGTGGTGATCAGCAGGCCCACCGGTCCGTTGGTCAGCGCCTCCCAGTTGAGCGCCACGAGGCGCACGATCTCGGCCACGGCCAGTGTCGCCAACGAGAAGTACGGCCCGCGCAGCCGGAAGCAGATGAGTCCGATGGGGAGCGACACCAACGCAGCCAGGATCCCACCCGGGATCATCCCGTACCAGGGGGGGAGGCCCAGCTTGAGGAAGAGGATCATCGTGGTGTAGGCCCCCACGCCGAAGAAGGTGGCGTGGCCGAAGGAGACCTGCCCGGCGTAGCCGCCCAGGAGATTCCAGGCGACGCCCAGCACCGTCCACATGAGCACGGTGATGCCCAGGTGGAGGAGAAACTGATTCGCGGTGAGAAAGGGGATCGCCAGGAGCAGGGCGACGGCCATCCCCGTGGCGGCACGCCTCATGACTTGCCTACCCCGAGGAGGCCGGAGGGCCTGAAGA
>JBIOJT010000349.1:0-4702 GCA_044451055.1 Methylomirabilales bacterium (SeqCode)
GAACAGGAGCAAGTAAAGGAACACTTCAGGAAGCAAGTGGCGGAGTACGTCGGACTGATGCGCCGGATTGTTCCGCAATACATGGAACAGCAGAAATTCCTTTGTGAGTTGATTCCATTCGACTGCAGCAGACCGATTCGCGTCCTTGATCTGGGGTCCGGTCCTGGTGTGTTGTCTGAGCTGGTACTAAAGCGATATCCGGAGGCACAGGTTATCGCATTTGATTTGACGGAGGAAATGCTCACGGCGTGCAAGCAGCGGCTTTCGGCGTTTGAGGGGCGCTTTGACATCAGGCAGGGCGATTTCAGGACGGATTCATTTGGGACGGGTTATGACGCTATCTTGGCCGGGCTGACCCTGCACCACCTTGACAACGAGGAGCGTCAAGAGATCTATTCTCGGCTGTACGGCGCGCTGAAAAACCCAGGGGTCTTTCTCGCAAGGGAAGTCGTCGTTGACGAGGACCCTTTTGTGTCTGAGTGGCATTACTCTCTGTGGCGCGCCTTCATGAGAACCAATGGAGAAGATGACGCATTCTGGTATGGCAAACACCGGGAGAAGGATCATCCCGCATCGGTCGAACAGCAGTTGGCGTGGCTAAGAAGGACGGGTTTCGTGCACACTGCCTGCCACTGGCGTTACTGGAATTGTGCCATCATTAGTGGACACAAAGCCTGACGTCCTGCGGTACTTCCTGATCGGCAACTCCCTGCCAATTTTTCGGCGATTTCCGCACCGCCCCCATTCGAGCCATCACCAACCTGCCTCACCTTCTCACTTTCTCACTCTCTCACTTCTCTACACGGAGCGGACGCCAAGTCCGAGGAGAACAGCGGCGGCCCCCAGGAGGAGCTGGATCTTGAGGGCGGCGCGGGCTCTTCGAACTGCAACGGCCACCGGGCCCCCTTCACGCTTCCAGGCGAGCCCCATCCACACCTGCAACCCAGCCATTACGATGACCAGGAGGACCTTGATGGAGAGCATGCCGACGAACCCCCTGCTGAACACCCAGTCGCTCTCCGCCCCCCGGAGCAGCACGTTAAACAGACCGGTGAGGACCACGATCTCCATCGCCCGCGACGTGAGGAAGTGGGCGCGCCTCGCCGCGCCGGCCATGTCGCCCTCCGCTCCCACGGCGGGCAGGATCGCGAGAAGTTGAACCGCCGCTCCCCCGAGCCATGCGGCGACGCCCAGGAGATGCAACCAGACGATCCACGTCGGTGCGTTGATCATAACTCACCCGTTGGGAAGAAGTAAGAAAGTGAGAGAGTGAGACCCCCTACACGGTGCTACGGCGGGCGGCGTCGGTGGCCGCGATGAAGGCCAGGATGCCGAACAGCACGGTGATCCCCAACGCCAGGGCCAACCCAGGCACGGGTCCCGCTGCTGCGGGATTTCCAAGGTACAGACAGCGGCGCAAGGCGGCCATGCCGTAGGTCAGCGGGTTCACTCGCATCACCCACTCGATCGGGCTCGGGACGCCGGTCACGGGAAAGAAGGCGCCGGAGAGCACCCACATGGGCAGCAGGATGAGGTTCATGACGGCGTGGAACCCCTGGGTGGACTCGAGGCGCCACGCGATGACCAGGCCGAGGCTCGTGAGGCCGAACGAGACCAGGAACATCACCAGCACCATCCACAGGACCGAGGCCACCGTCAAGGGCACACCGGCTGCCGGGGCCAGGGCGAGAAAAATGATGCCCTGGACCAGGGCCAGGGTCGTGCCGCCCAGCACTTGGCCCAGGACGATACTGGACCGGGGCACCGGGGACACCAGGACGCCCTGGAGGAACCCCATGCGGCGGTCCTCGATGACCGAGATGGTGGCGAAGATGGCGGTGAAGAGGAGGACCATCGCGATGATCCCGGGATAGACGTACTCGACGTAGCTCGTGCCCGGAGGCGCCCCGGGTGGCCGGAAGGATGCCCGCAGCCCTCCGCCGAGGAGCAGCCAGAACACCAGGGGCTGGACGAAGGCGCCCACCAGCCGGCTCCGCTGGCGGCAGAACCGGATCACTTCGCGCCAGCAGAGCGTCATCACCGGAAGCATGAGGCCCTTCATGCGATTTCTCCCCCGCTTGCCTCCTCGCCCCACAGGCGGCGGCCGGTCAGGTGGACGAAGACGTCCTCCAGCGTGGGTTTCCCATAGGTCACGGACTTCACCTCGCCGGGGAAGGCGTCCACCACCTCCCGGACGAACTCGTGCCCGCGTGGGCGCTCCACGCGCAGGCTCCCGTCCACCAGCACGGGCTCGCACCCGAACCGCTCGCGGATCCGTTCCCGCAAGCCCTGGGGGTTCCCAGACTGGATGACGACGACGTCGCCCCCCAGCTTGGCCTTCAACTCGTCCGGGCTGCCCAAGGCTACTAACTTCCCCAGGTGGAGGATACCTACCCGATCGCATCCCTCAGCCTCGTCCAGGATGTGGGTCGTCAGGACAACCGTGACGTGATCCTGGTCCCGGAGCTGGGCGAGATAATTGCTGAAGTCCCGACGCGCGCCGGGGTCCAGTCCGGTGCTGGGCTCGTCCAGGAGCAAGAGGTCGGGCCCGTGCACCAGCGCCTTGGCCAGCTCCGTCCGCCGCTGCAGCCCACCCGAGAGGGTTTCCACCCGATCGCGGGCGCGGTCCCGGAGACCCAGCCGTGAAAGCAGCGCCTGCGCCCTGCCCCTGAGGATCGTCCCACGCAGGCCATACAGGTGGCCGTGGTGCAGGAGGTTCTCCATGGCCGTGAGCTTGGGATCCAGGCTGGGGTGCTGGAAGACCACGCCCAGGTGGCTACGCACGTGGTGCGCCTCGCGGCGGATGTCGTGGTCGAAGATGCGGACAGTTCCTTGGGTGGCCGGAAGCAGCGTCGACAGGATCTTGAACATGGTCGTCTTGCCGCCGCCGTTTGGCCCGAGCAGCCCCAGGATCTCGCCGCGCGCGATGGACAACGTCACGCCCGCGAGGGCCTCTCGGTCGCCGTACAGGTGCCGGAGGTCTTCGATCTCAACCGCGGGACCCTGCGGAGCATCATCCGGGGTTCGTGCGGAATCCATGCCTCCAGCCGCCATAAAGACGCTCCTGTCCAACTCGACAACGGCGGGGACACGGGAACCCGCCCAAGAATGGCGTTGACTCTAACACAGAAAGGCGGTGTCGGGTAGTGCAGCGCCTCCATCTTCTGGGCCGTCCGGAATGGCCGGAGGGGCGTCCTCTCGGCGAGGCTCACGCCCTCCCGCCGGATGCCTCGGCCCGCCCAGAACGACACCAGGTCCGCAGGGATCGAGGAGTCAGGCGGCTCACGCAGGATGAATGACAGCTACCCTTGAACGATGGATTTCCGTCCCGGTGAACAGGAGGGATCTCGGCCGATCTCAACGGGAACTGGGCTCCGCTGGCGGCGCAGGGGCCCCGACGGTGTGATGGGGGGTTCCGGAGAGATCGGGAAGGAGCGCGAACACCAGCAGGAGACACAGCAGAAGCGGGGTGACGGCGATCAGTCCCAGCGTCCTGATCTCGAACTTCAGGTGCATGAAGTACATGGCGACCAGGGAGGCTTTGGACAAGGCCAGCCCCACCAACAGGATCGCGATGAGCACCCTCGCCAGGGGCGTGAAGATCACACCGATCTCGAGGATCGTCAGGGCCAGGAGCCACCAGAAGATGGCAATGTAGTTTGGCTGCTTGTGCGCCTGCGCCATAGCTCTCCTCACCCCAAGATTACAGCAGGTACACGAAAGTGAACACCAGGATCCAAACCAAATCCACAAAGTGCCAGTACAGGGCGGCAATCTCGATCTCGTTGGCATGGCCCTGCTTCAGGCCACCCAGGAGGCTTCGAATCAGATAGCACGAGAGATAGATCACGCCGCCGGTGACGTGCGCCCCGTGAAATCCGGTAATGATGAAGAACGTCGTCCCGAACAGCGAGGCGCCCCACGGGTTGCTGGTCAATCCCAGGCCCTCGCGGATCAGGTGCGTCCACTCAAAGGCCTGCATGCCTAGAAAGCCCACCCCGCCCAGGATGGTGAGGGCCAGGAACTTCCGCAGCGCCCCCATGTCGCCCCGTTGGATCCCGGCCAGGGCCAGGACCATGGTCACGCTGCTGCAGATCAAGAGGAAGGTCATGAACGCGGTGAGCCCCACCCCCAGAACCGACGAGGGATGCGGCCAATCGGCACTTCCATAGCGCAGCGCCCCATACCCGGCCAGCAGGGCCCCAAACGACATGGCATCTCCCGCGAGGAAGATCCACATCCCGAGCTTTCCCCAGCTTTCTGGAGTCAGGGGAGATTCCGTGGGCTCGATCTCCGGGTGCAGCACAGCCTCCTGACTCACCGTCCACTCTCCTTGTGTGTCCGGGCGAACGGCAGGCCGACCTCCTTCCGCCAGCGGCCCGCACTCGCCCGCCAGTACCGGTACACCAACCACGCACCGATCGATCCCGCCACGGCAAAAGGCATTGCCATGAGAAACAGGATGCCCCAGTAAAATCCCCGAGCGGTCGGATCGCCCGCGACGTCAGGACCAAACCCGCAGACGGCGCAGGCCCGCGCGGCCGCCGGGACCAAGAATACCGCGCCAATGAGGGCGAACCCGAACACCAGGAATTTGCGCTTCATGCTCGCTCGCACGTGCTGGCGCCTAACCCGATCGGCGCCGAGCCTCCCTCATCCGCGTATGTCACATCAGGTAGACGGACGGGAACAGGACAAGCCA
>JBIOJT010000350.1:0-4678 GCA_044451055.1 Methylomirabilales bacterium (SeqCode)
CGCAGGTGTACGATCCCAGCACGGTGGTGGGGCTGCATACGCAGGAAGAGCTATGGTTCGTGAACCCAGTCCTCGTGGGCGAGCGCGCGCGCCTGTATGGGAAGTACGTGGAGAAGTACGAGCGCCGAGGCAAGGGCTACGTGGTGATGGAGGCGGATGCCCGTGGCGAGGATGGTCGGGTGCTGGTCCGGCATCGGGGCGTCGAGATTCTGCATATCGAGCCGGGGCCCGTGGTGGGGAAGAAGAGGGCCGAGGCGGTGGAGAAGCGGGTGACCGGGGAGCACCGGAAGGATGTGGAGCCGGTGACCAAGGCCCGGCGAGGTATCATGCCCGGAACCCCCCTGGCCCCCGTCGTGAAGCAAGTCATGCAGGACCAAGTTGCCGTGTTCTCCGGCGTGGGCAAGCACCTCAAGAACATCCACACCGACATCGAGGTGGCGAGGAAGGGCGGCCTCACCAACACGATCATTCAGGGCATGATGGAGACCATCTACCTGACCGAGCTCCTCACGAGCTTCTTCGGTCCCTCCTGGTTCACCACCGGCTGGGAGAAAATGAAGTTCATTGCGCCGGTCTTCTCGGGCGAGACGATCACCGCTCGCGGCGTGGTCACCGGCGAGAGCAAAGACGCCGAGGGAACGCGCCTGGAACTGGAGATCTGGTGCGAGAATTCGGCAGGCAAGTTGACCGCCGCTGGGTGGGCCAGCGCACGCGTCATCGAGTCGTGAGCCGGGCGACCCATCAGTGGTCTTCGGGTGCCTTGACGCTACTGTGAGAACCAGCCGACTTTGGAATGGCGTGAGGGAAACGAAGGAGCGGTAGGAGCAGGAGGGCGACGATGGGGATCAAGCGAGCCAGCAAGCTGAAGCCCTACACCTGGGAAAACATGGAGATCGGCGAGGAGTTCGGTCCGGTGGAGGGCATCCTCTCCGAGCTGAAGGTTAAGCAGCATGCGTTCGCCGTGGATGATTACGGCCCGTGGTATTTCCGGGATTCACCCTTTGGAGCGCGGATCGGCCATCCTACACTGCTGGCCACCGACATCCTGATGCTCTTCACCCTCGCCTATGATATGACCCCGCCCTGTGAAGCCGGTCTTCACGCCCGCAATGAGCTCGAATTCCTGCGGCCGGTCTTCCTGGGCCAGCGGGTCACCATCACGGGGAAGACCACCGAAAAGTACCAGAAGCGGGCCCAAAACTACCGGGTCCTGGAGGGGGCCGTCCTCGATGAGGCGGGCCAGCCTTTCCTCCGCATGCGAGCGACGGAGACAGTGGGGCTGAACCCCAGCACGCCGGTTGGGCGCGGCATGAGCACCCCTCCGCCGGACGCCATCACTGGCAATGTCCCGTCGGGAGCCCCCACCGTCCGCCAGGCTAGCAAGTGGGTCCCCGTGGGCGCGGCGTTGCCGTCCCTGACCAAGCACACTTCCTTTGAGCAGAGTGTGGCGTATTCGGGGTTTCCTCATGGCTGGGCGGAGGGCGGAGCCAGGACAATGTGGTACAACCAGCACACCGATCCCGAAGACGCACGGAGGCACGGCCACTCGGATGCGGTCGTGCAGGGGTTATGTTCGGCAGCCTACATTTCCGAGGCGTGCGCGAACTTCTTTGGGCCGTCCTGGTTGACGACAGGGCGATTGTCCACCGCGTTTATCCGTCCGGTGATCGTCCGGGACACCATTGCTGCCGGCGGGCTCGTGAAGCGACTCGAGGACGAAGGCGAACGGAAGCGACTCTGGCTCGACGTCTGGTGCAAGAACCAGCGGGGCGAATTGGTCACGGTCGGACGAGCCAGCGCCATCGTGGAGTAGCGTTCTGCCCGGAAGTCGGTGCGGCTGGCGTACACGATGAGGCTCGTCTCGTCCAACCACCGCGCGAGGGACAGACTCCATGGGGGCACAGTCCAGCCACATCCTCGAGGCTCGGGGGATCTCGAAGGCCTTTCCGGGCGTCCAGGCTCTGGAGAGTGTGGATCTGGCGCTGAGACCCGGAGAGATCCACGCCGTGGTCGGAGAGAACGGCGCCGGCAAATCCACGCTCATGAGGATCTTCGACGGCATCTACCAGCCCGACGCGGGGACGATCCTCCTCGATGGTCAGCCAGTCCGTATCGAGAGTCCTCATCGGGCCATTCTCCTTGGCCTCAGCATGGTGCATCAGGAGCCGAAACTCGCCCTCCCCCTCACCATCGGCGAGAACATCTTCATGGGACGTCTCCCAACCAAGGGTCGGGGACGGGTGGACTGGCCCCAACTCCACACCAACGCGCGGGAGTTGATGGACAGCCTGGGGTTGGCATTGGACCCAAGGACACCAGTCTCCCGCTTGAGCATTGCCCATCGGCAACTGGTACAGATCGCCAAGGCACTCTCCTATCGCGCTCGCGTCGTCATCTTGGACGAGCCCTCGGCCAGCATCACCCCCGTGGAGCTCGAAACCCTCTTCAGCGCCATCCTACGGCTGAAACAGCGCGGGGTCGCCTTGATTTACATCTCCCACCGGATTGACGAGGTGTTCCGCATCGCCGACACCGTGACGGTATTGAAGGATGGTCGGCGGGTGGCCACGGTACTCGTGACACAGATCGACAAGCCTGGCCTCATTGCCCTCATGGTCGGAAGAAGGCTCGGCTACACCTTCCCGCCCAAGCGTGACCGGGTGGGGGAGGTCATTCTGGAGGTGCGGGGCTTCACGGGACAGCGCTTCCAGGATATCAGTTTCGTGGTGCGGCGCGGCGAAATCCTGGGGGTGGCCGGACTGGTGGGAGCGGGCAGGACTGAGTTGGCCCGGGCGATGTACGGTGCGGAACCGCCGGAGAGAGGAGAGCTCCGCCTGCACGGGCGGCAGGCGTGGGTCACCTCGCCCAGGGACGCGATCCGATTGGGGATCGGCTACCTTGCCGAGGACCGCAAGGATAGCCTGATCATGCCGCTCTCCGTGCGGGAGAACATCACCGTGGCCGCGCCAGAAAAAGTCAGCCGTCACGGAATCTTCGACACGGTCCGCCAACGCACCCTTGCCCACGAATACGTGACCCGATTGAATGTGCGGACGCCGAGTATCGAGCAGTTGGTCCTGAACTTGAGCGGGGGTAACCAGCAGAAGGTTGCGTTCGCCAAATGGCTGGTGAAGGGAACCGAGGTCCTAATTTTCGACGAGCCGACCCGGGGCATCGATGTCGGCGCCAAGGTTGAAATCTACCAGTTGCTCGACCGGCTCGCCCGAGATGGCAAGGCCATCATCATGATCTCCTCCGAGCTGCCCGAGGTCTTGGGGATGAGCGACCGCATCCTGGTGATCAGCGGAGGTTGCCTGATGGGAGAGCTGCCCGGAGACGGTGTGACCGAAGAGCGGATTCTCGAAATGGCCATACCGAGCTCAGCACGGGAGACCCACCGTGCCTAAGATCCCATCCAACACGTCTGCTCCCGCTGCCGTCCCTACCACTTCGCCGGGCTGGGACCTCTCCCTGGGCGGAATTGGCCGCCTCCTCATCCGCTGGAGCAACATCTGGGCGCTTGCCCTCCTGTTTATCATTTCCGCGATCATCTCCCCCTACTTCCTGGGGGTGACCAACATCTTCAACGTGCTGCGGGGTGCGAGCATGGTCGGCATCGTCAGCATCGGGATGACCTTCGTCATTCTGAACCGCGGCATCGACCTCTCCGTCGGCTCCATCCTTGGGCTCTCGGCTGCCTTGGGGGCCGGCATGGCCCAGCAGGGGATCGCCTCCGTCCTGCCCGTGTCTTTGGCGGTGGGGACCTTTTTGGGTTTGATAAACGGACTGATCATCACCCGACTCCGGCTTCAACCGTTCATCGCCACGCTGGGCATGCTGATATTCGTGCGGGGCATCGTGTACATCTACACGAATGGCAGCATCATCGTCGTCCAAAGTCCACCCGATAGCTTCACCTTCTTGGGGTCCGGGCGCGTCGGCCCTGTGCCGATTCCAGTCATCCTCTTCATTCTCGTGTGGGCCATGGCTGCATACGTGCTGACTCGGACCGTGTACGGTCGCGAGGTCTACGCCGTGGGCGCCAACGAGGAGGCGGCACGCCTCTCCGGCATCAATGTCGAGCAAAACAGGGTGTTGGTGTATTGCATCAGCGGGTTCCTCGCCTCGCTGGCCGGGGTGGTGCTGGTGAGCCGGCTCACCGCCGGTGAGCCCAACGCGGGCACCCTCTTCGAGCTGGATGGCATCGCGGCCACGCTGATCGGCGGCACCGCCTTCGAGGGCGGGATCGGCGGGGTACACGGGACCATCGCCGGCGTCCTGATCCTGGCATTCCTGGGAAACATCCTCAACCTGACGAACGTCTCGCCCTACACGCAAATGCTGCTCAAGGGGGTGATCATCGTCCTCGCCGTGGTCGTGAGCGAACTGAAGAACCGTTGAAGCACCGTCATCACCAAAGGGAAGCCGTGGTACAGCCTCAAGGTTTCCAGAGGGCAATGATGCCCCTCCGGAAAGGGCCCTGCGAGCTGCTCCATGGGAAAGGAGGCTGGACATGCCCAGGTCGAAGAGAAACGTGAAGTCCTTGGTGAGCAGGTCTGATCAGCTCACCCGGCGCGATTTTCTTCGGGTGGGGTCGGGAGCCCTCGGTGGCCTCGCGTTGGCAGGGTGGGGTAAATCGGCAGGAGGGGCAACCAGCTCCGACGTCGCCGGGAAGACC
>JBIOJT010000351.1:0-4613 GCA_044451055.1 Methylomirabilales bacterium (SeqCode)
AACGACTTTGACGTGCGGAACCTCGCCGAGACCTTCGCGGCCCAGGCCGAGAGCAGCCGGACCATGACCCTGCTGCTGGGAGCCATTGCGTCGGTCTCGCTCCTCGTGGGCGGCATCGGGATCATGAACATCATGCTGGTGTCGGTGACGGAGCGGACGCGGGAGATCGGCCTGCGCATGGCGGTCGGGGCTCGCAGTCGCGACATCCTGGGGCAGTTCCTGATCGAGGCGGTGACCCTGGCGCTGATCGGGGGGATCCTGGGGATCCTGTTGGGGGTAGGCGGGTCCAGCCTCATCGCCATGCTGGCCCACTGGTCGACGCTGATCACGCCCGCCTCCATCGCGGTGGCCTTCGGATCGTCAGCGCTCATCGGGATCTTCTTCGGCTACTATCCCGCGCACAAGGCGGCCTTCCTCGATCCCATCGAGGCGCTGCGCTACGAATAACTGATGATGAACGAGACCGCCGGGTTTACTGCGGCGGAATTTCACTCTGCGAAGCCGGGTACCCAGCGCACCGCACGGAAATCCCGGCGACGTGCGCTGGGTGCCCTTGCTTCATCCCAAGGGACCCTTCCCGTCTGCTCCCGGACGTGATATAGTCCCACGTGTCCATGCGCCACGCTGCCGGGTTCGAGATCTTCGCGGTCACCGCGGACAAGGGGATCCGGGCCTGGGGCCGCGATCTCCCCGAGGTCTTCTTGAACACCGCCCGGGGCCTTTGGAGCCTCATGGTAGAGCCCGGCGCGGCGCGGGCTGAGCGGATGCTCCCGGTCAAGGTCGAGGCTGGCGATCGGGAGACCCTTCTGGTGGCGTGGCTCAACGAGTTATTGTACCTGCACGAGGTCGAGGAGTTCGTCGCCGCCGAATTTGCGATTACACATCTCTCCGACACCGTGCTGGAGGCGGAGGTCTGGGGCGAAAGGGTGGATCGCGCCCGCCATCCTCTGGTGGGCCATGTGAAAGCGGCCACGTACCACCTGCTTCGGGTCCAGCCCGCAGAGGGGGGCTGGGAGGCGCAAGTGGTGGTGGACGTCTAAGGAAGCACAGCCGAGGCAGATCCCATGCGACTGAAGATGCTCGTGATTGCGCTCCTGCTCGTTCCGACTTTAATCACGGTCAGCTGGCCAGCCGACCATGGCCAGATCCGCGAGCAGATCCAGCAGAAGAAGATCCTGCTGGGCCAGTCGCCCAGGGACGTGCGAACGGCCATCGGCGAACCGACGAAGATCACCAAGGTGCAGACCTACTGGGAAAGCACAGAGGACTGGGTGTACGGCGAGGGGAAAGACGCCTTCAGCTTCACCTTCCAGGAAGGCCGACTGACGCGGATCACCGAGGGGGAGCGATCCGCCGTCGACTGAGGTGAGCAGACCCCACACCAGGAGCGTGCGCGGATGGCTGAGAAAGTGCTGATCTTCGGCAAGGACACCTGACCTTACACCACGGCCGCCCGTGAGGACTACGGCAAACGGGAGGTTCCGCTCCGGTATATCAACGTCACCAAGGACGCTGCGGGGATGAAGCAGATGCTTCAGTACTCCAAGGGCGGACGCACGGTCCCGGTGATCGTGGACGGCGGCAAGGTCATCATTGGATTCGACGGAGGTGGCTGAGAGGTCTAGTCCGGTCCGCCGTTGGCGGGCCGCGCTCCGGGCCACGATTTCCCCGTAGTTGCCTACCGTCCGAACGGTAGGTCCTGCACATGATCGCAGGCAGACACACATGGCCGTCCTGCGGTCTCCAGTGGCGAGCCCCCTCATATCCGGCATCGCCGGACGCGCTCCTCCGTCCCGGACGTATCCGGATTTCGCCCCCCAGTTTTATCGCCGCCGAAATCAGCGCATGACAACCCTGAGACGGAATGCGGAATGGCAATCTGAAATCCGAAATGCGAAATGAGAGCGAGGCGGGCGTGGACAATGCCGGGCAGGAGCGCATCCGAGAGCAGATCCGTGAGCGATTTGAAGAGTTGCGAGGACGGGACTTGACCAACGCAGAGGTGAATGTCGAGGTCCAGCGCCTCCTCGCTCTTGGTGAGCCGGCGATCCCCACCATCCTGGAGCAGTTCAAGGGCGAGGATGAGACGCTCTTGGCCGTGGCGACCCAAGCGCTGAAGGTCTGGGGAGAGCCCCGTCCGGTGGAACCATTGATCGCGCTGCTTCGGAATCCTGACGTGGGCGACCTGGCCAAGGCCCTGATCCTGAACGTCCTGGAGAAATACGGGTTGGACGTGGACGACCCGGAGCTTCTCGGCCTGAGCATTGATCTGGAGGACTACCAGGCGGATTCCGCCGGCGACGGGGGAGGAGGAGCGCGGGAGCCATGAGGGAAGGGCGACCGGCGCCTCCGGAATCCGTGGCGGTCATCGGGGCAGGGGCGTGGGGAACCGCGCTGGCCGTGATCCTGGCCGAACGGTATCCGCGCGTGTCCCTCTGGGTCTACGAGGCGACCCTACTGGCCGAGCTGGAGCGGACGCGGGAGAATGCCGCGTATCTTCCCGGTGTGAGAATCCCGCCGGCTGTCCAATCGACTTCTTCCCTTGAAGCTGCCCTGTCCGGACAGCGATTGGTCATCCTCGTTGTGCCCTCCCACGCGTTTCGTGGCGTCCTGGAGCAGGCCCGCCCTCATCTCGATCCGCGGGCCCTGGTGGTGAGCGCGACGAAGGGGATCGAGGTGCAGAGCCTCTCTACGATGTCCGGGATCATGCGCGAGGTGCTGTCACCCGCGCATCATCTGCGCCTCGCGGTGCTGTCGGGCCCCGGGTTCGCCCGCGAGGTGGTGGTCGGGCGGCCGACGGCAATCGTGGCGGCGGCCGAGGATGCGGAGATAGCGCGGGCAGTTCAGCGCGCGATCAGCGGGAACGCCTTGCGGATCTACGCCGGTACCGATCCCTTGGGAGTAGAGCTGGGCGGGGCGGTGAAGAACGTCATCGCCATCGCGGCCGGTGTGGTGGACGGCCTGAACCTCGGGCCCAATGCGCGGGCGGCTCTCATCACCCGAGGGCTGGCCGAGATCACGCGACTGGGTGTAGCCATGGGCGCGCAGGCGGCCACGTTCGCCGGCCTGGCGGGGATGGGTGATCTGATCCTCACCTGCACCGGCGATCTTTCGCGGAACCGCCGAGTGGGGCTGGCGCTGGCCAAAGGTTTGCGGCTGCAAGACATCCTGGCTGACCTGGGGGCAGTGGCCGAGGGGGTGAATACCTGCCGCTCCACCGTGGCGCTCGCGGAGCGCTCTGGGGTGGAGATGCCAATCTGCCGCGCTGTGCACCGGGTGCTGTTCGAGGGCCAGGACCCCCGCGAGGCGGTCGTGCAACTGATGACGCGGGAGCTGCGGTTCGAGGGCGATTGAAACGCAATACCTCACCGCCGAGACGCCAGGGGTGACAAGAGGCTCGAAGCCTCGCAGCTTTCTGGCCGGAAAGGGCAGGGGGGTCGTTGTGGGCCAATTCGACCAACTCAGAGAAGCCAACCGAGAAAACTTTCACCGGATCTGGCAGGCGGCGAAGGAAGGGCGGGCCCTCAGCGCCGAGGAGAAACGGTTCGCAGACACCATGGGAGCCCATCCGGAATATCACAACGCGTGGGAGTTCAGTGACGTGGTGGGGCCGGTCAATTACGAGGTCGAGGGGGTGAACCCCTTCCTCCACATCGCGGCTCATGTCATGATCGAGGCACAACTGGAAAAGAACGACCCGCCCGAGGCCGCTCAGGCTCTTGAGCGTCTGCGGACAAACGGCATAGACCGCCACCAGGCGATTCACCACATCGCCTCCGAGATGTTTGAAGTCATGTTCCCCGTCCTGAAGGAAGGCAAGGCCTTCGACATCCAGCGATACCGGAAGCGCCTCCGCCGCCTGGGCCGATAGGAGCCAATCTGAGGATACACTGTAGCGTAAGTGATCACTGGCGACAGTGCGGAGACCTGTCGTCTCGCAGGCCTCGGATGGAGGAATAGTACTTGTAATGCGATGCGCCCCTAAACAGAAGAACAATAATTCCACTCCGTCAGCAACGTACCGCATTGGCAGGTTGGGTTCCGAGATGCAGTCGGCTGATGGTCTGTGCCGTCTGGTCGCAGATGCTGCCCAACAAGTCGCTCAACCGCTGAGCCGTTTCGCAGCCGGTTAGCTTCGCCGTTATACCGCCTTGCAGCGTATGACCCTCAGCACTGGAGGCCGACATGTCCATTCGACCCATTAAACGGCTCGTCAGAGCCAAGCCGACCCTCGAAGGCGCCGGCGTGCACCTGCGTCGCGCGTTCGGCTTCGGCAACACAGGCGACTTCGACCCGTTCCTCCTTCTCGACGACTTTCGGAATGACATTCCGGAGGATTACCTGGCCGGCTTTCCGTGGCACCCCCACCGCGGCATCGAGACGATCACGTACGTCCTCGCCGGAACCGTCCACCACAATGACAGCCTCGGCAACTCGGGCGCGCTCGGCGCCGGAGACGTGCAATGGATGACGTCCGGCAGCGGGATCCTCCACCAGGAAATGCCGAAAGGCGACCCGAACGGCCGCATGCACGGATTCCAGCTCTGGGCCAACCTTCCGTCGCACCTGAAGATGACGAAGCCGCGATACCAGGACGTCAAGTCGGGCGAGGT
>JBIOJT010000352.1:0-4583 GCA_044451055.1 Methylomirabilales bacterium (SeqCode)
CCCACGGCCAAATGGCCCCGGAGACCCCCCTTGTGCTCGCTGATGGCCTGCTGGGCCTCCTCGCGGAGCGCCAGGATCCGCCGCGCGTAGCCATGCAAAAGCTCCCCAGCCCGAGTGGGCGTGACGCTCCTTCCCGCCCGGTCGAAGAGGCGAAGGCCCAGCTCCTCCTCCAGGGTCTTGATGTGCCCGCTCACCGTGGGCTGGGTGAGCAGGACCGCCTCGGCAGCACGGGAGAAGCTCCGGAGCTCCATGATCTTGCAGAAGACCTCCAAGGCGCGCAGATCCACCTGTCCTAGCCTCCTTCCCCGTTGATGAGGGACCGGTAGAGGGCAAGGTACCCACCGATCTCCCCCTCCAGCCTGAACTGCGCGGCGATCTTCTGCTTGGCCCGGAACCCCAGGGCGTAGCGGTGGGAGGCGTCATTCAGGAGCCGCTCAACCTTCTCCACGAACTCCGCCTCCGACCGGAAGAGAAACCCGTCCTGTCCGTCGAGAATGACCGACCGGTTTCCATCGATATCCGAGGCCACGACCGGTACTCCTTTGCTCATTGCTTCCAGGACGGCGTTGGACATCCCACCCTCGGAAAGAGACGAGCTGACCACCACCTCCACCTGGGACAGGATCGCGCAGATCTCCTCATGCGTCACCGTCCCGAGGTAGAAGGCCCACGGCAGATCGTGGAGCAGCCCCTCCACCCGGGCCGCTTCGGCCGGTTCGATCACTGGACCCGCCAGGACGTAGCGAAGGTGCGGGTGGCGTGCGTGCAGCGTGCAGAGCGGCGGGATCACCGACGGGATGTTCTTGACCCCCCGGATCCCCGCGGGCTGGAAGACGATAAAGTCGCGGGGGGCGAGGCCCAGCTTTCCCCGCAGCTCGTAGCGCGCCTCGTCGCACTGGACCGTCTGGCCGATGATCCGGATGCGCGGACCGACGTCGGGGGCCTCCTCCTGGACCTTGTCGCGGACGCTTTCGTGGAACACGACGATGGCCTGAGCCGCACGCAGCACCGCCAGGACGGTGGGCCGGCGCTCGGCGTCGAGTAGATCCAGATTCACATCCGTGCCGGTGAGCGTGATGACCGCCGGGACGCCGAGGCTGCGGGCCGCCTGGATCACCGGTGGGCCGGTCTTCGTGGCGTGGAAACCGTGGATGGCATCCGGATGGAAATGCTGCAGCCCCGCCAGGATGGCCTCGGGGCTCTCGCGGTCGAGGGAGAAGACCTGGATGGTCACTCCCTGGTCGCGGAGGCCCGATTCGATCCGCTGGACCGTCACCGAGTTCCCACGGACCAAAGGGAAGTAATGGGGGGTTACCAGAGCAAGCCGCATGGTGTTGGGACGTGCTGGCCCCGCGTTGCGGTTACTTGCCGAACAATCCCTTGAACAGCTCTTTCAGCCCCTTGCCCTGCTCGCCCGGCAGGACTTTGTCTATCTCGGTCTCGATCTTCCGCTGGAGCTTGGCCAGCTTCGGCACGACGATGGGTTTGTCGGTCGTCCCGGACACCTTGGCCTCCACGACGGAACGGCCCAGCTTCGCCACCACGTCGAAATCCAGGCTGGAATCCAGGAGCCCCAGGGACCCCGCCGCCGTCACCGTCCCCTCGGCCTTGGTGAGCGTGAGGTCCTTTGTCCTGAGGACCCCCTTGTCCAACGTGTAATGGCCGGCAAGCTGGTCGAACTCGTTCAGGCGCACCTGGACGCCCTGGCTCGCCAAGAGCGGGCCGAGCGCCTCGGAAAGCCGGTCGAGGGGTTTGTAGTCGGAGAGGCGCCCGTCTTTGAACAGGATGGAGCCGCCGCCATTCGCCGATCCGAGAATGGCGGGCCGGGAGAACCCCACGAAGCTCACGTTGCTCTCGGTGCGAAGGACGCTCTTGAGCGACCAAGATCCCAGGGCCAGCGCCTTCACCAGAGGCTCCGTCGCCACGTCCGTAAGTCCCGAGGTGACCGCGATGCGAGGCGTCTTGGGCCGGAGATCCAGCTCCCCCTGGACCGCAAGCCTCCCGCTCATGAAGTCGGCCTGGAGGTTCGGCAACTGGATGAGCCCATCCTGATACCGGATGTCTGCCGTGACGGCCGTCCACGCGAGCCCATGATAGCGCAGATCGCCGATCTTCACCCGGCCCTGGGCGGTGAACGCCGCCCCGGTCGCCTTACTCCCCGTCCCCACCGCCGGTCCGAAGGACTCCGGACTTCTGCGGGGCGGTGGAGCCGCCTGGGCAGGCGTCGAGCCCAGCCAGGCAGTCTTGATTTTGATCGGTGTGAGTAGCCGATCCAGGTCAATCTTCGCGGAGGTCGCATCGAATGTGACCTTGGGCGTCTTGAGGTCCGGGATCCGGAGGCTCCCGTCCACCGTCACGTCTTTCAGCGTAAGGGTGAGCTTCGACAGGCTCACTCCCGGGTCTTCGCGCCGTCCCTGGAAGCGCACTGCCGCTTCATCACCCGCCGCCTTCTGGAACGCATTTCCGGCCTGGATCGTCACCGCTTTCAGATCCAGGACCCCAGAGAAGACGGTCTTGGCGGGAGGACCGCTCAGCTTGATGTCCGCCGAAAGTGGACCGGAGAGCGCCACCCCGTCCCCTCCCAGAAGGCCTTGCCAGGACGCTGCGTCCAGATCGCGCAAGCCGATCGTGACGTCCAGGATGGGCCCTTCCTGGTCGGCCACGAAGATCCGGCCCGAGCTCTCTATGCGCCCCGTGCCGCCACCCGTGATCTTGGCCCGCAACCTGAAGTCAATGGGGCTGGATACGGTCGCCTCGCGGAGGCTGAGATCGAGATCCGTGAGGGCGAGCGTATACGGCTTCGCCCGGGCGTAGTCCAGGAGGGAGATCTCACCATTTCGCACGTCGATTTCGGAGAGGAGAAGCCCGCCGAGAAGCGGCGCCTTGGCGGGATGCCCGCCTTCGACCGACGGTCTGGCCGGGACCTGGGGGGCAGGAGGCTTCAGCAAATCCTCCACGCTCCATCGCCCGTCCGGGGTGCGAGCGAGACGGATGCGGGGCCGCTCCAGGACCGCCGTGGTGACCTTCACCTGCCCCCGGAGCAGCGGGAGCAGTTGCAGGCGGACGCGTAGTGCGTCCGCGGTGAGGAACGGCTCCGATCCGAACCCCTGCGCTTGACCGACCTGGATGCCCTTGGCCTCGGCGCCAATGCCACCCCACAGACTTACCCGCAGGGCACCGAGGGTCACCTCGCGGCCTAGCATCCTCCCCGCGCGGCCAGCCAGAAGCACCCGATACCGCTCCAAGTTCACAACCGAGGGAAGTATCAGCGCGGCCAGCACTCCGAGAACCAGGATGCCGCCGATCACCATACCCACGACCTTGAGGATACGAGTCACGCCGAACCTCCCCAGGCCGCGCCCCGACGGCGCGACCGGGGTATTCTAACGGGTCATTGCCGGAAAAAGCGAGGTTTTTCCTGTGGAAGGCAGACTGAACCGGCACCGTCTCAACGGAAACATCTGGTGTACGAATCGGCGAGCCAGACGGGATCTGGTGACACCCCCTCCGCCAGCCCGGCTGCCCTGGTCCGCGGCAAGTGTGTGAGGTGCAGCATTTTCAGCGTGGCTTTTGGCGCAATCGGCTTGGACCCTAGCCAATCCCACCCGGATCGAACCACACGATCTCCCGATGAACACGCGGTTTCGGAGGGCTAGGGGAAGCTTCGGCAGCCTTTAGCAGCCTTCGCCCGGCGCACCACCAAGCACCCGCCCCCTGGTCTGGACCTTGCTAAGGTTCGGGAGAGGCATACGCAACCTCGTGCGGAACCGATGGAGAGGTTATTTGGGAAGGGAGGAATCCGAGAGTGGCACAACACCTGATCTTCGTGTGTCAGCAATGCGGTCGCGTCGGGGATGCTCCCCTGGAGTACGGGGATGAGTTCCGATGGGAGAAAGCTGGAACCCGGATCTGCGCAGCCTGTCTTGAACGAATGTGCGGTCTGGCCGAAGGGGCCGGGAGGCCGGGAGAAAGCTCCGACTGATTCCTGAATGGCTGGGACCCTCTTCTGGCCGGAAGGCGGCTTGCGGCTCAGACGAACCCCCGCTGAATCTTCTCTGGCAATTCCTCTTCAGAGCTTCTATCCCCTCAATCCTTTGGTCGGCTCTCGCAGCCTCGGCCTCGGGGCCCTTTGGCGGTGGCATCCCCCCGGGTAAAGGTTACGATAGGCTACTGGTTGCGCATCAGCCTGACGGCAGTGCCGTACGCCAGCACTTCTGTCGCCCCCTGACTGAAGTCTGTGGCGCCTGTATCAATGGGCCAAGCCGCCAAATGCCACGGCGAGCGGGGAACATATCTGCTCGGATTGCCGGATGAGCCCGGCGAAGCTATAATCCACTCGCCCACGGGAAGAGAAAGTTGGGGCTTGCGAGAGCGGGAATGTTCCGGCCACAGGGTGGCCCCGCGCAGGAGGAAGGGGAATGGCGAAACTCGTTGTGGTTCTGGCCCTTGCTTTGATGGTCTTCGGGCCCCGGGATCTCCCCAGATTGGCCCTCACCCTCTGGCGGACCCTCGAGGATCTCCGCCGGGCTTTGGAGGAGTTCTCTGCCTCATTCCGCCGAGAGCTGGAGGCCCTGGAACAGGAA
>JBIOJT010000353.1:0-4574 GCA_044451055.1 Methylomirabilales bacterium (SeqCode)
ATCGAGCACCTGCGCATCCTGGAGCGGGGGAGCGCCACGGACCGCGTCGAACGGCACCTGCTCGCGGCCGGCTACGCGCCCGTGACGCTGGAGGAGTTGCGCGTCCGGAGCGACCTGGATCCGAGCGCTGTCGCAGCGAGTCTTCAAGAACTTACGGCGAAGGGCTCCGCCGTCCTGGTGGGCGCCAAGGGGGAAGGCGGGGCGCTGCACGCCGAGCGGGTCGGCCAGCTCGAGAAAGAGGTGCTGGCGCACCTCGCGGAGTTCCACGCCAAGGAGCCGCTGAAGGATGGCCTGGCCAAGGAGGAGCTGCGCAGCAAGCTGCCGGCGCAACTCGCGCCGGCGACTTTCGGCTGGATGCTGGCGCACCTCGCGGCGGTGGGAAAGGTGGCGGTCGAGCGCGACAAGGTCCGTCTGGCTGCGCATCGCCCGACGCTGTCGGCGGCCGAGGAGGAGCTGAAGGCGAAGATCGAGACGGCGTACCGCACGGCGGGCTTCCAGCCGGCCACGCCTGACAGCCTGCTGGCCAGCCTGGGGGCGGAGCGGAAGCTCTTCCAGGCGGTCTTCCGCCGGATGGTGGACGATGGGATCCTGGTCAAGGTCAAAGAGGAAATTTTCCTCCATCGAGAGCGATACCAGGAAATGCGCGAGCGGGTGCTGGGTCATTTCACGACGCAGCCAAGCATCAACGTGGGGACAATGAAGAACCTCTTCGGCGTCTCCCGGAAGTACGCCATCCCGTTCCTCGAACACCTGGACGATGCCCGGATCACCCGACGCCAGGGGGACGAACGGGTCCCGTATGACTGAGCAGGGGAGCAGGAGGCAGCTTGCAGCGGGCAGCTGGCAGCGCAGACAACGCAAAGCGCTAAGCGCATAGCGCTGTACCCTCTACCCCATGCGCTATGCAAAGACAGTGCTGATAACTGATTGCTAACGGCTGCGGGCCACTTTCTGGCTTTTCGGTTGACATCTTCGGGGCGGTGGGAGATGCTACATCGCAGTGCTGGCGTGTGAGAAGGAGAATCGGCATGTTTGGATTGGGATTACCAGAGCTGCTTGTCATCCTCGTGATCATCCTGCTGATTTTCGGCGCGAATCGCCTCGGAGACATCGGCAGCGGCCTCGGGAAGGCCATCCGTGGGTTCAAGGACTCCGTGGCAGGCAAGGATGCCATTGACGTCACGCCGAAGAAGGACACCGATCCCAAGCGAGGCAAGGGTTGAAAGGTCCCTAGTCGCCCGCCTCGGCAATCCCGTTGACGTTACCCACCTCGCCCGTGTCAAGCCGTCCGGGACTCCCTCCAGCCTAGCAGGATGCTGAAAAACCCGTTCTCGCCCAGGCTGCTCAAAAAGATCCAGATGCAAGGCGGCGCACCCATCCTCCGGATGGGTACCCGGCGAGGTGCGAGGCGTACTTAGTGCGTACGTCGCAGCGCCGCGCGAGCGCGCCAACGCCGCAGATGGGCCTTTTTCAGCAGCCTGCTAGTCGTCGGGCCGCCCCTGGAGATCTGCCCAGGCGGGGAGTCCCCCAAGGGCCGTGGCCTTCGTGATGGCCCGAAGCACGGCCTCTGCCACGGCATCGGCGGCGACCAAGCCGACGGTATCGAGGTCTGCCTCGACCTTGCCGGTCGCAAGACCGATCACCAGATCGCCGTCCAGCGTGGTGTGAACCGGGACGATGGTCCGCACCAGGCCGTGATGGGCCACCTGGGCCATCTTCGTCACCTGGGCTTTGGTCAACTGGGCATTGGTGGCCACGACTGCCAGGGTCGTGCTCTCTGCCGTGTACCCCTTGCGTATAATGCCACGCCGCATCGCCGCCGCCGTGTCCACGAGGCGATGGCCCTTGGGCGCCTCCCGGGCTCCGGCCAGAAGCCTCCCGGTGGATGGATCACGGACATCGCCATACGCATTGACCACGACGAGGGCTGCCACCTGCACGCCGCCTGGTAGGTCCAGTCCGGCGGCACCCAGGCCGGCCTTCATCGCCTGGCCGATCCCGTAGAGTTTCCCCACCGTGGCCCCGGTGCCGGCGCCGACGGAGCCTTCCTGGATCGGACCGTCCGTGGCCTGCTGGCACGCGGCATAGGCCATGGGCGCATCCGGCCGGGCCCGGGCGTCACCAAGGCGCAGATCGAAGAGGATGGCGGTCGGAACGATGGGAACCCGGGTGACCTGCACGTCGAAGCCGATGTCCCGCTCTTCCAGGTACCGCATCACACCTGCGGCCGCATCCAGGCCGAAGGCGGACCCGCCGGCTAGAAGGACCCCGTGGACGTGGGGCACGAGGTGTAGGGGGGAGAGCGCGTCCAATTCCCGCGTGCCGGCCGCGGAGCCGCGGACGTCCACGCCGCCCACGGTGCCCTCCGGGCAGAGGATCACGGTGCAGCCGGTGCAGCCTATGGTGTCGCTGGCATGGCCCACCCTGAAGCCAGGGATACGGGTAAGCATCTTCCCTCCAGAATCCAGGGGCGCATCATACCCGAGGGCCTCCGGCGGTGCAATGGGGACACCACATCCGGTTTTGGATTGTGTTCTGTCGGCCCGTTTGCTAGGGTCCGATTCGAGGCGGCCCGTCCGGGGTTCCGGGGGAGGAGGCGCGAATGCCGGAGCGACGCGAGGAACCAAGGGTCGAGGTTGATGTCGAGGTGCGATACCGGACGGCGCAGGAGTTCCTGTCCGCCTACTCCCGAAACATCAGCGGGGGCGGGATCTTCGTCCGGACACTGCAGCCGCTCCCACTGAACCATAGCGTGCGGCTGCGGTTCACACTCCCCGGCATCCCGCATCGTTTCGAGGTCAACGGCATCGTGGTATGGTCCAATCCCGGGTCCGGCCGCAGCGCCCTCCCCTCTGGGATGGGCATCAAACTCTTGGATCTCGATCTGCATTCCAGAGAGCTCATCGCCGAATTTGTTAAGGCGAAGTCCCCTGCCCCCGTCTTGGAAAAAAAGGGAAAAGGAGCCTGACGCACACTCAGAGGGAAGAGAGGGGGCGGGCACGCGCAAGCCCGGCGTGCGGACCTAAGAGCCGATGTCGACATGGAGGTCCAATATCGTAGCGCGCAGGAGTTTACGGCTGCCCACTCGAATAACCTCAGCGGAGGAGGGATCTTCATCGGGACCCTGCAGCCACCCCCGCTGAACCGTGAAGCGCTGGTTCGTTCACCCTGCCAGGCATCTCGCGCCCCTTTGTGGTGCATGGTCTCGTGGTTTAGCAGGCTGCTGAAAAAGGCCCATCTGCAGCGTTGGCGCGCTCGCGCGGCGCTGCGACGTACGCACTAAGTACGCCTCGCACCTCGCCGGGTACCCATCCGGAGGATGGGTGCGCCGCCTTGCATCTGGACCTTTTTGAGCAGCCTGGGCGAGAACGGGTTTTTCAGTATCCTGTTAGGCCTGAGGTCCGCAAGAATTCAATCCGTCCTTTTCCTGTCCCGCCAAGCTCCCCTGAGTAGTATCCTGATCGAACGAATTCCCTTGCACTTCCAGGATCGAGTCGGAGGGCTCACACGCCATGAGGACGTTCGAGTCTCTGAGTCATCTATTCAGGCCCGTTGGCGCTCTATGTTTGGACGCCCTGACGTTCTCCGGGTAGGCCTTCGCTCCAGGGCGGCTCTGACCGTGGAGGACTCATTCCTCCGCAAGCAGTTGCGCTCTACCACGATCGCCAGATGAAATCCTGGCGCGCTGGTGATCCTACACGAGTGAGGGTATGTCTCTTGTGGCTCGGGTGTTCGCCTGGAAAGAGGTGCCCGCCGTCGTAAAGCCCGAGACCCCGATTCCCTGGCACCGGTAGGGCTTCCGGTTTCTCTGGCGCTGGAGATCGACCCTTGGGGGCCGACCGTGGCTGCCCGAGCAGGGATCGCTCGAGTCAAAGAAAAGCAGCCGACCAACCCCGGGGGCCCGAGGGATCATTCTCGGTCCCCTGGAATTTTCTTTTTGCCTGGGTGGGTTTTGCTGCGCGTCATCGGCCGGTCGGAGAGGTATCCTGGAGAGGGATGGAGCGTCAGACCGTGAGTCACACCAGACCAAGTCAGGGCGGCAGATGGAAGCCTACGCGAGAGGGATAATCCAGGGCAGGGCATGGGCCGAGACGAGAGCAACGGCATGACCGACCTTGATCGGTTCAGGGGAATCTTCGGGTTCGGTTTCAGCGAATGATCGGCCTTCCCTCCTCGGTTCCCAAGTGGTGGCTTTCAAATCTCCGCCACGCACTACTGCAAGGCGCGGACGAAGGTGCGTAGCTCGTTTATGTGAATGGCCTTGATGAGCGTCTGCCCCGCCACGAGGGTGGCATCAGTGTAGGTGGGAGGGGTCTGCCCTGTTGCCTGATAGGCCTGGGTGAGCGCCGTGCGCAGTTCGGTGAGGTGCACCGCCTTCACCGGCGTGCTGCCTTGGACGAGCGTCGGATCGGTGTAGGGGAACGGCCCTAAGGCGACCCGGCTCCGCTGGGTATTCACGGCCGCCCGAAGCTCCGTGACGTGCACGGCCTTGATCACGGTCGTGCCTGGCGTGAGGGGGTCATCGGTGAACGTGAAAGAGACGGCACCGCTACCCTCCGGCGTATCACTGGCCG
>JBIOJT010000354.1:0-4560 GCA_044451055.1 Methylomirabilales bacterium (SeqCode)
GCTTCCTTCAGCGCCCCCCTCGCGGGTGGCCGCCTTGCGGTTCACTTGGGTCCCTGCGACCAGGTTCCCGGAGGACTTGCACCTCCTAGTCAGCGCCCATGCTGGGCACACAAGAAGAGGGGCGGCCGCCAGCCGAGCGACCGCCCCCCCCGCAAGCATTGATCCTTACCGGTCCCCCCAATGCTCCCAGTGCTTTTAGTATCCCCAATGGTCCCAATGCTCGGGTCGTGGCACGCCGATGACTGTTCCCTCGCGTCGCGCATCGGCCCCACCATATTGCTTTCCCGTGTGAAGGTCGATGATTACCGCCTGCACCGAGCCGATTGTCGAGGTGCAGGCGACTGATGGCACCGAGGAATGCCCAAGCGCCCTCAGGGCGAGCAGCGTAGCCTGCGAGAATGCCGGCGTGATGAATGGCTGGGATGGCGTGGGACCCTCGCACGACACGCCGCCGCTCGCGCTGGTCACCGAGATCCGTGGGGCATCAATGGCCTGCTGAATCGTCATGTCGTGGTCGATCAAGTCCAGGGTGATGTTCAAGACCGAGTTGATGATCGTGGCGCCCCCCGGGGACCCATAGGCGGCGAAGGGCTTGCCGTGCTTGAGAACGATGGTGGGCACGATGCTGCTACGCGGGCGCTTGAAGGCGGCCACATCGTTGGCGCCCGGGTCCCCCGTCGCGGCGTTGTACGTCGGCACCATATTGAAATCGGTCAGCTCGTTGTTGAGGAGGAACCCGTAGCCCGGGACCATGATCCCGGTGCCCCAGCCTTGCTCGATCGTCGTGGTATAGGCGACGATGTTCCCGTGCTTGTCCACGACCGAGAAGTGTGTCGTGTAGCCCCCGTGATCGTGATGCCCGTCCGAGTCCGCCTCGGGCGTGAAATGCCAGGGGTGTTTCTTGACCTTGTTGAACGGCCACGGGTCCCCCGCCGAGGGGGTCGCCATCGTGCTGGTCAAGTTGATCATGTCGCTGCGCAGATCGACGTACGGATCCGCCAGCAGGCCGACCTTCGGCACGGGGACGAAGTCCTCATCCCCCATCCAGACAGCCCGATCGGCGAAGGCCAACCGCATGGCCTCGATCATGACATGCAGGGTGTTGGTAGCGCCGAAACCGAAGCCCTGGCTGGTGTCGCCCAGGGGGAAGCGTTCCAGCATCTTGAGCATCTGGATCATGGTGAGGCCGCCCGAGGACGGGGGCGACATGGAGGCGAGCGTATACCCGCGATAGTCCCCGATGATGGGCTCTCGGACCTTCACGTTGTAGGCCGCCAAGTCATCCGCAGTCATCAGACCTACTCCGGCCGATCCTGCGGTGGTGCGCTCCTGCGCTTTGACAATGGCTTCCCCGATCTCCCCATGGTAGAAGACATCCGGGCCGTGCTGGGCGATCAACCGGAAGGTCTTGGCGAGATCCGGCTGGACCAGCAGGTCGCCTGCCTGAAGGGCCGAGCCGTCCGGACGGTGGAACATCGCTTTGGTTTCCGGCTGCAAGCTTGTTCGGAAGCTGGTGCTGTCGGCCGCGAGAAACTTGTTGATCTGGAACCCCTCCTCGGCCAACTTGATCGCCGGCTGGAGGGCTTGCGCCAGGGACCTCTCCCCCCAACGATGAACGGCGGTCGCCACGCACATCAACGTGCCAGGCACCCCGACGGAGATTCCGCTGGTGGAGGCCTGTGTGAAGTTCAGCGACCCAAACATGGTCGGCGTCGCGGCCCCGGGCGCCTTCTCACGGCAGTCGAGGGCGAAGGTCTTGTTCATCTTGGCCAGGTGGATCATCATGAAGCCGCCCCCGCCGATGCCGGAGTACTGCGGCTCGACCACGTTCAGGGCAAACTGAATCGCGGCTGCCGCATCGAAGGCATTCCCGCCGTGCTCAAGGGCCGTTGCCCCAGCCTGGGCCGCCAGCGGGTGCGACACCGCGACCACGCCTTCCCGGAACGCCGTGCCCCCAACCTCGGGGACCCCCGGAGTTTCCTGCCCGTGCTCCGCCAGGGCGGGGCCGGCGAGCAGCAGGGATCCGGCCAGCAGGACGAGACAGAATCGCAAGTACTTTGTGGTATCCATATCGATCCTCCGTTTCAAGTCCACAGGACGCCGCTATGCTCCTCCTCCACGAACGCCGAGGGGGACCCCGACGCTCGTGGGACCTACTAACACCTCTGACCGCGTTCAACTCGGGGCCGGCACCCTACTCCTACTCTCCCGGAGCCGACGGACAATGAAGGCCAGCGGGGGGGGCCACGAGCACATGTATCGCCATGCCAGTCTGGGGGGCTGTCAAGGGCAGTGCCCTTGCAGCGATTCCGAATCGCGGGCATGGAAATGAACCCCCCTGAGCAACGGGAGCGCGATTAGACGAAGCGGGCGCGAGAAGACAGGCCAGACTCAGCCGGCGCGGACGCTATGCAGGTTCGGTAGTCGAGGAGTCGGTGCGGGCACTGTGATGAAGCAGGTGCGCCTGCGGGAGAAAGCGGGCATGTCGGGGGGGACGGATCGCCGCAAGTCGATAGCGGTCGATCCGGGCAGTCTCACCTAGGCTCCGCTGGGTGAGCGGGGCGAGGGCAGCGTCAGGGGAGGTCGCGGCCCAACTCTTTAAGCGCAAGATGCAGCTTGTCGCGGTCTCTTGCACCCCCTCGGCAACCGGCTGATCCGCGGAAGACTCTTCGGGGGTTGATCCGTCAGGTTCCAGAACTTCGACTGGGAGAAATGAACCGGCAAGCAGCAAGGCCAGGGGCATCACCAGTCGCCATGCTCGCCATCCTCGGTCATGCGTCCCGGCACGCCTCACGGCTACCCCTCGACGCTTCTGCGCATTCTGTGATCTTGAGAATCTCTGGCCTACGGTCTCCCCCGTTGCCAACCTAGCAGTGGTGGTAGTGGGAGAAGTATCTGGTGCTACCAATAGACGTACTACAACTCGTTGGGGTAGTGGTGGTCGTGCTGGCAGGGGCGGTGACCGGGACCCCTGCGGACCCGGCGGATGGTAGAGAGGCGGGGCAGGGCCATCTTCCGCTTTGCACACCGGGGAGGGTAGATCTCCCCATGGCCATTCCGGCCAGGCCCCTCATCGCCCCCTGCGGAAAACAGGCACGGGCGGACCATTTGGACTCGCCCCTCGTACCGCAAGCTATTCCAAGGGCCCGTCAATGTAAATACCCCGTTTGGCCCATATTCGTGGAGCATTTGCACCAGAACCGGCCTGAGGCAAGGGCGCATGGCATATCGCTGGTAGCTTTCGACAGGACATACAAAGGCGGGGGCAGTAGCTGATGGCTAGATCGAGCCGATCCTCATCGCCAGGGTCACCGCCTCGAGCCGACTATGGACACCCAGCTTGCCGAGGGTGTTGTTGATATGGCGGCGTGCGGTCGCCTGGCTGATGCCGAGCTTCCTGGCGATGGCCTGGGTCGAGGCTCCTGAGGACAAGAGCCGGAGCGCCTCCCGCTCGCGGCGCGTCAGATCCGTCGGGGGAGAAAGAGGCCGGGGTGTGCCGGGAGGATCGGCCCCGTGGGGAAGCGCAAGCTTCGCCACTTGGGATCGGACCTGCTCGACAAATCGCTCATTTTCTTTCTGTCGGCTGGCGTCGCGGAAGAGGTGGACCAGAACGGACAAGTTTTTCCGGTGGGACGGCACCCGGATCGTGCTGAGGTTCACCCAGATCTCCTGCCCGCTCTTGGAGCGGAACAGGACGTCGTGGGCCTGGGCCAACTCCTGCCGGCGCACCAGCAGGAGATGGTGGCAGTGGGCCTGACAGACGATTTGGCCCGCCTCGTCCCGGCCGCCGAGCACCTCGTAACAGTACCGCCCCAGAACCTCGTCCGGCTGAAAGCCAAGCAAAGCGTAGGCGCCCCCATTCCAGAGGACGATCCGCTGGTTTTGATCCACCGCCAGGACCCCATCCGCGGTGTCGAAGATGAGATCGGTTGCCTCCATACCAAGATCCCTCATCCACCTCAGAACCAAATTGCGGCGGGCTTGAAAGCTTGTGGGTAGTGAGTCCCACCTGAAAATACAATGGTCCTTCAGGTTTCATTCCTGCCCGAAGGGCCGTCTAAATCCGCCGGCAAAGAAAGAAAGCTTTCCGTGCGCGCAGGAAAGCTGCCTGCGGCCGACATCACCTACCCCCTCGAGCACACGTAGGCGTAGTCGCGCGACAACAAGCTATCGCGCCTCCGACGGACGAGTCAAGATGAAACTCCGGCCGGGGCACAAAGGAATTAGAGTGCAGGCAAATATCTCGCCAGGAGTGTAAGCCGGATGGGTCGGATCCAGCCCGGGCGGATCCTGTGAAAAACCTACGGGACGAGAACAATCTTGCCGAACTGCCGGCCCGCGTCCACCCAAAGGTGGGCGGCCGGATCCCCGGCAGGATACCATGTCCAACGTCGGCGGCATGATGGGGGACGTATGATGGGGGACGTAGGTTCTGATATGGAAGACCGGCCGTCAAGGGTGATTTCTCAGTGATGATCCTCCCCGCAGTTCCGACCCCGCCCGCCGAGCGCGCAGCGCGCCCACCGGGGTGGCGCAGCGCGCGCAGCAGGCGGGGGGTCC
>JBIOJT010000355.1:0-4551 GCA_044451055.1 Methylomirabilales bacterium (SeqCode)
GATCACGCACCGGGCGCCGGCCGACCGCATGATCGCGGCATTCCCCGAGTGGCTGGACCCCGAGCGGGGGGTCATCAAGGCGGTCGTGGAATTCTGAGGGGGCCCATCTCCCCGGTGACGATGTGACGAAGGGTGGGTCAGCGGATTCCCGGTCGGGACGGTGAGGTGACCGAAGCCGAGTTGCGGAGGGACCGATGTTCGCATATGGCGGCAAGATTCTGACGGTGGATGCCGGCAGCGGGGCGCAACGGATCGAGGAGTTCGACGCCGCATTCGCCCGCGCCTACCTGGGAGGGAACGGCTTCGCGGCCAAGCTCTGCTACGATCGGATCCCGCCCGGCATCGACGCCTTCGACCCCCGCAACCTGGTGATCTTCGGTACCGGGCCCATCACGGACAGCGTGATCCCGGGAAACAACCGGAACTGCGTTGGGGGGAAATCCCCCCTGAACGGCCTGTTCTTCGACTCGACCTTCGGGGGCCGCTTCGCGGGGACCCAGCGGCACACCGGGTTCGACGCCATTGTCATCACTGGGGCCGCGAGCGAGCCGGTCTATCTCGTCGTCGACGAGACCGGCGCGACGCTGAAGCCCGCCAGAGACCTCTGGGGCAAGCCGACGCTCCAGACGGCGCAGGCGATCCTGGAGCGCGAGGGGTCGGAGAGCGACGTCGTCAGCATCGGCCCGGCGGGCGAGCGGCGCGTCCGCATGGCCGCACTGGCCCATTACTGGAAGAACCGCGAGGGTTTCGGCGCCCGGGGTGGACTGGCGGCCGTCCTGGGGTCCAAGAACGTCAAGGCCGTGGTCGTCCGAGGGGCGCAGAAGGCCCAGTTCGCCAACCCCGATGCCCTCAAGGCGCTCGTGAACGAAACCCGCGAGGCGCTGAAGAAGGGGACCTACAACCTCCATGTGTACGGGACGCCCAATCTGGTGAAGGGGATCAACGCCATCGGGGGGTTGGGCTTCCACAACAACCAGTTCGAGTATTCCCCAGACGCCGAGCAGGTGGGCGGAGAGCGCTACAAGGCGGAGTTCCACAAGAAGGACACCACCTGCAACAAGTGCCCGGTGGCCTGCGGCAAGGCCTTCGAGGTGAAAGAGGGGGAGTACGCCGGCACCGTCTGGAAGATGCCCGAGTACGAGAGCATCTACGCCTTCGGCCCCATGCTGGGCAATCTCGACCCCGCCTCGCTGATCAAGGCCGAGGAGCTGTGCGACCAGTTCGGCCTGGACACGATCAGCACGGGGGTGACGATCGCCTTCGTCCTGGAATGCCTGGAGCGGGGATTCCTGACCGAGCAGGAGATCGGAGTCCCGCTGCGCTGGGGGAATCACCAAGCCGCGCATCGCCTGGTGGAGATGATTGGCCTGCGCGAAGGCTTTGGCGACGTCCTGGCCGAGGGGTCGGCCCGGCTGGCGGAGACGCTCGGCCCCGAGGCGAAGAAGTTCCTCCACTCGGTCAAGAGCCTGGAGATGCCGGCCCACTCCGCCCGGGCGCTGAAGGGGATGAGCATCGGGTATGCCACCGGCACCCGGGGCGGCAGCCATCACGACGCCCGGCCCACGCCCCAGTACGCGCCCGATTTCGATCGCCGGAGTCCCGAGGGGAAGGCCGCCTGGGCCATCCGCAGCCAGAACTTCACGGCCGTGGACGACTCGCTGGTCCTCTGTCGCTTCACCTCGGAGCGGGGCGGCTACGGGATGTACCTCAACGAGAGCTACGCCCGCATGATCAACGCCGCCACGGGCTGGGACCTCGATCTTCCCGAGCTGGAGCGGATCGGCGAACGGATCTGCACCCTGGAGCGCGCCTTCAACGTCCGCGAGGGGATCTCCCGGAAGGACGACACCCTGCCCTGGCGCGTCCAGCACGAGCCCATCCCGGACGGGCCCTCCAAGGGCACCTTCTGCCCCCCCGAGGAGTTGGACAGGATGCTGGACGAGTACTATGAACTCCGGGGGTGGTCCAAGGATGGGATCCCCACTCCGGAGCGGCTCCGCGACCTGGGCCTGGCCTTCGCCAGCCAGCCCTGACGCGCAGGCTCGTCTGAACAGGCACCCGACCCCTCCGCCAGCCCAGGAAAACCATCCGCGCCATCGCTCAGGATCTCGGGATCTCTCGACGTTGCATCCTACGGGCCGTGAAGGTGGATTCTCGAGCCAAGAGTTCGAGTCTTGCCCGGGGAGGCATGCAAGACTCGAACTGAACCTCAAGCAATAGAGGCTCACCTGCAATTCGCTGTCTCGGAGTTCGACCCGCGGCGACTGGATGGCCGGCAGCCTGATCGTGTTGGGCATACCCCCAGTCCGAGCGCATGGTGGGGAAGTTGTCGCGCGCCGGGGCAGGGCGGCGTCGGGGCGGCAACGATCCGGTCATCGTGCTGGTTGGCGGCGTGCGACCGGCGCGCCTAGTGGAAGAGCCCCGCGAGCTCGTGCAGCATCCCCACGTCCTCGGCGAGGCCCAGGAGGTTGGTCAGGACGTAGTCCGGGAGCTGCAAGCCGTCCCGCAGGGCCCGGTCCCGCCGCTCCCATTCCATCTCGCCGGGCAGGTAGATCCGCTCCACCTCGGCGATCTTGGGTGCGCCCTTGAGCTCGCGGATCATCGCGTCCATCCGCGCCTTGAAGGTGTCGATCGGCATCATCGCAGTCACATCGATGGCGATGAAGGCGTGGCCCTGGTCGGCCGCGATCCCGCGCTCGTTGATCCACCCCTTCACACCGCTCAGGAAGGACGCGCCCGTCAGGATGCCGCACAGGACCTCGACCAGCACGGCGAGGCCGTACCCCTTGTAGCCGCCCACGGGCTGGAGCACGCTCCGGTCGGGATAGCCGCTCGGATCGGTCGTCGGCCGGCCCGCCGGGTCGCGCAGCCAGCCTACGGGCACCGGCTGGGCCATGGCCTTCGCGATCATGACCTTCGTCACGGCGACGACGCTCGTGGCGATGTCGAGGAAGACCGGGCGCTCCTCACCGGCTGGAATGGCGAAGGCGATCGGGTTCGTGCCGATGACCGGCAGGCGACCGCCGGTGGCGGCCATGCAGGGATCACAATTGGTCATGGAGAGGCCGATCATGTCGCGCCGGAGGGCGAGGGTCGCGTAGTAGCCGGCCGCACCGAAGTGGCTGCTGTGCGCCACGCCGACATACCCGATCCCCGCCGAGGCCGCCTTGGCGATGGCGGTCTCCATGGCGTGGATCGCGACCACCATGGGCATGGCCATGCAGGCGTCCACCAGCGCCCAGCCGGGCCCCTCCCGCCGGACGGTGGGCCGCGCGCCGGGGCGGATGCCACCGCTCTTGACGGCGCGCATCAGCGGCCGGATCTGCCGCGTCCCGTGGCTGTGCGTGCCCCAGGTGTCGGTGGTCGTCAGGACCTCCGCCGACACGGCCGCGTCCTCCGCCGAAAGGCCGCAGCGGACCATCGCGTCGGCGCAGAACCGCTGGAGGTCGGAGGGGGCGACGCGCTTGCCGAGCAGATCTGCCAGGGCTGTCATGGAATATCCTCCTCATTCTGGAAGTCTGAACCGCCTGGGGGTGCGGTCCGGCGCCAATCGCTTTCAGCCGAACAGCTTGGCCTGCGTACGTGCCTGCCATTCCGGTTGCCACGGGGGAAAGGCCGCAGGACAGAAAGCGGTCGCTCGCCTCGATCACTCGTAGTCGGAATCTCGATGCGTCCGCTGGCGCGGAGGACGGAGGTGCTCCGCCCGGCACCCGACAGGACGGGGCGCCCAGTGCGCAGCGAGGCGATCGGAACGGCCCGGCATGTCGCCTGTCCGAGGGGGATAAGCCGGCGCAGGTGTCCTACCCGGCCTTTTGTGTCCCCCGCCCGTGGCGCTTGGAGGATGCCGCCCTCCGCTTCGCCCAGTACGCCTTCATCCGTTGGCTGACGGCCCGGCGGGCCGCCAGACTCATCCGATGCTGCCGTGCTCTGGCGCGGGGAGCGGAGGCGGGGATGCGCCCGCGTTTGTCTCCCAGGGCCGCCAGCGCGGCTCGGATCGCCGCGATCTCCCGATCGATGCGCTGTTTCTCTGCCTCCAATTGGTGGAGCGCCTTGCGCAGGGGCGTCGTCAGGTTCAGAGCCATGGGTAGGGCCTCCGTGAACAAAGGTGGAAAGCGGAGAGCTGAAACGAACCGCTCCCCTATACCTTGATCGCCGGCTGGTGACAAGTGAAAACGGAGACAGCCGGGGTGGGGGGGCTAGGTCCGGCCCCTCTCCGCGCACCGGCCAGCGGCGGCACTTCGCGTGGCGGATCTCAAGGAGAGAGGAGGCTGGGCTTGGATCCCTGGATGTCACTGCGCCCGGAATTGGGCCCGCAGCCAGCCCCCCCGCTAAACCACACGAGAGCCAACACGTCGAATGGCCGCTACGCTGAAGGTTTCTTGCGGTGTCTCCGCAATTGCTGTATTCTTCACCGACTGCAGGCATCGCGCGGAAAAGCCCCGTGTGGCCGCCGGCCCCGGAGCCACGCTTGCGGCACCTGGCAGCCGTGGACGTCGTTGCGCGCGCCAGGACGCACCGGCACCGAGAGGAGCGAGGAGGCAGCATGAGGAC
>JBIOJT010000356.1:0-4542 GCA_044451055.1 Methylomirabilales bacterium (SeqCode)
CCTCGGACTCTCCCCCGGACTGTGCGGTCCGGGAGGGACTGTCGCCTATTTTACGCACCGCACAGTATACACAAGGAGAGCACAGCATGAACAGACGAAGATGGTGGATCGGGGGTTTGGGCGCAGGCATCCTGGGCCTGGCCCTGGCGGCGTGCAGCCAACAGCAGGGACAGGCCACCGTTGCCTCGAACGCACAACCAGCGGAGAAGACATTCGCCCTGAAGCCAAACAGCGCCGCCGTGCGGGTTGCTTTCCTGGCGGGGCAGCTTCAGAACCTGCGAGTGAGCGAGCAAGTTGCAGCGAACACGGGCAAGGTGGTGGAGCCGCCATTGCTTCACGCAACGCTGAAGCTGAAGAATGTCTCGGCGGATCAAGCGGCCCGCCTCATCTCGGGTACGCTCCAATACCTGGGTCCCGACGGGAAGCCGATCCTGCCGGCCGAGGGCCGGCGGGATACCGGCTTCAGCTTTGACACTTACCAGACGAACCGTCTCGACCCGGGCATGCAGACCTCGCAGGAGATCGAAGTCCCCTTCCCGGGCGCCGCGCTGGTAAACAACGCGCTCCAGGAGATTCGCCTGGAGCTGACGTTCACCCCGCTGCCTTACAAGCAGGAGAGCGTCACCGTCCCCATTTCTGTCAGTGGATAGCCTCTGAACCTGGGGGCCTGTGCTCCCCGGCAGCGTGCCGCTTCGGACTGGCTCAGGGGGGCAGGGGGGAAGCTCAAGACCTCGGCCGAGATTCAACCCGGGCTGCAACACCTCTTGGAGCGGGCCCTGACGCCGCCCCGCGAACTCATCTCCTCGCGGCCTACCTCAGCAGGGCCGCGGGATCGTTCTTGAAGAGTCCTGGGAAAGAGAGGAGGGGGTGACAGGGATGGGTCGTCACCAACGGGCGTTGCAGGACATGAAACTCTAGCGTGCGATCCGGTGGATCGGCGATCGCCTGCAGGAGGAGCCCGCGGCAAACCGTGGGACACTGATCGACGCCGCCAGCCGGCAGTTTGGCTTGAGTCCGCGCCAGGCGGAGTTTCTCCATCACATGTACCTCCAGCCGACCTGATGGGTGGTCGAAAGGACCGCTGCCCGAGCAACAAAAGGGCTCACCCAGGCAGACATGCTTGCGCCACTTGACGGGAGGCGGTGAAGGGTTTCGGAGGAGGCGCGAAATCGCGGGGCTTCTCCGGGATCCAACCGACGGGGCACTTACATCTGGGTCCCAACCTGCTACCGGGTTGGCCCGAATATGGTATGATTCACCCTCACGGCAACGAGGAGGTCGGAAATCCCTGTTCGAGCATTTGGGGGGAAGCTCCATCATGACTGACGGGGCATTGAGTACAGGGCAGAAGGCGCTGGCCCTCAATCTCGACAACACCACCCACGGCACGTTCGCCGAGATCGGCGCCGGCCAGGAGGTGGCCCGCTGGTTCTTCCTGGTGGGTGGCGCGGCAGGAACGGTGGCGAAGACCATCTCCGCCTATGACATGGCGGTGAGTGATGCGCTCTACGGCCCGGCCCAGCGCTACGTCAGCCGCCAGCGCCTCGAAGCGATGCTCCAGCACGAGTACACCCAGCTCGTGGACAGCCTCGGCCGCGTGCGCGGGGAGACCACCGCCTTCTTCGCCTTCGCCGACACGGTGGCCACGCGGAGCTACCGGCACCCGGAGAACGGGCGCGGCTGGGTGGGCATCCGATTCCAGGCCCGCCCTGGCGAGGAACCCTCCGAGATCATCGTCCACGTCCACCTGTTGGAATCGACCCCCGCGCGCCAGCAGGAGGCGCTGGGCGTGCTCGGGGTCGACCTGATCTACGAGGCCTTCATGCGTCACCGCGAGCCGGCCGCCCTGATCGGCTCGTTGATGGACGAGCTGTCGCGGGAGCGTGTCGAACTCGACATGATCAAGTTTTCGGGCCCGGCCTTCGCAGGCCTGGACAACCGCCTCATGAGTCTCCAGTTGGTGGAGCAGGGGTTGACCGATGCGGCGATGTTCACGGCGAGCGGAGAGGTCGTGCAGCCATCCGAGGTGCTCCACAAGAAGCCGATCCTGGTGGAACGGGGGAGCTTCCGTCCCGCCACCAAGCTCACGCTCGACTTGCTCGAGCGCGCCCGGGCGCAATTTCTCCAGGAGCCCGAGGTGCAGGGGCAGGAGCCCGTGGTTCTCGCCGAGATGACGCTCCGCAGCCTGACCTCAGGGAACGAGGTGGACCATGCCGACTTCCTGGCCCGGGCGGACATCCTGGGTGTGCTGGGGTTCGACGTGCTCATTTCCCGCTTCCAGCCCTACCACGAACTCGCGGAGTACCTATCCACCTACACGGACCGGATGATTGGGCTCGCTGTGGGGTCGCCCAGCGTGATACTGATCGCCGACGAGAAGTACTACGCGGACCTGCCCGGAGGCGTCCTCGAATCCATGGGGCGTCTGTTCAAGCGCTCGGTGAAGATGTATGTGTACCCCGCTCGGGATCCCATCTCGGGCCGGATCTATACGATCGAGCGGACGCCGGTCCCGCCGCCCTGGCACCACCTGCGCGATCTCCTGCTCGAGATCCACCGGATCGAGCCGATTCGGGGATACAACGAGGACTACCTCTCGATTCAGACAGCGGATGTCCTGGCACGTATCGAGAAGGGAGATCCCTCCTGGGAGGCCATGGTCCCACCCGCCGTCGCCGAGATCATCAAGAGCAAGAGGCTCTTCGCATCAGGCACCGCACGTGACCTGCCCGCCAGGTGATGGGCCTCGCCTTGAGAGCCGGACCGTGAGTGCGCCAAAACAACCTCGATCATGGGGGACATCTGACTGAGAGGAATAACTCTGATGTGAGAGCAATAGGGGACGTTGTTGACTGAGAGGAATAACTCTGATAGCGTTCCCCACCACTCGAGACGGAGGGCCAGCACGAGGATGCCACGACAGGCACGGCTGGGTGCCCCGGGGACACGGCACCACGTCATCCTCCGGGGGATTGGAACACGCGCAGATGGTGGCCGCTCGCGAGGAGCGCGAAAGCTTCCTCGCTCGCCTGGGGCTGTCCCTTGCCGCCACGGCACGGCTGCTCGGGGTCTCCACGTCGGGGATTGCGAAAGCGGTCGCGAGAGCGGAGCGACCGTCAGTCCACTGAGTCAACAACGTCCCTCACGACGTACCGCATTACATCGAGACCTTGGCCGACCGCGTCCGCCACGCGGTGCAGTGCGCCTTCGATGGCCGTCGGATCGTCATCTTTTCGGGAGGGCCGGCCGGAGCGGATGATGTGGTCTTGAACGAGGTCCGCGCGATCCGCGAGGGCGGAGGGTTCGGCTCCATCATCGGCCGCAACTCGTTCCAGCGCCGGAAAGGCGACGCGCTCCGGTTCGTGGAGACCATCATGGGGATCCATGCGGGGGAGACTCCCTAGCGCTGTGCATCCCATTCAGGATCGGCCGGAGGAACGCGGGGCTCCATGGATGCCCACCAACCCCGAGATCCGCGTGGTCGGCAGTTCCGAGGAACTGTATCGGGCGGCAGCGGAGGAGTACGTCCACCTCGCCAACGAGGCGGTCCGGACCAGGGAGCGCTTCACCGTGGCCCTCTCCGGTGGCTCAACACCCAGAGGGCTCTATCGCCTGCTCGCCGGCGAGGAGGACGGGTTTCGATCGCGGGTTCCGTGGGGCCAGATTCACTTTTTTTGGGGGGACGAGCGCCACGTCCCGCCAGCCCATCCCGACAGCAACTACCGCATGGCCTACGAGGCGATGCTGTCACGGGTGCCGGTTCCCCCAGCCAACGTCCACCGGGTCCCGGCGGAGAACCCGGATGCCGGCAAGGCGGCCGAGGTATATGCGCAGACCCTCCGGGAGTTCTATCGGCTGGCCCTAGGGCAAATCCCTCGTCTGGATCTGATCCTCCTGGGGATGGGGCCGGATGGGCACACGGCCTCCCTCTTTCCCGGGACGGGCACGGTCCACGAAGAGACCAGACTCGTAGCGGCTCCGTGGGTTGAGAAGTTCAATGCCCATCGGATCACCCTGACCCCCCCGGTATTGAACAACGCGGCCCACGTCATCTTTCTCGTCAGCGGCGAGGCGAAGGCAGAGACGCTGCGGGCGGTCTTGCAGGGAGCGTATCAACCTGACCGCTTCCCGGCCCAAGTCGTCCGCCCCGTGGACGGGCACCTCCTCTGGATGGTGGATCCGGCGGCGGCGCAGCGGCTGCGCCCTCCCAGGTAACGAGGAGGCATCGAACCGGCTTTCCCTCCAACGGCGTGGCAACTTACCTTGGATATCCAACTGAAATGTGATCAACCGATCGAGCCCACGCCTCGCGATGTTGAGCTGGTTGATGGCACCCAGCCTCATTCTTGCGGAAAGGTGGATCAGGCAGGACGCGCCCCGGCGGGAGCGGTCAGCCCTCCTTGCTTTACAGTCGCTGCTGCCCCATCGAGGTAATCAGGATCAGTCGGCGAGATCTTCAAAGGTGACCGGCAAGAGGGCAGGCTAACCGCAGGCAAAGTTCCAGCCACCTACCTACTACGCAGCGCGGAATAATGGCTACAC
>JBIOJT010000357.1:0-4516 GCA_044451055.1 Methylomirabilales bacterium (SeqCode)
AGTCGGGGGAGGGGGGAACGCGTGAGGCGAGCCTGATCGGGGGAATCTCATGGAGAGGCAGGTGGGGATCCAATCTCCATAGGCCTTCGGAAGCATCGGCGGGGCCGCGGTTTCGAGGCCGGAGGCGCGGTGATCGTCTGCATAAGCAGGGCGAGAATGTCCGTGCAAGGTAGCGCGCAGTCTAACGCCTGGGATCTGAAGTGGCCCAACAGAATCTGGAATCTTCGAACTGATTTGAAGGTGGGTTCGATTCCCACACGCCTCCGCCAGCACTTTTCCCCCTGTGAGGACAACAACTTACAGGGGGTGCTCTTTTCTGGTCACACCCTGGGTCACCTTTTCGAGGGCTTTTCGGGCCTCGGCCTCGTACTCCGTCAGCCGCTCCACCGCGTCCCGCGTGTGGCTGTCCGCAAGGTGCGCATACCGTTCGGTCACTTCGATGTTGGAGTGGCGGGCCAGGACTTGCACCATGCGCAGGGGCACGCCGGCCTGGACAAGCCGGGAGACGAACGTGTGCCGCAGCGTGTGGAACGTCACGTCTTCGAGCTTCGCCTTCACCGCGTACCGCTTGAACAGGTCGGACAGGTGCGAGGGCAGGGTTGGGAATACCAGAGGGCTGGTGCGCTCCAGTCCTCGCAGAATCGCCACCGCATCGGAGTTCAGGGGGACGTGCTCGGTGCGCTGCCCCTTGCCACGTAGGACGGTCAGGGATGGCTTGGAGCCAAGGTCAACGTCCTTCCCAGAGCAGCGCCCGCAGTTCGCCCATTCGAAGCCCCGTCATAACCGCCAGACGGGACACCGCGTGATACTTCGCGGGTAGGATCTTCAGTAGCTGGCCCTCTTCGTCTGCCGTCAGATAGCGGGTCCGGCCCTTGGGCTCGGCCCGCCGCTCCAGCCCCAGGACGGGATTCGTGGTTGCCAGCTTCCATTCAATCGCCTTGTGGAAGGCGTGGGACAGGACTTGTAGTTCCCGATTCACCGTCCCGTCTGCCGCCTCGGCGCTCCACCGTCTGGCCTGGTAGTCCTCCAGGGTCGTCTGGGTAATCTCGCTCAAGGCCGTGGCTGCGAATGCCGCCCTCAAGTGGTTCATGGCGGTCACGCGGAATTTGTACGAGAAGCGATAATAGCCCTTCGCCCACTCAAGGTAGCGGTCGGCCAAAGTGCCGAACAGGGTAGGGTGCGCCTTGCGCTTGGCGTCCCGCGCCCGCGTCAAGCAGAAGTCTTCCGTCTTGACGGCCACGCGCCGCTTTTCCACCATTTCTTCGGCGAGGGCTTTCGGCCCGATCCGCTCCTCGTGCCGGTGGCCGTAGTTGCACCACCAGCGAATCCACCACACCCCCGCTTCCTTGCCGGGCTTCAGGAATACGCCCCGGACCTTCCGCCGCTTCCGCCTCGGCTTCTCGCGTTCCTCTACCTCATGGGCCACGGCTTCAACCTGCGCAGCCGCCCATGCTTCGGGATTCGCGGTCGCCTGTGTCCGCTCTGCGTCCATCATTTCCCCCTTGCCCGCTTCCGTGCGGGCTTGCCTTCCCCGATCAACTCGGCCACCGTCACGCCAAGGGCCTTCGCCAGCTTCCGCAGGGTCGAAAGCCGGGGGTCCGCTATGGCCCCGCTTTCGATCTTCGTCACCAGGACAGGGGAGACTCCCGCCGCCTTCGCCAGTGCCCGTTGACTCAGCCCCCGGTGTTCCCGCCATACTCTGACTTGCTCGGCTATCTCACGCTGTCTCATGCTTATCAAAATAAGCACTCAGTCACAGCCTGTCAAGAGGGAATTTATGGTGTTGACCAGATCGTCTTCCCGTTCTCGTCGAGCAGGACCAGCCCCGGCCTGATGTTCTTCCACGCGGCCAGCCAGACGCGGGGCACGCCGTCCTCGGCGGCCAGGTACACGCCCGGCCCGAGTAGGCCCACGCTCAGCCCGGCGCGGGGCTTGCCGTTCTCGTCGTACAGGATCAGTCGCGGCCCGGCCTTGATCGCGCCCAGGTCGGCGCGGACCTTACCGTTCTCCTCGTACAGGGTCAGTCCCGGCCCGTCCTTGCGCAAGTCCAGCCTGACGCGGACCCTGTCGTTCTCGTCGTACAGGTTCAGTCCCTCCCAGTCCTTGGTCGCGCCCAGCATGGCCCGAACCTTCCCCGCCGCGTCTCTAAGGACAAACTCCTCCGCCTCCACTATCCGCGTCTTCGGCATTGCCTGTCCCATCAGTAGCCCAGCGGCGGCCAACACCAAGACCGCAATTCCCGCTCCCCTCAACCTTCGGTTCTGTCGTTCCACCTTCTCCAGGCGCGCCACCACTGCCACCAGTTCCGGTGCCTGCGCTGTCATGGCCGTGCCCTCCTTCGGCTGCGTGCGCCCCCTGCGACTCTCGTTGTCATAGCCTACCACAAGACCGCACCCATTCGCCGCCGGTCAAGAGGCAATTTTCGGCACGAGGGCTAGTCTCGCACACCGGCTTTTCTCTGGCTTACGCACAACCCCAGGCATTCCATTGACTCGGCTCCCCCGAACTGATAGCCTCCACACGCAAGAGGGCTCGCTCTATCAGGGGAGGGCACCGCCATGCAAGCCCCTACCCTCAGTAAGTGCGCTCGGTTGACCTTCGCCCTAATGACCTTACTTCTACTCGGCCTCCCTGTTCCGGCGCGGCCTGATGATACTTCATTTTGGCGGGCCACCCTGAAGGGCATCACGGCCTTCCATGTGGTAGTGGAGGTTTTGACCCCAGAGGCCGAGCGCGACGGCCTCACGCGAGACCAGCTCCAGACTGACGTGGAACTCCGCCTCCGGAAAGCCGGCATCAACGTAACGTCTTCATACGCGAATACTAGGGAGTCATTCCTCTATCTCAACGTGAACACGTATAAAGAGCCCGTCGGGCTGTACGCGTTTAACATCTCGCTCGAATTCCACCAGGGGGTTATCCTGACGCGCAATCGGAATGTTAGCCTTCCTGCCTCCACCTGGTATGTCGGTACCGTTGGCATCGTGAGTGCCGAAAGGCTCCGCGAGGTGCGGGACACGGTGGCAGACAAAGTGGACCAGTTCATCAACGCCTACCTCGAACAGAATCCCAAGCCATAGCCGCTAAACACTCACACGCTAGCGGACGCCCTCACCCTAACCGTAGACGCGCCTTCACCCTCCCCAAAGGTGATACCGTGATACTTTCCCTGCAATTCAGTAGGTTGCGGGTATCAGGTATCACGTATCACCTTGCCGGGGGGTCCGCCGCCGGGTTCGGCTCCTCGCCCATCTTCCGCCGGTCTCGAATCCTCTGGATGGCCTCAGCGGTCACCAGGTAAAAGCTCCCGCCTTTCCGATGGCGGTCGCGCATAAACCCCAGGGCTTTCAGCCGGAGACCAATCACCGTTGGCGTCACGTCATACCCCAACGCGGCCTTAAGGTCTCCGGTCAGTTCGCCGGGTTGAACGGTGACAGAATCCCCGCCGCCAAGCTTTGCCTCCAACGCCGCGAGGATCGCTGCCGCCACCTCCGGCAGTTCGGCACGCTCCTCCGCGTCGGGTCGGGCCAGGGCCAGGAGCGCAGGCCGCAGGTCCAGGCGCGATGCCTCCGACGCTACCAGGCCGGCCAGCGCCAGCAGCGGTGCCCACAGCTCGCGGGATCGCCCATTGAGCCAGGCCGGGAGGTCCAGCCGTTCCCAAGTCTCCCGCACCTCACGCCACCGTGTCAGCGCCAACCGATACGCGAGGTCCCGGACATTCTCCAATCGAGGGTCAGGGTTGCTCAGGTCCACGTCTCGGTTGATCCGCCTCCGGTCCTGGCCTGGTTGCATGATGAGAGTAATGCAGCGGTCGGCCAGGACGGCATTAAGCCCCTTGATGCCCGCCAGGGCGATGGGGCTATAGACCGCGAACGGGCGGACGTTGAACGTTACCGAGTCGCAGCGGTCCACCGCGCCCCCCGCTTGGTAGCCTGCATTGAGGATCGCCTCGATGTCGCCCCGGTCCTCCCGGTCGAGATGTTCTAACTCGTCCAGACAGAGGGTCGGCCTCAGCGCCTCGATGAGCCGGAAGAGGGGAGCCGCCCTCGGTGCCGTGCGCCACAGGCCGTTGTGCGCCAAGGCCGCGATGAGCTTGAGGGTCTTGCTTTTCCCGCTCCCTTTCTCGCCGTGGAGGTTCAAGCGTGGATAGCTCGGGAGGATGGGAAAGACGTAGGTTCCGAGCGTCCACAGGGCGCACACGGCATAGGGCGGGTCTTCGTCAAACTCCACATAGTCCCGGAACAGCGCCAGCATCGTTGTCACGGCCTCGGACCAGGACGGGCGCGGTGCCTCCCGTTTCACGAAAGCCGCTCGGGTAGTCCACCGCTCGCCCAGGGCCGGGTATTTTGCCGGTGTAGGGATAAGGATGTCGGCCAGTGTCTCGGTCGAATAATCCTCCCCGTTACTGGTTACCGTGCACCAAGTCCCGGCGTGCAGGATGCCCACCGCCGCGAAACCGTCCGCTACGTCGAAGTGCAGTGCCGGGTGAATCCGTCGTCCGGCAAGCTCTCGCGGG
>JBIOJT010000358.1:0-4512 GCA_044451055.1 Methylomirabilales bacterium (SeqCode)
GATCAAGACCGCCAAGGTGGTCTCCAGTATATGTCCCTACTGCGCGGTGGGCTGCGCCCAGCTCATCTACGTACAGGACAACAAGATTCAACAGATTGAAGGCAACCCGGACTGTCCCCACACCTTGGGTGCCCTGTGTCCCAAGGGTCAGGCAACCTACCAGCTTTCCATCAACGAGATGCGGCCGACCAACGCGTTGTACCGGGCACCAGGGTCGGACCGGTGGGAGGAGAAGCCTCTCGACTGGATGATGGACCGGATCGCCGAGCTGACCAAGAAGACCCGGGACGCGGGGTTCATCGAGAAAGAGAACGGCGTGACGGTCAATCGGTGCGACAGCATCGCCAGCCTGGGCTCTGCTTGCGTCGATAACGAGGAATGCTATCTGCAAGCGAAGCTCTTCCGGACGCTGGGATTCGTCTACTTCGAACATCAGGCGCGCGTCTGACACTCCGCCACGGTCCCAGCTTTGGGAACCACGTTCGGTCGCGGGGCGATGACGACGAACCTGATCGACATCCAGAACGCGGACGTCGTGATGGCGACGTCCAACATGGCGGAGAACCATCCCGTCGGCTTCCAATGGGTGCTCCGGGCCAAGGAGCGGGGAGCCAAGTTCATCCACGTGGACCCCCGCTTCACGCGCACCTCGGCCCTGGCGGACATCCACGTCCCGCTTCGCTCCGGGACGAACATCGTGTTCTTCGGGGGGCTGATCAATTACGCCATCGCCAGAAAGAAGTACTTCCACGACTATGTGGTGGAGTACACCAACGCCTCCTTCCTGATCGATCCGGATTTCAAGACGCCCACCGATCTGGCGGGACTCTTCACCGGCTTTGACTCCCAGGTCCGAAAATACGACCGCGCGACCTGGCGGTACCAGTTGGACGAGCAAGGGAATCCGAAACGGGACAAGACGCTGCAGGACCCCCACACGGTCTGGCAACTGCTGAAGCGGCACTACTCCCGCTACACCCTGGAGATGGTGGAGCGGATCTGTGGCATTCCCAAGACCAAGTTCGAAGAGGTCGCTGAGCTGTACTGCTCCACCGGTGCCCCGGACAAGTCGGGGACGATCACCTACGCCCTGAACCTCACCCAGCATACCAACGGGGTCCAGAACATCCGCGCGCTGGCCATGCTCCAGTTGATCCTGGGGAACATCGGCGTCCCGGGTGGCGGTGTAGTGGCCTTGCGCGGCCACGCCAATGTCCAGGGGGCGACAGACTTAGCAGTTCTGTACCAGGACCTGCCGGGCTACAACCCGATGCCCCTGCGGGACGCCCACCCGGACCTGAAGACCTACCTGGAGAAAGAGACTCCCAAGTCGGGCTTTGCCGCCAGCCGCCCCAAGTGGGTCATCAGCATGCTCAAGGCCTGGTACGGCGATGCCGCCACCAAGGAGAACGACTTCTGCTACGACTGGATCCCCAAGCGGGCCTCGGCCGATGCCTACTCGCACCAGCACATCTTCGTGGATATGCACGGCGGCAAGATCAAGGGGTTCTTCGCCATCGGCCAGAACCCGGCCGTGGGCGGCCCCAACGCCAAGCTGGCGCGGGCGGCCATGAACATGCTCGACTGGCTGGTCGTCAAGGACATCTTCGTGACCGAGACGGCCGAGGTCTGGAAGGCGCCGGGGGTGGACCCGAAGACGGTCCAGACCGAGGTCCTCTTCCTGCCGGCGGCCCCGGCGGCGGAGAAGAACGGAAGCCTCACCAACACGATGCGCCTGATCCAGTGGCACGACCGGGCCGTGACCCCGCCCGGGGACGTGCGATCAGATGCCGACTTCCTGTACGACCTGGGCAAGCGGCTGAAAAAGCTGTACACCGGCTCCAAGGCGGCCAGCGACCAGGGGCTGCTCAATCTCACCTGGGACTACGGCGAGGGGGAGGCGAACGTCCTCAAGGTGCTTCAGGAGATGAATGGCTACGCCACTCAGGAGATCACCGACAACGACGGGAAGGTCCTGTTCAGGAAGGGGCAGTTGCTCCCGGCCTTCGCGGTGCTTCGGGATGACGGATCCACGGCCTCGGGGATCTGGATCTACACCGGGGTGACGCCGGACGAGAAAACGAATCGTGCCGCCAACCGGAAGCCGCCCCAAGGCGAGGACTACCTGGCCCACGACTGGGCCTTCGCCTGGCCGGCCAATCGGCGGGTCATCTACAACCGCGCCTCGGCTGACCCCAGCGGGAAACCGTGGAGCGAGCGGAAGAAACTCCTCTGGTGGGATCCCGATGCCGACGCGCCCGACGGGAAGAAGGGCAAGTGGGTCGGCTGGGACGTCCCCGACTTCAATCCCTTCCTGGCGCCCGACGCCAAGGGCGGCGACAACCCGTTCATCATGCGGGCGGACGGGAAGGGGGCCTTCTTCGGCCCGCTCAACGACGGTCCGTTCCCCGAGCATTATGAACCAGTCGAATCGCCGCAGAAGAACCTGCTGTCCAGGCAGCAATACAACCCGACCGCACGGATCTGGCGGGACGCGCATCTGGGGGATGCCAACCGCCTCGCCAAGGTGGGCGACCCCGAGTTCCCGTACGTGATCACCACGTACCGCCTGACGGAGCACCACCTCTCCGGTGTGATGTCCCGGTACCTCCCCTGGTTGGCGGAGATGTTCGAGTCCCACTTCTGCGAACTCTCTCCGCAGTTGGCCAAGGAGAAGGGGATCGTCAATGGGGAGAAGATCACCGTGATCAGCCCCCGGGGGAAGATCCACCTGAAGGCCATGGTGACGGAGCGCATGGTCCCGTTCAAGATCGACGGGCGGATCGTGCATCAGGTAGGGGTGCCGTGGCACTGGGGCTACAACGGCATCGCCAAGGGGGATATCACCAACGATCTCTCGGCCACGGTGGGAGATCCGAACGTCTTCATCCAGGAGACGAAGGCGTTCCTGTGCGACGTGCGGAAGGGGGTGGTGTAGATGCCGACCTACGCGATGTTCACCGACACGTCGGTTTGCACGGGCTGCCGAGCCTGCCAGGTGGCCTGCAAGCAGTGGAACGAGTTGCCGGCCGAGGGCGCCGAGTGGACCGGGACGTATCAGAACCGGGAGCACTTCACGGACAAGACCTGGCGGCTGGTTCGCTTCGCCGAGAAGCCGTCGGAGAACGGGGGGGTGAAATGGCTCCTGATGAGCGACGTGTGCAAGCACTGCAACCAGGCGGGTTGTCTGGAGGCGTGTCCGACCGGCGCCATCTACCGGATCGAGTACGGAACGGTGATGGTGAATCAGGACATCTGCAACGGTTGCCGGTACTGCGTGTCGGCCTGCCCATTCGGGGTCATCACCTTCAACAAGGATAGCGGGCGGGTCAACAAGTGCACCTTCTGCAACGACCGCATCCACAACAACATGCCCACGGCCTGCGCCAAGACTTGCCCGACCCAGTCCATTCAGTTCGGCGAGCGGTCGGCGCTGGTGGAGAAGGCGAAGAAGCGCTTGGCGGAACTCCAGAAGCAAGGGGTGAAGGAAGCCCGGCTCTACGGGGCGGACGAAGACGTCCTGGGCGGCCTGAACGCCTTCTTCCTGCTGCTGGACAAGCCGGAGGCGTATAACCTGCCGCCGGCGCCAAAGCTGCCCGAGCGCCACGTCGTGGCCGACTCGGCCCTCAGCATCGGGTCGGCGCTGCTCCTGGGCCTGGGAGCCCTGGTGGCCTTCCGGGAGCGGGGGCGCGGGTCCGAGGACTCCCAGGGGGAGGGCGGATGATGACCTTCTTGAAGAGTCCCCACTGGGAGTGGTACATCGTGTGGTATTTCTTCCTCGGCGGAATCGCCGGCGGGGCGTATTTCGTCGGTGCCATCGCCGATAACTTCGGGGGGAAGCGAGACGAGGAGGTGGCCAAGTCGGGCTACCTCCTGGCCCTGCCCCTGACCATGATGTGCGGAGCCCTGCTGACCTTGGATCTGGGCATGCCCTTCCGCTTCCTGAACATGCTGAGGCAGTTCAAGGCCTGGAACCCGATGTCGGTCGGGTCGTGGGGGATCGGCGCCTTTGGCGCCTTCGCCTTCGCGTCAGCGGCTCTGTCCTTCGCTCGGGATGCCCGCCTCGTCTGGCTGCGGAAGAACATCGGCAAGGTGGGCTCGCTCTTCGGGTTCTTTCTGGCGAGCTACACCGGGGTCCTGTTGGCTTCCACGGCGCGGCCGGTGTGGACCGACGCCAGATTCATGGGGGCGCTCTTCCTGGCCTCGGGAGCCTCGACGGGGATTGCCGCCATCGGGTTGCTCTCGTACCTCCGGGGGGCCGAGCTGGGCGAGAGCTGGAAGAAGGTCAAGAAGGCGGATAGCTTCGCCATGGTGGTGGAGCTGGTTCTGCTCGGCCTGTTCCTGGGAACCTTGGGCCCTGCAGGCCGGGCCATTTGGGCCGGGCCATTCGCAGTGCTGTTCTGGTTTGGCCTGATAGGGATCGGCCTGGTGGTTCCGCTCGCGCTCTCCCTCACGGTGAAGCCCAGGCCGGGACAGGCGGGGCTCATGACTGCCCTGGCCTCGACCCTGATC
>JBIOJT010000359.1:0-4487 GCA_044451055.1 Methylomirabilales bacterium (SeqCode)
CGGTGCAGTTCCGTGTCGCGAAACGTCAGATCGCCCTGGACCAAGGACACGAAGGTGAGCTTCCCCCCGTTGGCCACATACTGGACCGACCGCATCATGGAGTTCGGATTGCCCGTGGCTTCGAAGACCGTGGTCGGCAGGTCCCCGTTGAGCAGCGTCTGGAGTTCATCGACCGTCGTATCCGTCCGCCCGTCGAGACACGTCTCGACCTTGAGATGCTGGCGGCAGAACTGGCGCCGCCGCTCGCTGATCTCGAGGATGATGACCCTGGCACCGGTGAGTTGCGCGAACGTGATGACCGACAGACCGATGGGCCCGGCTCCGATGACCAGGACGCGCTCCCCCGATTCCGGCTGCGCCCTCCGCACGGCATGCGCCCCGATGGTGAGCATTTCCACCAAAGCCAGCTCATCCACCGAAAGCTTCTGCGACCGGTGCAGCTTCGCCGCCGGGACCGTCATCAGCTCGCACATCCCGCCGTCGATATGCACGCCCAGGACCTGGAGGTTCACGCAGCAGTTCGTCTTTCCCCGCCGGCACGCGATGCAGTGTCCACAATTCAGATACGGCTCCACGGCGCACCGGTCCCCCACGCTGAGGCCGGCCTCCGGTTTTCCCAAGGCAAGGATCTCGACCCCCAATTCGTGGCCCACGACCCGCGGGTAGGTGAAGAACGGTTGTTTCCCCCGAAAGGCGTGCAGGTCGCTGCCGCACACCCCGACGCGATGAACACGGACCAACGCCTCACCCGGGGCGGGTGCAGGAGGCGCCGCCCGTTCCGCAAGTCGAAAACGACCCGGCTCATCTAGCACGATGGTTTTCATGCGACTCCTCTGACCGCACCGCGGCCCCGCCGAAACCCACTTCATAATAGGGCGTCTCGATATTGATGACCATGTCTTCTTCCAGGATCGTGTGGTTGTTCGGCCCGATGAGCAGGTCGTCTTAGCAGGCGACGCCGAGCGCGTGTCCCACGTGGTGCCGGTTGTAGTGGGAAATGCCCGCCTTTCGAACCGCGTCCACCGAGGGCCGGAAGATGTCGGTGGGCTTGGCCTCTGGGCGCATGGCGCCGGTCGCCGCCTCCGGCCGACTTTAACGGCCGCGTGGTACGTCTTGGGCTTCTGGCTGGCTTTGCCGGCAACTGCATCCCGGGCAATGTCGTTGAAGTAGTAATGATGGACAAAGTCCGCGTCAAACCGGATCACGTCACCGGCCTGACGCTGGTAGTCCGACCGTTTACCATTAGGAAATCCTGCGCGCCGGCCACAATTGATGCACAGATGGTGCCGCAACGCATTGGCTCGATCGATTGCGTCATAGTAGACTACCGCCATCTCCTGTTCGGACACCCCAACCTTAGCCGCGGCAAAGACGGCCGCTGCGCCCGCCTCATTGGCCTCGGCCGCCACGCGCATCCGCCGCAGCTCTTCCGCCGTCTTCACCATTCGGATCCTCTGGAGGATCTTGAGGTCGGAACCACTTTGGCCTTGGGGAGCAAGCCAGCGACATGACCGAAGATATCTGGGCTCTGGAGCGCCTCCTCATCGAAACCGATGTGACCGGCCGCCAGACCCTTGGCCTTCAGGCAGGCGCGCAAATCGTTCAGATCGAAGGACGTGTGCGAGCTGCGCAGCGCCGCGTGAAGACGCCGTTCCTCCTCGGCCAAGCAGCCGTGCAGCATGGGGAAGTCGCTCAGGCAGGTCACGTTCTCCGGCGTCATCGTGACGATGACGTCGAAATGGTATTCCCGCATGAGGGCGGGCGCCCGATCTCTGTTGACAGGCATGTGTTACCTACTTGTTGACACAAGCCCTAGAGTTCTCGTAAGACCTCCCGGATGCTCTGCTCCAGGATGGCCATCATCTGGTCGATGTCCGCCTCGGTCACGATGAGCGGGGGGCCGAAGGCGATCCAGTGGGGGTCGAAGCGGAGCAGGAGGCCGTTCCGGAGGGCCTGCTTCCCGATGCGGAGGCCGAGCTTCACCTCGGGCGGGAACGGGGTCTTGGTGGCGGGGTCCTTGACGAACTCCACCCCGATGAGGAGGCCCTTCCCCCGGATGTCCCCGATGATCCCGAGGGCACGGAGGCCCTCCAACCGATGAACGAGGTGCGCTCCCATGCGCTGAGCGTTCTCCGGGAGCTTCCGGTCCAGGATCTCCTGGATGCTCGCCAGGCCGGCGGCGCAGGAGACCGGATTCCCCGCGTAAGTGTGGCCGTGGGCGAACTCGGTCCCCGGGGCCCCCCAGAAGACCCGGGCGATCTTCTCGCGCACCAGGGCGGCGGCCAGGGGGGCGTACCCGCTGCTCATCCCCTTGCCGCAGCAGAGGATGTCCGGGACCACATCGAACGTATTGGCGGCAAACAGGTTGCCGGTCCGGCCGAAGCCCGTGATGATCTCGTCGAAGATGAGGAGGATGTTGTACTCGTCGCAGAGCTGGCGGAGAATCTTCAGGTACTCCATCGGGGGGGTGATGATGCCCCCGGTGTTACTGATGGGCTCCACGATGATCGCGGCGATGGAGCGGGGGTCCTCCCACTCGATCATGGTGCGGACCGTCCGGGCGCAGAACGTCTCACAGGCCGGGTAGGTCTTCTCGTAGGGGCAGCGGTAGCAGTACGGGGGGTAGGTGTGCAGGAACCCCACGGCCGCGGGCTCGTACAGGGTCTTCCGGTACCCCACCCCGCCCGCGCTCATGGCGCTCCCGGTGGCCCCGTGGTAGCTCAGGTACCGGGAGAGGATCTTGAACTTCCCCGGGTTCCCGGACTGGCGGTGGTACTGGCGGGCCATCTTGAAGGCGGCCTCATTGGCTTCGGAGCCGCTGCTGACCAGGCGGGCCGTGGTGAGATCGCCGGGGCTGATCTCGGCCAGCCGGGCGGCCAGCTCCACGGCGCGGGGGTTGGTCCCGTGCATGGGGGGGTTGAAGGGCAGTCTCTCGAGCTGCGTGCGCACCGCCTCCAGCATCCGGGGGTTCCCGTAACCAACGTTCACGACGTAGACCCCCGCCAACCCGTCCAGGTACTCCTTCCCCTGCACGTCCCAGAAGCGGATCCCGTCGGCCCGCTCCACGATGAACGGCTCCTTCACGAACTCCGTCATCTGCATGTAATCCAGCATGATGTGACGCAGGGCCTCCTCGGTGGCAAACCGAGCGTCATCTTGGGGGGTCATGATTTCCATGTCTATCTCCCCTCTGCGTAACGTTGCTTTGTGCTAGCGTAGCTGTCCTTCATCAGGAGAGTCCACATCCAGGGGGGGTCGGGGTCAACGGCGAACGGAATCCCTTGGGGCGGAGGCCCGCTGCTTGCGATATCCGGGCACCATTTCCTCCCACATCTTGCACCCTCGCCCCTCAGTGCGTAGCCAATGTCTTGTTTCGCTTGTCCAGCAGGCCCTCAATAGCTTGGACTGTTTCGGGTGAGAGGACTTTGTCCGCTGCGCTGGCGGTTTCTTCGATCTGGCCCGGCCGGCGGGCACCCACGATCGCTGCGGTCAGCTCCGGCCGGCGAAGTACCCAGGCGAGGGCCAGCTCCGCCACCGTCATGTGGTGCTCCTTCGCCAACCGCTCCAGGCCTTGGGTCAGTTCCAGAATCGCGCTCAATTGCGGTTCGGCAAACATCGGATCGTTCCGGCGGTGATCCTCCGGCGCGAGGTTTTTTATTCGCTCGAGCGAGAACTTACCGGTCAACAACCCTTTCTCCAGGGGGCTATACGCGACAACGCCAACGTGATGTCGGCCGCAATACGGAAGAATCTCCGATTCAATGTCCCGGCACAGCATGCTGTAGGGCGGTTGCAGGGAGGCGATGGGATGGATCGCCTGCAGCCGTTCCATCTGCGCGACGTTGAAGTTCGAGACACCGAGGTATCGGACTTTTCCCGCTTTGACCAGCTGGGCCATGGTCTCCCAGCCTTCTTCGAACTCCTCATCCGGCAGGGGCCAGTGCATCTGGTACAGGTCGATCACGTCCACGCCGAGTCGCCGGAGGCTGGCCTCCACTTCCTCCCGCACGCTGGCCTTCCGCGTCCGACGGAAGATGTTGCCGCTGCCGTCCCAGAGGCTCCCGCACTTGGTGGCGACAAAAGGTTTCCGGCTGCATCGCTTGAGCGCCAGGCCGACGACTTCCTCGGAATGGCCAAACCCATAGACCGGAGCCGTATCAATCCAGTTGACGCCGACTTCTACGGCCCGCACGATGGCGTTGACGGAGTCACGGTCGTCCTGAGGGCCCCAACTGAACTTCCACCCACCGCCGCCTAGGGCGAAGGACCCGAATCCGATCACGGACAGATGAAGGTCGGTGTAGCCAAGTTGCCTGGTTTTCATCTCTGAATCCTTTCTCGAGAGAGCGGTACCCCCGCAGGCGATCGGCCGCGGTGGACAATCCTGGGAGGCTGGCGACAAAGCCGATGCGCCGGTGCCCGAGGTTGACGAGGTGGCGCGTGATCTCCAAGCCTGCCCGGACATTGTCCAACACGATGTAGTTGCC
>JBIOJT010000360.1:0-4480 GCA_044451055.1 Methylomirabilales bacterium (SeqCode)
CCTGCGATCTATGGTGGCTATGGGGAAGTTCCGTGAGGACCTATTCTATCGCCTCGAGGTCATTCCCATTTCCGTGCCACCCCTTCGACAGCGTAAGGAGGACATTCCCCTGCTAGTAGAGCACTTTATGTCCCGGTTCAACCGCAATAATATAAAGCAAGTGCGGCGGGTGACCTCCCGAGCGATGGAAGCGCTCCTACGTTACGAATGGCCGGGGAACATCCGCGAATTAGAAAACGTTATTGAGCGGGCGGCCATACTAGCCAGCGGGGACGTCTTGGATTTGGACGACCTGCCCCAGAGCCTCCGGCCAGGGCTGGCAGGTGTTCCCTCGGCCACCTCTGATTTGGAGGCTTGGCCCCGCAGGCTAAAGGAGGTCGAGCGGGACCTGATCCGGACGACACTTGGGAACCTCGGGAGAAACCGACGGACCCGTGCGGCGGAACTCCTGGGCATCAGTCTCAAGTCGCTGCAAAACAAATTGGCACGCTACTGGCCGGAGAACGTCCGCGAGCTAGAGACGCTTTGGGGCGAGCTAGGGGCGGCAACGGCCGAAGGAGAAAGCTCGGACGTAGGAGAGTCAGATCCTCGCGCGCACCGGGACAGGTATTCGCACCACCTTGATCGGGAGCCTTGGGCCCGCAGCTTGAGAGAGGCCGAACGGGACATCATTCTGAAGACGCTTAGCCGTGCCCTGGGAAACTGGAGCCTGGCGGCCGAACTACTAGGCATTAGCCTGAAGGAACTACACAGCAAGGCGGCACAGTATCAGGGAGAAAAAGCGGACCATCGTTAGTGTCCCTTTCGAGGGGGGAGCCATGCCGTACTCGAACTGGAGGCCTCGCCCTCCGTGGCCAAACTTATCCTCTCGTGTTTCAGTCGCACTCAGTTTCTCACCGCTTCCGATCATGTAACTACATACCAACGTTAGGGAAGACGTGACCCGAGCTGAAACTCGGGTTCAAGTCCCGACTGAGCCATCGAAGAGCCCAACACTCGTCGCTCCTGCTCCGCCTTCCCAATCGCTTCACCAAGACATTCTTGTGGACACAGACATCTGACCAGCCCTCAGCCGAAAGATGGCGTCTTCTCCTGGCGCCCCGGCTCGGTCGTCTGGTGGAGGCGGGCGGGACGCGAACGTAGGTCCGCCGGAAATAAGAAGCCATCTCGGCGGATTCTTGAGCGAACCTCCACGGTCCACGTTCAAGTCAAATGTGGGTATGGTGTGGTTTCCTCTTGACACTAAAGAGGGAAATTGGGAGGTTCTTGTGCCGAGTCTTCGCGTCCGTATCGGATGCGCCGGACGGAAGAACCGCGATGGCCGAGATCGCGTTACACGATTTGTGGTGGGATGGGGAGAGGGTATTCCCTATCTTTCGCTCGCGCCGCCAGACACCTAACAGGCTGCCGAAAAAGGCCCATCTGCGGCGTTGGCGCGCTCGCGCGGCGCTGCGACGTACGTACTAAGTACGCCTCGCACCTCACATCGCGCGCCGCCTTGCATCTGGACCTTTTTGAGCAGCCTGGGCGAGAACGGGTTTTTCAGCATCCTGCTAATCAATTCAAACATCTTGGGACGAGCTCCATGGGGACTGTCCGTCTTCGTGGGACAGGGAGATGCCCGTTTCGCACGGATACCTGTCCGAGATTGCAGGGGGTTGGAAGGCGGGAGAGGTAGCTCGCAGACGCAGCCTCAGGAAGGAGGAAGCACGATGGGAGCCGGAATGAAAAAAGGTCGGGGCCTTCGCAGGCGGGAGTTCCTCAAGACGGGTGGAGCCGCGGTCGCCGTCACGGCCCTCTCGGGCCTCTGGCCGGGCGTCAGACGAGGCCTGGCCGCGGCGGAGCCGGTCCGGATCGGAATCCTCGGACCGCTCACGGATTTCACGGGTCGGGACATCCAGCGAGCCGCGCAGATCGCCGCCGACGAAATCAACGGGGCGGGGGGCATCCTGGGCCGGCCCATCCAACTCTTCAGCGGTGATTCGGAGGGCGTGCCGGAGAAGGCTATCCAGGCCTTCCAGCAGCTCGCTGTCCGCGACAAGGTCGATGTCGTCGTCGGGGGATTTCGCAGCGGCGCCGTCCTCGCCCTGGTGCCATACGTCGGGCGCCTCAAGATGCCGTTCATCATCACGGGCGCGGCCAGTCCGGACATCATGAAGCCGGTCGGCGAGAACTACGCCACCTACAAGTACCTCTTCCGGGCCTGGGTGAACTCCGAGCGGCAGGCGCTCAGCCTGGCCTTCGTGTGCCGGGACATCCTGCGTGCGCAGGCCGGCTTCACCCGCTTCGCAATCGACGCGGAGAACCTCAAGTGGGCTCGGGATTATGCCGATGTCCTCAAGGTGAAGCTGAAGGAGTACAACCTCGAACTCGTCTACGAGACCTCCCACGATCCGGCCACCACGGACTTCACGCCGATCTTCAAGGCGGCCCAGGCGGCCAAGGCGCAGGTCCTTCTGGAGGTGATCTCGAACCAGGCGGGGTTCGTGATCGTGAAACAGTGGCGTGACCAGCGGGTCCCCCTGGCGTTGGCCGGCAACAACAACCCTTCCTACCTGATCTCCTCGTTCTGGAAGGACACGGAAGGGAAGTGCAAGTACGAGCTGTCCGCCTATACCAAGGCGCCGCTCTCGAAGAAGTCGATTCCCTTCTGGGACAAGTTCGAGCAGCGGTACGGCGACACGCCCTTCTACACGGGAACCGGAGCCTACGACTCGGTGTACCTCGTGAAGGTGGCGGCCGAGGCGGCCAAGTCGCTCGATCGGGACGCCCTGGTGGCCGCGCTCGAGAAGGTGGATTACGAGGGGATCATCGGGCGCATCCGCTTCGACAAGGAACACGAGGCGATCACCGGCCCGGACGCCGTGCCCGTCTCCTACGGACAGTGGATCGGCGACAAGCAGAAGGTCGCAATCTGGCCGGAGAAGTTCTCCCATGGGAAGTACCAGCCGCCGGACTGGATGAAGTAGACGCGCGAGGAGCGCATGGAGAAACTGCTCACGATCCTGGTCTTCGGTCTCGCCACCAGCGGGATCTACGCCCTGATGGCCGTCGGCGTCGCCCTCATCTACGGCGTCGGGCGCGTCATCAATTTCGCCCACGGGGCCTTCTACACGCTGGGCGCCTACCTCACCTATGTGTACGCGTCCCGCCTTGGCCTTGGCTGGTGGGCCGGCGCGGCCCTCGCGATCCTGAGCGTTGCGCTCCTCGCGGCCGCCTTCGACCGGCTGCTGGTCGAGCCGCTGCGCGAGCGCGAGATCATCCTGTGGATCATGACCTTCGCCTTCGCTTTCGCCGTGCGGGAGCTGATCGTCATCGTCTTCGGGGCGCGACCGTACTCCATTCCCGCCTTCGCGCCCGGCAGCGTGTCGGTGCTCGGGCAGACGATCGCGGCCCAACGGCTCCTCATCGTGGGCACCTCCGGGCTCGCCATCGGCTTGCTGTGGGCTTTCCTTTACCGGACCAAGACCGGCAAGGCCTTGCGAGCGGTGGCGCTGAACCGCACCGGTGCGCACCTCGTGGGAATCCCGGTGCGATCGGCGCACGCGGCCGTGATGGCGATTTCCGCCGGGCTCGCGGCCCTGGCCGGAATCGTCATCTCCCCCATCAGCGTGGTGACTCCGGATATGGGCCTCGAGCCCCTCCTGATGGCGTTCACCATCGTGATCCTGGGCGGCATCGGCAGCCTGCGGGGGAGCCTCGTGGCTGCCCTGATCGTCGGGTACGCGGGGGCCCTGGTCAGCTTTCTCTGGGACCCCGAGCTGGTAACCTTCATGGCCCTGGTCGTGGTGTTCAGCGTCCTGATCGTCCGCCCGACGGGCCTGTTCGGCCTGGCGGTGGAGCGAGCCTGAATGGATGATCTCCAGCATCAGCAGCAAGCCATGCGGCGAGCCGGCGCCGAACAGATCTCCCGCTACGGCCCGCTGCTGCTCCTCCCGGGCCTCGCCCTCGTCGGCTGGTTCGGCAGCCAGCCGCTCACCATCACCCTGATCTATGGGGCGACGTGGGCGACCTACGCCGTCGGGTACGACATGTTCTCGGGCTTCTCCGGGCGGGTGAATCTCGGCTACGCCATGTTCCCTGCCGCCGCCGCCTACACCTCCGCCGCCTTGAGCGCCCGGCTGGGGGTTCCGGCCTGGGCGAGCGTCCCGGCCGGGGTAGGCGTCGCGCTCCTGCTGGCCGCGGCCGTCGGGGCGCTCACCCTGCGCATCAAGGGGATCTACTTCGCGCTTTCCACCTCCATCGTGCCGTTGGCCCTGTTCCAGCTCACCCACGTCTTCGGCAAATTCTTCGGGGGCGAAGAGGGGATCTGGGGGGTCCCGGCCTTCTTCAGCGACCCGCGCTACGACCTGCTGGCCGTCCTCGCCATTCTCGCCCTTTCCATGGCTTTTTCCCTCTGGTACGTCAATTCCAAGGCGGGGCTGGTGCTCCGAGCCATCCAAGGCGGGGATCTGACCGCGCAAGCCTTGGGCGTGGACAC
>JBIOJT010000361.1:0-4442 GCA_044451055.1 Methylomirabilales bacterium (SeqCode)
AGCCTCCGCGCCGGCGGCTTCCAGAGCGGCTCGGGTGGGAGCCGTGGTGCCAGCGGAGGTGCCGTCACGCACACGAAGAGAACGCCTGTGTGCCGTGCAAACGTCGCCAGTAGCGCGGTGTAGGCCGCCTGCGCATTGGCCACCGTCCGCTCTGGCGCGTCAGCCCGGCCCGGAGGCGTGCCCAGTTCCACGAAGAGATTGTTCGGGTAGCACGACTTGAAGACGACGATCCGGTTGCGACGCCCGTCGGGCAGGGGCTGGTCTTGGTGCTGGCAGGTGAGGATCTGGTCCATTTGATCGCGGAACTTCGAAGGCCAGTGGACGATGTCGGTGTCCAGGCCGACCCGGCTGCCGTAGCTCGCCTCGTGCACCTCGTAGCCTTGCTTCTCCAGCGCTTGTCGCAGGCCCCCGCCGCTGGGGTGGGTTGTGAAAATACAGTCGGCCCCTGTCTCAGGGCCCTTCTTGGCCAGCCAGTGCCCTCCTACCGAGTGGTGGATGAACACCAAGTCCAGGCTATGCCCCGGCTGGGCCTCGGAAAACGCCGAGAGATCCATCGAATCAACCTTCGCGCCCGAACCTTGCACCGTCCTAACATCGTTCATGCCTACCGAGAACAGAAGGACGAACCCAACCGAGAGGCCGATCAGGAACAAGGTCAGAAGGCTCATTTTCATCGTTGATTCCAGGCGCAGAAGACGAGGTGGGCGGCGCCGGCTGGAAGACGGCTCGAAATCCGCTTCGACTTCGGGGACAGTTCGATCCACCACGGTTGGTAGAGGAGCACACCTACGAATATGGCTTGGCGACCTCGGTTAATCCTGACGATATGGCATTTCCCGTCGAACCTCCGCGCGGGCTGTGACCGACAAATGCGGAATCGACGAGCTCCCTGGGTGTACACAGCGGCATCCTCTGCCGGCCGTACAACCTCAGGCTGAAATCTTCGCAGATCCGCAGCACCACTTCTCCCTCTGCCTCGCTGAGGGGGGCGTGCCACGGCCTAGTCGTGTTCAAGTCGTGGGTCGGGTTGCTGACAACAAGCTTTTTGGCCTTCTCGGTGACCGAGGTCGGCTCAACGCCCAGGCTTCGGAAGACCCGCCCGAAAGTACCATCCCGATCGGAGATGAATTCCTCGTAACAGCAGAGGAGCCAATCCTTCGATCCGGCCTGGCTGAAGGGAACGAAGTTCTCGACACACCAGCGGACAGCTTGGCGCTCGAGCGGCGTCGTCGCTCCGCTCATGGTCCTCCGAAAGGGCTCGAGGAAATCGCTCATGAGAGGAGGCTGGCAGAAGATCTCATCCAGTTCTGCCACCCAAGCTTGCTCTTTCTGCCTCAGCTGAGAGCCGATCACCGCGCAAGGGTGCCGGATCAGATACACGATCCGTGCGCCGGTGTAGCTCGCCAACCAATCCAGCATCAGGTTTGCCCGGATTTCCTTGATGACGTAGCGATTAGCACGCATCGCTTGTTGACGATGACGGATCCTGGCCAGGCGGTAGCCGATCCGCTCCGTGAGCCACCAGCGGGTCAAAGGTTTGGGCACTCGGGTCCAATCTCGCCTCGTCCACGAGTTCGAGATTTTCCCAGCGAGCAGGGCATCGAAGAAAGCCTCCCAAACGGGGTAAAAACCCCCGGCGCGCATATAGGGGCCAGGAAAACCGCAGTGTACCCCCCAGCGCGGGGTCTCGGCCACAGAGTTCGGATGCAGCGGCTCGAAAACCGCGATGCAGCCTGAGCACGAGGCAATGGTCTCTCCAACCCATGTCGTCCCACTGCGACCGGAGCCCGCGACGAAAATTGGTGGAAGCCGGTATTCTTGAGGCATGCTCGATAGCGCCCGGAAAATGCCAGTCGCGCGGCCGGAGTAGACTCTTAGGCTGTGGGGCCAATCGCCGCCTTTGATTTACAATACCAGACTTTACACCAGTTCGGCGCGGGGTTGCCGATCCGACCCGGAATCCGCTACGAGCCCACCTCGGGCACAGGCTCCGCCAGAAGGGGCTGCCTGTGCTGGTATTCGGTGGCCCGGCGCTTCGACCGGATGTCACGGTAGACCCGCTCCACCTGCTCGGGCGTCAAGCCGGCCGCGCGGGCGGCCTCGGCGGGCGGGATGCTGTGGTTGATGGCGAAGAGGCAAAGGTCCATCTTGTCGTAGGGCATAGAGAAATAGAATTCCTCCTGCGTCTGTTGGAGCGAGTAGGTGTCGGTCGTGGGAATCCGCAGGCGAACCTCCTGGGGCACGCCGAGAGACTCGGCAAGCTGGTACACCTGGCTCTTGTAAAGGTGAGCGATGGGCTTGAGGTCGGCGGCCCCGTCCCCGTTCTTGACGAAGAAGCCTTGGTCATACTCAAGGCGATTCGGCGTCCCGGCCACGGCATAATTCAGGCGGTCTGCATGGTAGTACTCGACCTGCTTACGGGCCCTTTGCTTCATGTTCGAGGCCGCCACGATGCCGAGGTATGCCTCCGGCGACGGGCGCGCCCGCTGCTGCTCCCCCTCGGGGGACTCTACCACGAGCCAGGACAGGTTGTATGCGGCGCCCTCCAGGACATTGGGCAGGACGAGCTTGCACTTGTGCCCCGGCCCGTACTCCGGGAAGACCAGGCGGATGAAGTCGTCGCGCCGACGGTAGCACCCAGCGGCCTCCAGGAGGGGGGCGATGTCCTCGACCAGCGCCTCGATGCCCAGACGGCCGGCGACCAAACGGCCGAGGCGCAGGCTTTCCGGGTCGGAATCCTTCTCGGGCATGAGCAAGCCCAGGACGCTGCCGGGCCCCAGCGCGCGCGTGCACAGGGCGGCCACCACACTACTGTCGACGCCGCCGGAAAGCCCCACCACGACACCTCGGCGCCGGAGTTGGTGGAAAACCTGGTCTCGGATCAACGTGGCAATTTGCCCGGCGACCGGCTCAGGGTCGATCTTCAGGACGTCAACGTTAATGGCCGTGTCCCCCCAGCGCTTCAGCCTGGACCTGGCTCCGGCGGATCTTGCCCGAATCGGTCTTCGGCAGCTCCGACACGAATTCGACGGCCTTGGGGACCATGAAGTCCTCAAGGTGCCGGGCGCAATGGGCCAGCACGTCCCGCTCGGTCAGAGCACCTGGCTCCGTCGGGGCGATCACCGCCTTGATGGCCATCCCCAGGATGGGATCGGGTACACCGATCACGGCGGCCTCGCGCACGCCGTGAAGCGCGTAGAGGGTGTTCTCGATCTCCTTGGGGCTGACCTTTTCGCCCCGCGACTTGATGATATCGTCCTTGCGGCCCACGAAGTAGAGGTATCCTTCTTGATCGGTGCGGAACAGATCCCCGCTGTAGAGGACCTTTTCCCAGGGGTTGTCGCTGGGCCGAAGTGCGCGGTCCGTCGCCTCGGGGTCCTCCCAATATCCCTTCATGACGTGTCCGCCGCGAATCACCAGCTCGCCGGTCTCGCCCGGCCCGACCCGCTCGCCGCGGTCGTTGACCAGGTAGACCTCGGTGTTGGGGATCGCCTTCCCCACCGACCCTGGCCGGGTTGCGAGCTGCTCCGGTGGCAGGTAGGTACAGCGCTTGCACTCGGTCAGTCCGTACATCGAGTAGATCCGCGTGGTGGGGAAAAGCTCCTGCAGCCGGGCGATGTGTGCCGGCGGCAGCGCGGCCGCGGTGTTGGTGATGTAGCGCAGGTGGGGGAAGCTGCCCGGTTCCAGCTCCTTCATCCGGAGCAGAAGGGCAGCCATAGTCGGCACCAAGGGGAAGCCGGTTGCCTGTTCCCGCCTCATCTTCTGCAGGACGGCGGCCGGGTAGGCGAATGACTTCTCGAGGACCACCGTCGCCCCGACCTTGGCCGCCATGAGCACCTGGTAGAGCCCGTAATCAAACGACAGCGGGAGGGCGCTCAAGATGATGTCGTCGCCGGTATTCTCCACGTAGGTGGTGATCGAGATCGCGGCGGCGACGACGTTTTGATGGGTCATCATCACCCCCTTGGGGAATCCCGTGGAGCCCGAGGTGTAGATGAGCATCGCCAGGTCGATGTCGATGCCGGCGTTGGCTAGATCGTCGGGGGGAGCAGCGGGCATCGCCTCCCGCAGCGACAGGCCGCCCTTGACCGCGGCCCCGGGGGGCAAGTCGTCCACCAGCGTCGCCACGACCGACGCCGCCCGGTCTATCGCGTCGCTGGCCACCGGCAGCAGACCCGCCGGGGTGATTACCGCCTTCGCCCGGCAGTTGTTCAAGACATAGGCCAGCTTGTCCGCCTTGGTGGAGGGGTTGATCGGGCTGAACACCGCCCCCACCTTGAGACTGGCGAAGATCGCAGAGACAGCCAGGACTGACGAATCCGCGAGGATCACGACGCGATCGCCCCGCTCGACTCCGCTTAACCGCAGGACGTTCGCCATCCGGCCGGCCAGCTCATCCAGCTCGGCGTAGCTGACCCTGCGCTCGCCCACGACCAGGGCCG
>JBIOJT010000362.1:0-4383 GCA_044451055.1 Methylomirabilales bacterium (SeqCode)
GGTTGACCTGTGATATCAGATGACAGGACCCTCGGTACGGGGGTGGATACGTGGAGGTATCTGCCCGGATACAGCAGAGAGGTCGCCCCATCGCAAGCTGTGGAAACGAGCCACCCGAAAGCGCAGCAGACCATCATCGTCTGAGCAGGTCGCCGTGAATGGTTCGGGCTGATCGGAGGGTGCGACCTGCTAGGATGAGACGTGCAGAATTCGGGAGGTGGCTACGTATGAATGACGGGGCGCCCGATGTGCCGCCCCGTCACCTGCGCCCTCGAAATCGGTTCCGAGCTTACCCGCCCAGGGCGGCGACCGCCTTCGAAAGATTGGACACGGTCAGGATGACCGCCGCCGGCCCTCCGGCGCCAGTGGTGGCATACGCGCACTTGATATTGACTTTGGCCTGCGCGAGCTTTTGCGCCGCCTCGGCCAGTGCCCCGGGCCGATTCTCCAGCGACACGGAGATCGCCTCCTCGCGCCCGCACCGCATCTTGGCGGCCTTCAGGGCGGCCTCGGCCTTGGCGGCGTCGGAGACCAGCAGGCGAATCTTCCCTCGGCCGGCTGTCTCCACGGCGCAGACCCCCACGATGTTGACGCCCGCCTGCGCCAGGGCTCCCGCCAGGTTCGCCAGCACTCCCGGCTTGCTTTGCAGGTTCAATACGAGCTGCGTGACCTTTGGCATGTGCGCGTCCTCCTCTCCTACGGGTAGCGGTGAACGCTACCTCTGCCCCAGCGAGACTCCCACTCTCTCTTCCCCGTCTCCATCATCGCCTCGGGCCGCGGTCGAGCGACCGGTACTGGATGCCCTCGGCGATGTGTTCGGGCTGAATACCCTCCGCCGTCTCGAGATCTGCGATGGTCCGGGCGACCTTCAGGATGCGGTCATAGGCGCGTGCCGATAGGCCCAGGCGCTCCATGGCCGTGTCCAGGAGGCTCCGCGCTTCCCCCTCCACCTGGCAGTGCTTGCGGATCTGGCGGGGACTCATGTGGGCGTTGCAGTAGACCTTGCTGCGTCGGAAGCGGTCCTGCTGGATCTGGCGGGCGCGGCGCACGCGCTCGCGAATGACGGCTGACGGCTCGCTGGACGGCTCGCCGCTCAGTTCCCGTTGCCTGAGTGGCGGGACGTCGATGTGGATGTCAATCCGGTCCAGGAGCGGGCCGGAGATGCGGGCGAGGTAGCGTTGGATCTGGAGCGGCGTGCAGGAGCATTCCTTCGTTGGGTCCGTGGCGTACCCGCACGGGCACCCATGCACTCCGGAATTAGATACACGCCGTACTGAATTTCGCCGTCGCCCACGATGACTCGGCTCAGCACGTTGCATAGGAGCGCCCTCCGCCCTTCGAAATCAAGCTGCTCGTAGACTCCGGCAAGATCCCGCAAGGAGCCGACGCTGGCCTCAAAATCTACCGCCCCGACCGGCGAGCTGCCGAGCCGTGTTGCGACATCCTTCAACCCCGTCTCCAATTCCTGCCGGTCACGATCGAGTTCCGCCCGTCGGGCCGCAAACTCCTCCTTGCCGATCAAGGCATCCTCGTACAACTCCAACAACCGACGGAGCTTGCCATCGATTCGCCTCAGCTCATCCTGCAGCCTCCGCTGCTCGGACAGCAGCGGCTGCAACTCTTCGCCCGCCTCTCGCGCGACCTCCTCCAGGCGGCTGCGGAGCATGAGGGGATCGAGGGAGATGTTCCGAAGCTCGGCCACGATGACATCTTCCAGGTACTCCAATTCGATCGTATTGCCGGGGCATACCGTTGCCCCTTTGGCCGAGTGACCCCAGCAGCGGTAGTAGTGGTAGGTCTTGCCTTGCCGACGGTGGTGCCGATAGGTGTACCCGTACATCTTAGAGCCGCACCGACCACAGAAAATCAGCCGGGTTAGCAGGTATTGGCTGCGCTTGGCCGGCGGCTTCACCCGAAGTTCCTCCAATAGGGTCTGGGCCTTCAAAAAGGTCTCCCGGTCGATGATGGGTTCAAACATCCCCTCCACGATAATATGTTGCTCTTTAGGCCGGGCCGTCGAGGTCTTTCCCTTAGCTCGGCGCTTGTTATACGTCTGTGCGCCGGAGTAGACAGGGTTGCCCAAGATGCGGCGCACCGAGGTCCCTGACCAGAGCCCTCCTGCGCGGGTCCGCCGTGCCGAGGCGTTCAGCCGGTGGGTGGTCCCTCGGATACTTCGGGTGTCCAGAAAGACCCGGAACATCTGCCGCACCCCTTCGACCTCTTCCGAATCCGGTATCAGACTCTTGGTCTCCTGGACCCACCGGAGCCCGTAGGGAACCACACCCCCATTCCAGAGGCCCTTGGCTGCCCGGGCCAGCATCACCTCACGGACCCGTTCGGCGGTGGTTTCCCGCTCGAACTGGGCCAGCGCTGCTCGGATCGTCGAAAACACTCGTCCTGAAGGCGTGGTGGTATCGATGTCGCCATCGAGGCAGGCGAACCGGACGCCCTTCTCCTCGAAGAGCTCGGTATTCTCCAGGAAGTCTCGGGTGTCACGAAAGGCCCGGTCGAGTTTGGTGACGAGGACAACGTCGATGCGGCCGGTCTTGAGTTGGCTGAGGAGTCGCTGGAAAGCAGGTCGGTTGGTATCTCGGGCGGAGATCCCCCGGTCGTCGTAAAGCCCCTGGACCTCCCACCCCTTGGAGCGGGCGTAGCCCTCCAGGCGCTCCCGTTGGAGCTCCAAGGAGTCGCCTCGCTCGACCTGCTGATCGGTCGAGACGCGGATGTATAGGGCGGCCCTCATCGGCTCCTCTCCCCGTTTTGACAGCAGATATTAGCACGGCCTCGAGTGCATCTCAACCCAGTTTCTTCCGCCAGCACAGATTTTTTTAGGGCGGCTTTGAGGATGAGCCGGGCCAGGGCCCGGGCTCGGGCTTCGGCCTCGTCCGAGGACAGCGTGAGGATCTCAAAGTTGTGGACGGACCACTCTTCCATAGTCAAGCCCGACCGGGCTACATACGTTTAGGCGCGAGATCTACCAGTCATAAATACTGATGTCTTCGGACTCTTCCCTTCTTTACCGTAGCAGAGGAAGGCCAGCTTCTGGAAGGAATAGGCCTCCTTCCGGGCAATCCCCTTTGAGGTAGAGCCCGTGCCACCTCGGCCTTTGACGGCATCCAGGGGCGAAATCAGATCCTCCACACCTAACAGTTCCTAGAAGGACGGGCGATGACGGTCGACCCACCGGGAATCCCGCCCGAAGGCCAGGCTCAGGAGTTCGGAGACTTCGAAAATCTCTTGTCGTGTACGCGGCCAGACCCGGGTTCATTTTCAGCGGATTGCGGGGGCTGTTTGCCCGGTGTTTGCCCATCATCCAAGCGGTTCATCGGGGCGTTCTCCCCTGGGATCACAGGCAGCCGGCTTGAACAACCGGGCTCCCGGATCTCCCGCACTTCGTCCGGCCCTTCTCGGATCATATCGCCGTGCTCCCTGGTGAAGAGGCGCCCGTAGAGCCTCCCGCTGTCGCGCGCGCCTCCTACTCTGCCAAAGATCTTGGAGCTGACAAGAGCACGTTTTTGCGTGCTTGACCCGAGCGACCTGAGTGCCGCCGAGCACAAGAACCCGTGAAGGTCCGCCGACATCTTCCCCCCGACGCCCATCCGATCTGTGTCCCCCGATGAGGTCGCCGATCTTGGCTGACCCGCAACGTCACGCACGCCTGGCGAGGGGGAGAGCCTCGCTTCGGAGTTGGAGATCCTCCTTCGCTCTGGATCTCGACGTGGCGCTGCCCCCCTTCCCGGCCCGCGTCCTCGCCTCAGAGGCCAGCCGCCATCGCGTGCATTGCGGCACGCGGTGCAGCATGTCGAGCCACGCCGACACGAGGGCAGATCGGTCCGGCGCATCCCCCTCAGCGGACTATGCCGCTCCGGCATGCTCCGACAGATCCCCATTCCCCACGGGGGCGTGGGCGTGCTCGCCATACCGACTGGCCGCGGCCTGGGCGGCCACCGGGCCATTCTTGTAGCGCGGGTCCGCGACTTCTCTCCGGAACGTGGTGCCTGCCCTGTGCCACCGAACGGTGAACCCGAATCGCTATGCCGTACCATGTTCCGAGAGAAGGCCCGGCGGATCCCGAGGCCCGCACAGATGCCCTTGGCCGAGAAGCCCGCGCTGTGGGCCTTGGATTCGGTGAGGAGTTGGACGAAGCGTTCGTCCTTTGAGGCGTTGACTGACCAGGTATCCGATCCGCACGCCGAGGTCGTGCCCAAGCAGCCGAATCAAAGAGAAATCTTCATCCTCCAGGTTCTGCCCATCCTAGGAGCCCGTCGGAGTATTAGCGGTGATACGCATGTTCCAGTCTGAGGTGCCAGGTCTCAACCGGCTGCGAGGGCCCGGCGGCCCCCGGAGCGCGCGGGGCCACGGGCTAGCGAAGCTGTCTTGGAC
>JBIOJT010000363.1:0-4366 GCA_044451055.1 Methylomirabilales bacterium (SeqCode)
CCGCGCCAACTGCCTGCCGGACGCCCCATGGAGAAGTCTCGGGGCTGCCTTGGCCATGTTCCTGGTGCTCGCCCTGGCCGGCTGCGCCACCTCAGGGGAGAGGCCCTCCCAGGGTGGCCCACCGCCGAGCGCGACACCAGGCTCTGCTCTGCCTCCTCGGTATTGATGCCCCCAAGGTCGCCAGCGAGTCGAGACCGGGGCGGCCACTCGGCTGAGAGGCACGGAACTCGCAACCGAGGGGCCGAAGTGGTGCGAGTTGGACGTAGCGACCGCCCGTAAGTAGCGGAACGGTGGCATGAAAGGTTGCGAGTTCAGAGACGGATCTTCGAGGCCGGAGGCATAGCGCGAAGGATCACCCACAGGACAGACCGATGCTCGGAAGAGAAGCCGCGATCCGTGGCCGCCAGCGCTGTCTTGGGACCGCTTGAGTCCGAAGAAGGTTTCTGCTACGTTCGGGCCAGCTGCGGTGGGGGGACCAACCGAATAGGATCCGGGAGGCTCTGCCCTTCCGGCACGCGAGACCCTGGGTTCGGCTGCCCGCCGTGCGCCTTGGGACTTGCTGTTCGAGGTGCAGTGCAGCAGGTACCTCCGAGAAGGGGGTCTAGACGCCACCAGCCTGGCTCTTTATGGCGTAAATTGCGTTGAAACGGAAAAGAGGCACTAGGGGGATGCGGTGTGCGCACTGTGACACGAATTTCGAGCCGAAAACCACGCGCCGCCGGTTCTGCTCCGACAAGTGCCGATCGGCCGCGTGGCAGGCGAACCGGGAGCACACCCTGGCGCGGCTGGAGGAGAACCTGACGCATGCCCTGACCCAGGTCCAGGCTATCCGGGAGCGGAGGACCAGGCCGGGACCGATGCCCACGGAGGGGAGGAGCGGGTGATGGTCGAGAAATCAGAACGCCGACGAGTAGCACGGCTCACTGTCCCCTCGCACCTCGGCGGATTCGAATTGGAAATCCGGCTGGTGCAGCTCCTCGAGCTCAGCTCCGAGGGGGCCCGCATCGAGCACGCCGAGCACCTGCACGAGGGGCTCGTATGCTTCGTGGACCTCCCGCCCGCCCTCGGGCGGGTCCGCCTCACCGGCGAGGTCGTGTGGACCAGACTCCACAAGGGCGAACAGACCTTTGAGGGCGACAAGCATCTCTACTACCAGAGCGGCCTCGTCTTCATTGGAATCACGCCCGAGCAGCAGACGGCGTTGGCGGCCGCGCTCGAAATCCTCAGGACGGGCGAATGACCCGCCGAAGCGTGAGCCGCCCCGCTGACTCTCCGCAACGTCCCAGAGAAGGGCGCACTGAAGGTCGGAGGAGCGTGCGTCGTACTCGGCCGGTGCCGGGCAGCCCTGAGCCGGCAGAGGCGGGCCAGGGCACAGCCCGAGAAGGAGCGGCGACTCCGGGAGCTGGCGGAGGGGATCCTGCGGGCGCTGGATGGTGGGACGAGGGATTTCGCTTGACGGGAGAGGTGTGCCCAGGGGCGAAGGCGGGCGACAATGGAGAAAGTAGTGTGGGAGTTGGTCTGCGAGGGGTGCAGGAAGGTCCAGGTGGTGGAGTGCCCGGTGGGCGATGAGTTTGAGGCATTTACAATATTACAGTTTTCGGGTGTGCCCTGTGACCTGTGTGGGAAGGGGACTACCCTGCGGCGTGTTGGTTCGCCTGCAGAGAGGGGGGCGGGTTGACAAGGGCGGCTGCCCCAAGAGAATGGCAACCGAGGGGAGGTGACGAAGATGGCGGACCAGCAAAAGTGTAAGAAGGTCGGGTGCCTGCGGCTGGCAGAGGCGGGTGGGTATTGTGCGGAGCATGGGCCGTCGAAGAAGTTGAGCCCTCGTGGTCGTCGACGGATGACGGGGAAGCAGGTGCGGGGTCGACCGCGAGCGATGTAGAGGGAGACCATCCGTCCAGGGGCGAATGGAGATCGTTGAACGTGGGGCAACGTGGAGAGTCATCCTAGACCTTGTGAAGGGGAAGAGGCCGCTTGCACCGTCAGGGCAAAGAAACCACTTGACAATCACTTAACTGAGGGTTAAATTACATGGCAACGAGGCTAGGAATGACGCTCAAGAAACTGCGAATCAAAGCAGGGCTCACACAGGAGGAGCTGGCGAAGAAGGGTGGCGTCACCTATGCCTACATTTCCATGCTGGAGAGTGGGGCGAAAAAGAATCCTTCTTTGGCGCTGGTGAAGAAGCTTGCCAAGGCTCTCGGGGTGACGGTGGGGGAACTGCTGGAATGAAAGAGCAAGGAGGCTCAATCGAATTGAAAAAGAATCCAGTCTACAAGCAGCACCGGATCCACACCGAGGAATTGGCCAGCGGGTTATGGCTCGTTTCCATTGTGAATTTTGGGAACCGGAAAATGACCACCGATAACTCCCTGACGGATGCGGTAACTCGCATACCCAGGGAATACAATTCGGAGGAGCAGGCGATTCGGGCCGCCAAAGAATACATCGACCAGCAGGCGGTGCACGAGCAAGAGGCGTAGAAGCACAACGCCCACGCGCGAGCGGCCACTCGCCGGGGGCACGGCCCACATCCGCAACCCGCGAAAGGAGCAGAGCGTGATGTTCACGGGGTCGGGTGACTGTCGGCGGCGAAAGGAGGGATGAGTCATGGGCTATCTGTACCGGCCAAAGTTGAAGGACGCAAGCGCGCCCAGGACAGCGACAGCGGAGCGGTGCAAGGATCCCAGGCACGGCCACGAGGATACCTGTCCCGGCTGTGGGGCCCGCTTCGGGAAGATCTGGTGGGCGAAGTACTACGTAAACGGGAAGGCCGTCCGTGAGAGCATCGAGACGGAGAAGGAGACGGACGCCCGGCGCTTCCTGAATGACCGCGAGGGCAGCGCGGTGAAGGGGCAGCCGATCGTCCCCCACGTGGAGCGGATCCTGTACGAAGAAGCCGCTGAGGACCTCCGCATGCACTACAAGACAACCGGCGAGCGCGACCTCACCGAGGCCGGCTGGCGGCTGACGCACCTGGAGGCTTTCTTCCGCACCAAGCGGATCGCTGGAATCGGCCCGGCCGACGTGAAACGCTACATCGCCGCCCGGCAGGCCGAGCGTGCGTCGAACGGGACCGTCAACCGGGAGTTGTCCGTCCTGGGGCGGATGCTGCGCCTCGCCTACGAGAACGGGAAGCTCATGCGGCTGGCGCTGATCCACAAGCTGAAGGAGGCGGCGCCGCGATCAGGCTTCTTCGAGCGGAGCCAGTTCGAGGTCGTGAAGCGGCACCTACGCCCGGATCTCCAGGTGGCCGTGAGCATCGCCTACGCCTTCGGCTGGCGCATGCAGAGCGAAGTCCTGACGCTCCAGCGAAGCCAAGTGGACCTGAACGCCTGCACGATCCGGCTGGAGCCGGGGACCACCAAGAACGACGAGGGCCGGCTCGTGTACCTGACGCCGGAGCTGGTGGAGCTGCTCCAAGCCCAAGACGAGCGGGTGCGGATCCTGGAGATGCGTCTCGGCCGGCGGGTGGAATGGGTCTTCCCTTACCTCAGCGGCGAGCACAAGGGGAAGCGCATTCAGGACTTCCGGAAGGCCTGGAAAACGGCCTGCCGGGAGGCGATCCTCGAGGGGTTGGAAGGCGAGGAGCGGGCCAAGCGTGAGGCCGAACTGCTGGCCAGCCCTGAGCAAAGCCTGCTCAAGATGCTCCGGCACGACTTCCGCCGAACGGCCGTGCGGAACATGGTCAACCGCGGCGTGCCCGAGCGCGTGGCCATGAAGATCACGGGCCACAAGACACGGGCCGTGTTCGACCGGTACCACATCGTCAGCCCGGGCGATCTCCAGGAGGCGGCGCGGAAGCTCACGGGCACGTTTTCGGGCACGTTAGCCGAAAAAATCAGGGGGCCCCTTGCGGAACCCCCTGTTTTTCTTGGCGGGGCCGACGGGACTCGAACCCGCGACCTCCGGCGTGACAGGCCGGCGTTCTAGCCAACTGAACTACGACCCCGTGTATGTTTGGTGGCGGCCCCGCCCATCCATCCACGCGAAGCCCGCGACCTGTCCGTGCGGCCGGCGCGGACCGTTCTCGCGTCCTGAACTACGACCCCGCTTTTTCCGACAGACCATGTCGAGACACCCGGCATTGTTATCACGACGCCTTGATGTTTGCAAGGACTTCCTACAGGCTTTCTTCTTCCCGAATAGGCGGCCTGCCAGCATGGTCTAGGGGGATCGAACTTTCTCTGACTTCACCTACTCCTGCCATCCCCGGCATCACGAATACCGCCATTGTTTTTCATTGGTAATGCTTATCCGGTTGGCTCCACACCATACAACATGTTGTAGGTGGTGGGCGGCTGTTGCGCGCCGAGGCCGAGCAGGGTCTGGAACGCCGCCATTGGCGTGCGGCGGCGATTGAAAC
>JBIOJT010000364.1:0-4335 GCA_044451055.1 Methylomirabilales bacterium (SeqCode)
GCCTCACCCCACCTGCCACGCTCCCCAGTGACAGCCACGCCGAGTGGCTCATCTGCACCTGCTGTGGCCGGAACCTCCGGAATACCCCGGAGGACAACTGCGTCCACGGTCAAGTCCCCTACCCCTTCGACCCTGGGTACGGGATGTGCCGGGGCTGCGGCGGGGATCCCCAGGCCGCGAGCACCCGGGAACGCCTCGGCTGGGCAGCCACCGCCTTCTATGACGCCCGCATCCCGCTGGTTGCCGACCGTCTCACCCCCAAGAACCGCGAAAAGTTCCTCGCCATGCGCTACGAGAAACAGTTCGTCGTGATTGGGACGCTCATCGAGCGTGGCGCGATGATGTAGACAACAGGACCACTGGGGAGAGGGGATGCCTCGATTTCCCAAGACATCCCACCCCGGCCCGCTATACTCCTCCCACTTCGAGTTCACCCCGACCTCTTCTTCCCGCTGATGGGAGCGTCCCCGCTATGCGACAGTGGCCGTACCGGCACGTAGTGGCCCCCACCTTGATCTATGCCATCCTTGGCCTTTTCTGGATCCACACGACTGACCACCTCCTCGCCCATCTCACTCCAAACATTCCGACCCTCACGTATTTCAGCATCATGAAGGGCGACCTCTTCGTGCTCATCACGGCCACGCTCCTCTCTCTCTTCCTCCTTCGCGAACTCCGCCACCGAACGTCCCAGACCGAGCAAATCCGCCGGCAAATCGAGGAGCAACGCATGCTTCTCGAGACAACCATGGATGCCTTCTGCGCCGTCGACACCCACGGCCGTCTCCTCGACGCAAACAACGCCTGTTCCCAGATGCTCGGCTACAGCCGGAGCGAACTCCTCCAAATGTCCGTCTCTGCCCTCGAGGTCATCGAGACCCCGGAGGACACCGCGCGGCACCTCGAGCGCATTATCGCCACGGGCTTCGACCGGTTCGAGACCCGGCACCGCCGTAAAGACGGACAGATCATTGATGTGGAAGCCAGCGTCACCTATGTCCCGACCCACCGAGAACAGTTCTTCTGCTTCATGCGCGACATCACCAAGCGGAAGCACGCGGAGCAGACACTGGCTGCCCACACCAACCAGTTGGAAGCCGTCCGCAGCGTGACCCTTGAGCTCACGCAAGAGCTGCGGCTCCCCCAGGTCCTCGCCCTTATCATCCAGCGTGCCGTCGAACTACTCTGTGCCCACTCCGGGGTGGTGTACCTCTGGAACGAAGCCACCCAGGACCTCACCCCGGCGGCCTGGAGTGGTCTTGAGGGGGACTGGATCCGAGACGTACGCATCCCCTTGGGCCGAGGCCTGACCGGGAGCGTCGCCATGACCCGGCAAGGAATGATCGTCAATAACTGCCAGACCTGGCCCGAGGCCAACCCCCTCTTCTTAACACACACGAAGATCGTCGCCACCCTCGCCGAACCCTTCCTCTACGCAGATCGGCTCATTGGTGTCATCACGATCAACAGTGACGACGCGAGCCGTCTCTTCACGGACCAGGATCGCGAAGTCGTCGCCCTCTTTGCCGGTCACGCGGCCATCGCCATCGAGAATGCCCGGCTGTACGAGGCCACTGTCCGCCGGGGGGAAGCTCTCGCGGCATTGCTCCGGGCAACACAGTCGGTCATGTCTGGGTTGGATCTTCACGAGATTCTCAATCGGATCGCCCGGGCGGCCAGCGAGATCGCTGGGACCCCGCACGTGGCAGTGATGCTGGTTGACAGGGAGGCGCAAGCACTTCGGATGGCGACGGTGGTAGGCGACTCCGTGCCCTCCGGGTATCACGTGCCCCTGGGGGTAAGCTTCTCAGGTCTCGTAGCGGAGAGCGGAGAGCCGCTGTTCTGTGCTGACTCCGCCAACGATCCCAGGAATGCCTCGGCTGAGCGCGACCGACAGCTCGGGTTTGTCACGTATCTCGGCTTGCCGATTAAGATCGGGGACGAGGTGCTGGGCGTGCTCAGTTTCGATACCACGGAGCCTCGCGAGTACGGGGTGGACGAACTGGCCTATCTCTCGTCGTTCGCCGGTCAGACCGCCATCGCCATCGAAAACGCCCGGCTGTACGAGGCGGCCCAGCAAGAGCTTGCCAAACACCGCCGTACACAAACCGCTCTCATGCAGAGCGAGACCCGGTACCGTCGCCTTATCGAGACGGCCGCGGAGGGGATCATAATCTCCGATCCCGATACGCTCATCACCTTCGTGAACCCCAAGATGGCCGCCATGCTCGGCTACACGCCGGCCGAGATGCTCGGCCGCTCCTACACCGACTTCGTGGATCCGACCGAGCGCCCGGACGCTCGCGCCGCCATGGCACGGCGCCACATTGCGGGGAACGAGCAACTCGAACGCGTCTTTCAGCGGAAGGATGGCACCCCGTGTGTCATGCTGCTGAACGTCGCCCCCATCCTTGACGAGGGCGGTCAGTATGCGGGCGGCTTCGCCATGTTTACCGACATCACTGCCCGCAAGAACGCCGAGACCGCCCTGGCCACCCGTACCCGGCACCTGGAGGCCATTCGAACCGTCTCCACCGAAATCACCCGTGAACTGGACCTCACCCGCCTCCTCCAGCTCATCGCCCAGCGTGCGCTGGACCTTGCCCAAGCCCAGCGCGCGGTCATCTTCTACTGCGAGAAGACCACCAACACCTTTCAGTCAGCTGCCTGGGCGGGTTTCGAGGACGCGGAAGGGCAACCCTGGTTCCCTGCGGAAGTCGCCCGCCCGAACCGGGGCGCTCCCGGCGAGGTCCTCCGACAACGACGCGGCTTCATGGTAAACGACTATCGGGAGTGGCCTGACGCCAACCCCGCACTGCTTGCCCATACGCCCGTCACCCGGGTCCTCGCAGAACCCCTCTGGTATCGCGACACGATCATCGGCATCATCCTCATCGGCCGCGACGGTGAGACCGCGCCCCTCTTCACCAACGAGCACCGCGAGACCCTGAGCCTCTTCGCCGACCAGGCCGCCATCGCCATCGAGAATGCGCGACTCTTCCAAGCACAGCAGGCCGCCTACGCCGATCTCCAGCGGGCCCAGGACGAACTGGTTCGGACCAGCAAACTCCGCGCCCTCGGCCAGCTTTCCGCCGGCATCGCCCACGATCTCAACAACGTCCTCGCCTCCGTCATCGCCCATGGCGACCTCTTGCGCTTCCTCCATCCCTCTCCCGAACTCCAGCATCACCTGGATCCGCTACTGACCTCGGCCCGCGACGGGGCCCTCATCATCCAGCGACTGCAGGAATTCAGCCGCCAGCAGGCCAGCAAACAACTCCGGCCCATCCGGCTAGAGACCATCGTCTCCGGAGCCGTCCAGCTCACCCGGCCCCACTGGCATGACGAGGCCTACCGCCACAACCGCGCCATCACCGTGGAAACCCACCTCGATGACCTTCCCCCGATTCTCGGCAGCGAATCGGAAATCCGCGAGGCCCTCACGAACCTCATCCTGAACGCCGTGGATGCGATGCCCACCGGCGGCTGTCTCACCTTCCGGGCCCAGGCCGTCCCCAGCACTCTTGACGTTCCCGGGTCACCCCCCGCTGTTGACCTGCAGGTCACTGATACCGGCACCGGCATCCCCGAGGACGTGCGCCCGCACATCTTCGATCCCTTCTTCACCACCAGAGGTACCCGCGGGACCGGTATGGGCCTCTCGATCGTCTACGGCATCATGGAGCGGCACGGCGGACACATCACCGTCACCTCCACGCCCGGACGGGGCACGACGTTCACCCTCTGGTTCCAGGCCACCCAGCATCAGACCACTGTCACGCCTGAGATCACCATTCACCCCACCACTCGGCCCCTGCGCGTCCTGGTGGTCGATGACAACCCGCAGGTTCGTCACGGCCTCGTCAGCCTCCTGAACAGCCTCGGACACATCCCCACAGAGGCCGACAGCGGTGAGGCCGGGCTCGCCCGGCTCACCGACACCCCGATCGATCTCCTGGTCACCGACCTCACCATGACCAATGACATGAACGGGATCCAGTTCGCCCAACAGGTCCGCAGTATGCACCCCACCACCCCGATCATCCTCATTACCGGCTGGGCCGATGCCACGGAGGATCAGGACATCCCCCAGGGCACCATCAACGCCATCCTCCAAAAACCCATCGGCCTGCAGCAGCTCTCCCAGATCATCGAGGCACACCGTCCTCCCCTCGCAACCCTCCACCCTGCGTAACCGGACCCCCGCGGGCCACTCGGCTCCGGCGTGACTCTACCGGGGCGTTCCCGGTCTGGTGAGATACCTCCCTACCCTTGGTGAACCCACGCACGCACGCCTCCAGGAGCACGCCGGTCCTCCGCTCCACCGTTCCGCTA
>JBIOJT010000365.1:0-4327 GCA_044451055.1 Methylomirabilales bacterium (SeqCode)
TCATGGACCGCGCCGAGATCGTCGATCCTGAGCCAAATGTGGAGGTCGTTATTCGGTCGTACAGCCTCCAAACCCAATTCTCCGACAGGCTCCTAGGCATGATCCATGCCACCCTGAACGAAGCCAAATGCAGAATGGCGCCAATGTGGCGAAGTGTGCAAACACAGCCATTTAACATTGAAACGACTTCTTCGAACCCGCCAATCGCCACTCGCCCCAGCGACCGCCCTAACCCAAATGGGGTTATTCCCATCCGAAAAGCTACGCTGGTCCATGGCCCAGTCCAAAAACACGAAAGGTCAGGCGCTATTGGGTAATCTTTGCCTTGGTGAGATCCGCCACCACGGCCAGGGCATACCGGTCGGGGTCGAGATATTTCTGCGCCACGCGCTGGACGTCGGCGGCGGTGACAGCGTTGATGAGACTCGGGTACCGATCAACGTAGTCCAGCCCGAGACCGTAATACTCGATGGTGGCCAGCCAGCCGACGATCTTCTTGCTGGTGTCCAGCCGCAGGGGGAAGCTGCCGGTCAGGTAAGCCTTGGCATCCCTGAGCTCATCTTCGCTGACCGGCTTGTCCCGAATCCGTCGGATCTCCGCCAGCGCCGTCTCGATGGCCTGTTCGGCCACCTCGTTCTTCGTCTGCAGGCTGACGCTGAACTCCCCGGCATACTTGGCGGGGCTGAAGGCGCTCCCAACGTCATAGGCCCAGCCGTTCTCTTCCCGGATCTTGGAGATGAGATACGAGTTGAACCCACCACCCAGGAGATAATTCATCAGCTGGACGGCATAGTAGTCCGGATTGTCCCGGGTGATCCCCAGATGGCCGAGGTTGATGTTGGCCTGGGTCACCTCCCGCTGGATGGTGCGCACGACTTTTCGCGACAGGGGGGCAGGCTTCGGGGGCGGCGTGAAGGGCGTACCCCCGGGTGCCCATCCGCCGAGCTTGACATCCAGCCGCCGCTTCAGATCGGGCAGGCTCACGTCCCCCACCACGGCCAGGATCGTTTTGTTGGGCCGGAAGTACGTCTCATGGAACTGCACCAGATCGTCCCGTGCGATGGTCGGCACGGAAGCTTCGGTCCCCTCGACCGGACGCCCGTATGGGTTCGTGCCGTAGATCAGCTTCAGGAAGGCCTGCCAGGACACCGTGCCCGGGTCTTCCTGATCTCGCTTGATCCCGGCGATGACCTCCTGCTTCTTCCGCTCGACCTCGGCCGGGGCAAAGGTTGGATTCAAGAGGATATCGGCCAGCAGGTCCAGACCCAGATCCAGGTCCTGGCTCAGCACGGAGAGGGACATCGTGGTGAGTTCCTGCCCCGCATCCACGCTCAGGGAGCCTCCCACAAACTCGATGGCCTCGCTGATCTGGGGGGCTGTCCGTGTTCTGGTGCCCTGGGTCATGAGCTGGGCCACCAGATTGGCCACGCCCGGCTTGTCCGGGGGATCCAGGATTGAGCCCGCCTGGACCAGCATCGAGACCGTGACGATGGGCACGCCGTGCTTCTCGGAGACGAGCAGGACCATGCCGTTCGGCAGAACCTCCCGCTGGCCGAGGGCCGCCGCCGGTGCCGCTGGCGGCGCCCCCCATGAAGCGAGGCCCAGCACGGCTGCCAGCAGGAGGGTCACCATGATTCGAGGCGTGTGTCTCTGCATGTTGGACTCCTTCCTACGTGCCGCCGCCTGGGTTCACCGGGATCAGAATCGCCACCGTCCGGTTGTCCGGGACGAGATACTTCTGGGCCACGCGCTGTACGTCCGCGGCCGTCACCTTGCCCACGCCTGCCAGAAATCCGTCCAGCAACTTCCAGTTCGCCACGGATTCGTATCTGCCGAGCATCTCGGCCAACTGCTGGACCGAATCCTGCGCGAAGATGAACTCGGACTCGATCTGGTTCTTGGCTTTCTGGAGCTCGCGATCGGTGACCGGCTCGCGCTGCACTCGCTCCACCTCGGCGTCAAGCGCCTGTTCCACCTCCTCGGCAGTCTTCCCGGGTAATGGCCCGGCGCTGAAGCCGAAGAGGAACGGGTCCACGTGCACGGGGTTGTAGTCCGCCCCCGCGTAGGACGCAAGCTGCTTCTCGTACACGACCTTCTGATGGAACCGCGCGCTCTCCCCGCCCCCCAGGATGTAGGCCAGGACCTGTAGGGCGAAGCTGTCGGGGTGCGTGAGATTCGGGACGTGGTAGACCACGAACAGCAGTGGGAGCTCCGCCTCCTTCCGAACGTACACGCGCCGCTCCCCGATCTGGGGTGGCTCCTGGGTGATGACCTTGGGCGGATCGGGCTGCCGGGGAATGCTCCCAAAGAGAGCTTGTATCTTGGGCAGGACGGCATCCCTCTTGACGTCCCCCGCCACCACCAGCGTGGCATTGTTCGGGGCGTAATACGTTCGATAGTAGGTGACCAGATCCTCGCGGGTATACGCCTGCATATCGCTCGGCCAGCCGATGGTCGGATTGCGATAGGCATGCGCGAAGAAGGCCGTCGCCCGCATCACCTCGCTCAGGACGTTGCTGGGCTGGTCGTCAATCCGGAGACGCCGTTCCTCGATGACCACTTGGTGTTCCGGCTCAAACTCCTTCAGGTCAATGAGGAGGTTGGCCATCCGGTCCGCCTCCAACTCCAGGCCCAGGCCCACCCGGTCGGCGGCGAAGTCCTCGTAGTAGCCCGTGAAGTCCGCCTGGGTCTCCGCGTTGTCCACGCCGCCGTTCCTCGTCACGAGCAGGTCGAACTGCTTGGGGCCGTTCTTGGGCGTCCCCTTGAACATCATGTGCTCCAGCATGTGGGAGAGGCCGGTCTTCCCCACTTGCTCGTTGCGCGACCCCACCTTGTACCACACCTGGACGGTCACCACCGGTGCCTTGGGCTCCTCCACGAGGAGGACCTTGAGGCCGTTCCCCAGGGTCGTCTCGAAGACCCGCTCGGCCAGCGTGCCTGCCGAGGCCGACGTCGTCAGCCCCAGGGACAGCCCCAGCGCCAGCATCACCGCCCACGGATGGAACGCCCACGACCCACCTGATTGCGATCTCACTCGCCCTACCACGCCATGTCGAGCCATCCGGTCCTCCTCAGGATGATGGAACACGAGCCTCCTGCCCGATCCCGGTGGAGTCAGCGGGAGTCGCCTCTGATTCCAGGCCGCCCGTATTCCGACGATGACTGCCTGGCTGCGCCGGCAACTTCCGGCGCCGGGAGGATGCTCAGGATGATCGCAACGCCCTTGGCCGCACCCGACGTCGTGATGGCGCGTACCATCAGATCCCGCCGCACTTGAGAAGGAGAAGGCGGACCTTCTCGGTGGTGCGCGGGTTACCCTGCGTCGAATGACCGGAGGCCACGATCCGCTCCCGGGCGGTGCCGTCGATTCTGTCTGGATTGACGATTGACAAAGCAACTCATGACTGCCGACGTGGCGGTTGGCACCGAGCCTACAGCCCCTACCTGGCTATGGCAACGTGGGAAAAGAGTCTCGGGCGTTAAGGATAAAGATACAAGGAGAAACAGGGGTCGTTCGTCGGAAGCTAGCGTGGCCCCGAGGTCTCTCTTGATCTTGCTCTTGATCTTGAGAAACCCCGGTGGCCCTCGGGCGAACGCTCACTTTCTGCGAGCGACCTTGGCCACCGCATCGATCAGAGGTGCCGCCTGCGGGTTTTCTTGCCGTCCGGCGGATCAGGATGTCGGTGGGACTGACCTCTTTGCCGTAGTAGGCCTGATTCAAGGCACCCCGGGTGGCCACCACCGCGCCGTTCGGGGAGAGGCCAGCCAACAGCCCCTTGGTGCGGGTGGAGCTGATGATGTCCACGCTGAGGCCTTGGATGGCGGCCTCCGCGCCGGGCTCGACGATGACGGCGACGCCGGCGCCGTGCGTAAGGTGGCCCTCGACACGACCCAGGTGGTCAGAAGCCTCCTCAGCACCCAGGGGCCTCAGCGGCATTTGATCGACGCCTGGCGCCGACGAGCCTGCCTACTCCTACTGGCCCGGGGGCAAATCGAGGAAGTGGCCGAGGTCTTGGAGCGTCCCGTGTGAGCTGCATGCGGCCGGTATGCTTACCTCAACCGAGTGCTCCTGACGGTCGTCAACAAGGGGAATCGCCTTGTCGCGTTGCTCAACCCCATCAACTGTGACACCCATCTCGCCGTTCCCGGCGCGCGCGTGCAGGACGGCGATGTGGTAGACAGTCTCCCGATACCGGTAGTGCACCGTGAACCCCTCCCAATCCACCGGGAGGCACGGAGCAAATCGCAGCGTGTCCACTTCCAGCCTCAGCCCCAGGAGTGATTCCGTGATCAGCCGGTACATCCAGCCGGCCGAGCCCGTGTACCA
>JBIOJT010000366.1:0-4314 GCA_044451055.1 Methylomirabilales bacterium (SeqCode)
CTCCTTTGTCCCCCCCCACCCGACAGAAACAGTAGCATCGGTACTTGAAACGTTGCTCCCCTGCACACTGCGCGAGGCTCCTCGATTGCGACCGTCAGCGAGCGGTTTTTCTGATGACGTTGCAGGTGTGCGCAGCTCCCCCGTGGCTCTCTCCCTCAAAACGGAACAGACACCAGCCTGCTCTGAGTGGAACGCCACTGGGATCCTGACGGGCGACAGGGGTACTTTGAATGGGCAATGGACAGAGGGCTACCGGGCGGCCGGGTGGTGATCCTGAGGGGGCGAGGGGGCCGACAATCGCCCGATCAAGTGACGAGGACGCTCACGCCCTCGCCGTATTTCTCCTTGAGTTCCTTGACCAAGGCATCCGCCTGCTCCCCCTTGACTCGGATGACGAAGTCGCGGTAGCCGGGGCGAGTGTGGAGTGCGCACGTCACCATGCTGCGCAGGTCCAGGCGGAAGTCGCGGAGCACGTGCACCAGTTCCTGGCAGGCCGCCGGCGTGTCAGGCACCTGGAAGGCGATACGGGTGCCCTTCTCTTTGTATCCCAGGATCTCCACCATCACCCCCAACAGATCGGTCTCCGTGATCACCCCGACCAGGCTTCCGGCATCGTCTACGACGGGCAGGCAGCCGATCTTATGGTCGTGCATCAGGAGAGCCGCCTTCTCCACGCTGTTCGTCGGCTTGACGGTGATGGGATCCTTCTTGATCAGATCCCGGACGGTCATCTTGAGCAGGAGATAGTTCACCTCGTAGATATCCAGGGTCGTGGCGCCCGACGGTGCGGCCTCTTTCAGGTCTCGGTCGGTCACGACCCCGATGAGCTTCCCACGGTCCACCACCGGGAGATGGCGAATCTTCTTGTTCTTCAAGACCAGCCGAGCCTCCAGGAACGGCGTGTCCGCCTCGACGGTTACTACATCCCGGGTCATCCAGTGCTGTACCAGCATGGCAAGTCTCCTGACATCCCTCCGCCGCCTCTGAGTCTGTCGCTCGCGGTGTGCCTATAACCCCAGGTAGGCCTTCTTCACGTGGGGATTCGCCTTCAACTCGGCCGTCTGGCCCGACAGAACGATCCGCCCGTTCTCCAGGACGTAGCCGGTGGTGGCCAGGTCGAAGGCCGTGGCCACGTCCTGCTCGACGACGAAGATGGTCGTCCCCTCCCGATGGATCTTCTGGATGGTGTCCACCAGGACGTCGAGGATGATGGGAGCAAGACCCAGCGACAGTTCGTCCACGATCAGGATCTTGGGCCGGGCCATCAGGCCGCGCGCGATGGCGCACATCTGCTGCTCGCCGCCGCTCAGGCTACCGGCCCGCTGCCCCTGTCGCTCCTTGAGGATGGGGAACAGTTCGCACATCCACTCCAGGTCCCGTTGGATCTCCGCCCGGTGCTTCCGGCGGTAGGCCCCCATCAGGAGGTTTTCCTTGACGGTCATCTGGGGAAACAGGCGCCGCCCTTCAGGGACCTGGGTGATGCCGCGGGCCACGATGGCCTCCGAGTTCAATCCGGTGATATCCGCTTCCTCCAGACGCACGCTCCCCGACCAGGGATGGATGATCCCGCAGATGGTGTTCAAGAGCGTGGACTTGCCGGCGCCGTTGCTGCCCACCAGGGTGACGATCTCCCCCTTGCCCACCGAGAAGCTCACCTCCCGGAGGATCTGCACCTCCCCGTACCCCGCATTGAGCCCGTGAATCTCAAGCACGGGCCTGCTCCGTGTAGCGCCGGCCCAGGTAGGCCGAGACGACGTGGGGGTTGTTGAGGACCTCTTCGGGCGATCCCTCGGTGAGTTTCTCGCCGTGAAACAGGACCATGATCCGATCCGAGACGTTCCGAATGGCCTTCATGACGTGTTCGATCACCACGAGGGTGATCCCCCGGCCCCGAATCCGTTTGATCAGTTCCACCGCCTCGTCGATCTCCACCGGGTTCAGGCCGGCCATGACCTCGTCGAGGAAGAGGATGGTTGGCCGCATGGCCAGCGCTCGGGCCAACTCCATTCGCTTCCGCTCCGGAACGTTCAGGCCCTCCGCGGGCGCCTGGGCTCGGTGGGCCAGCCCGACGAAATCGAGGACCTCCTCCGCCTGGCTCCGAGCCTGTGCCAGCTCCCGGGCGCCGCCCCGGGCTCCGAATAACGCGCCAACCATCACGTTCTGGAGGACGGAGAGGTTGCGGAACGGCTTGACCACCTGGAAGGTACGGCTGAGTCCCAGCCGGCCGATCTCATGAGGGCGCAACCCCCGGATGGAATGGCCGCGGAACTGGACATCCCCATCGGAATACGGGAGCACTCCGGCAATGACATTGACCAGGGTCGTTTTCCCGGATCCATTGGGCCCGATGAGCCCCAGGATCTCTCCCTCCCGCAGATCGAAATCTACGAGGGACACGGCCGCCAGCCCGCCGAACATTTTGGTTACGCGGCGCGCCTGAAGGATATTCATGGCTAGATCCGGTACTCCCGGAGGTTCCGGGCAAAATACTTGAGCGAAAACGCGCGTTGCCGGATGAGGTCAAACAAGCCCTTGGGCATGAAGAGCACCACCAGGATGATGATCAAGCCGTAGAAGAGCTCCGCCAGTGTGGCCAGTTGGGTGGCCAGCAGCTCGGACACCGAGGACAGCACCAGGGCCCCCAGCAGTGGACCCAGGACCGTCCCTGACCCGCCGAACACGGCCATGATGATCATCTGGATGGTTGTCGTCATCCTGAAAACCGCGTCCGGGTCGATGAATGTGATCCAGTAGGCATACACGCCTCCGGCCAAGCCGGCAAAGCCCGCACTCAGGGCGAAGGCGATGGTCTTGTAGAAGGGCGTGTTGATCCCCATCGCGGCCGCTGCATCCTCGTCCTCCCGGATGGCGATCAGCCCGTAGCCAAAGCGGGATGCCGACACCCACCAGTTCACCAGCGTCGCGGCCGCCAGGATGGCTAGCATCAGGTAGAAAAACGTCAGGGGGGTACGCGAGATGGGCATCACCAGCCCCGTCCCGGCCCCGGTAATCTCCACGTTGTACACGACCTCCCGCATCGTCTCGCCAATCCCCAGAGTGGCAATGGCGAAGTACTGACCCTTCAATCGCAGGACAGGCATCCCCACCGCCACACCGAAGAGCATCGCCAGGATTCCGCCTGCCGGCAGCGCGACGGCAAAGGGAAGGTCCGCCCGGGTGAGCAGGACTCCCGTCGTGTAGGCCCCGATCCCGAAGAAGGCCGCGTTCCCGAAGGAGGCGTACCCGGTGAACCCTCCGATGATGTTCCAGCTCTCCGCGAGGATGGCCATCATGAAGAGGTTGATGAGGAACTGGACCATGAAGGCGGAGAAAATCCCCGGAGCGACTACCAGGAGGAGGATCACGACGAGGCCGGCCAACAGCGGGATCCAGCGCGTCGTGCTCACTACTGCCCCCTCCTCCCCAGGACACCGGTCGGTCGGAAGATCAGGATCAGGACCAGGAGTCCGAAGCTGATGGCGTTGGGGTAGGTGGGACCGATGAACGTCGCGGTGAAGGATTCTGCCAGGCCCAGTGCCACCCCGCCGACGATGGGGCCCAGCATGGTGCCCAAGCCGCCCAGCACGGCCACCACGAAGGACTTGAGGGTGAGTGGTCTTCCCATGATCGGCGTCATCGGAAAGAGCATGCCCCACATTCCCCCCGCCGCGCCCGCCAGGGCTGCCCCCAACCCGAACGTCACGGCGTAGATGTGACCCACCGGAATTCCCGTGAGGCGCGCCGCGCGCAGCTCCTCGGCCGTGGCTCGGATTGCCCGACCCAGCCGTGTGCGTTCCAGGAGCAACAGGAAGAGCACGGAGAGGATGATGGTGGTCACGAAGACCCAGAGCCGGACGTAGGGGATGGTCAGGCCGGCTACGGAAAAGTTGGACGCTGCATAGCTCGGCGCGACCTGGCGGAGGTCAGACGACCAGAGGATCCTAACCAGGTTCACCATCACCACCTCGATGCCGAACGTGATCAGGAGGGTCAGGTACATTTGGGCACGAACGATCAGGTTGAGGAGGAACCGCTGCAGGAGGTACCCGTACAGAAAGAGCAGCAGGATCGTGACCGGCAGAGACAGGAACGGGTCCCAGCCCCACAGGGTGAAGGTCCAGAACGTGATGTATGCCCCGAGCGTGATCAGGGCTCCGTGGGTGATATTCACGATCTTCATCACGCCATAGATCAGGGACATGCCGATGGCCATGATGCCATACAGTCCGCCCAGGAGGATTCCATTGACCAACACCTGCAATATGAGCATATCGCCTCTCAGGGACAGAGAAACCTGTCGTCAAAGTATCAGAG
>JBIOJT010000367.1:0-4314 GCA_044451055.1 Methylomirabilales bacterium (SeqCode)
CCGCCATCAAACCTCTCACGTCGTTGGGGGACGGAACTCTCGCCGTTCATTGGGGTCGGGTGCCCCCGGCTGGTCGGAACTCCACGAGTTCGAATTGGGTCTGGCTCCCGTTGGGTTCCACTGCCTGGAGCTTCACCTCCATCCGCACCTCCGGCGCGTACCAATGGGTGAAGCGCCAGACCCGCGTGGGGGCCCGGAGCTCGTACGTCTGCCCTTCCACCCGGACGCTCTGGAATGTCCCGGCGGGCACCCCGACCTCCTCCGCCCCGACCACCTTGTATGTGCCCAGAAAGGTGCCGACGAGCTTCCCCTGGTCGAAGCGCTGACTTCGGTCCTGCCACTCCTTCCCGACCTCAAGCGGGAACCGGAGGCCGAAGCTGTGGGGCTCGAACCGTCGGAGTTCCGTGCCATCGGAGGCCAGCATCCGCACGGTCGCGAGGTCCCGGGTAAGGTGGAGCAGGCCCTGTGAGGTTTCCCCGTCCTTCCACGTATGGGAGGCCGCGAAGACCAGGAGCCCCGCTTCTTCCTTGAGGAACTTCCGCGTGCCCGTGGCGCCGTCGGAGTACCGGATCACCCAGGTATCCCCCGGGACGAGGGTGGGGGGTTCCGCGATGACGGACCCCTGACTCTGCGCGGTGGCCATCGCCCCTGCTATTGGGAGTGCTGCGACCAGCATCATGAAGGCCAGAACTTTAGACGGGGTGACCTCCTTCCTCGTCATGGCCGCTACCTCCATTCCTGAACCAAGGGCGTTTCCGCCGGGTCAGTTGCGTGGATGGCTCGTATCGGGTAGGGAGAGCCACGCGAATCGGATCATGAATTTGGTATCGTTCTCGGTACGGGCCACGCGGGTATCACCGTCGCTGGCGCGCTCCACGGTGGCGAACAGGGTGCGGGTGATATTCGCCATGCGGCGTGCGAGTCGCTGAACCACCCAAGGCCTCCCGAGGCCGTCCTCACACTGGCGTCCGACCAAGGGTGCACTGATCGTCTCCAAGTAGGCCAGCCTCTCTGACGAATTGTTGCGTGGCGGCCAGGACCGCGCTAAGCACCGTCAACGATCGGGCGGTAGCCAGCAGCGGGTACTCCTGCACCGCGCCGCCCACCTCTTCGAACGGGCGAACGAGCCGCCGTCCCCACGGGAGCCGGGCGCCGGACCGAGTCCGGTCGCGCTTCGCGATGATAACGGTCTGCCTCGCCACCCAGTCGAGGCACACCAGCTCCCGACTGAGGAATTGCCACGGTTGCTGCGGGAGGGGCCACGGCAAGCTCAAGAATGCGGCCCCGAGGTGCCACGTGGCCCCGAACCTCGTGAACGTGTTCGACCGCGGCTCGAAGCGGGACCCGGAGTGGGCCGCTGCGGTCCCGAGGGCGCGGGCATGGACGGCCTCGAGGTCGGCGCAGGCCCGGGCAAAGGCGGGCACATTGACGACGCGCTCCACGAGCCCTTCCATGTCCCGGGGGCGGAGGGCATCCTCTTTCCAACTCAGAAGGCTGCCGCTGCGGCCGATCGTGCGGAGAAAGATGGCCCCCTCGTACGGGAGCGCCCGAAGCCGATCGAGGAGGGCGGGGTCCCCCGACGAGGCCCCTCCCGAGCGCGGCAGACGGTAGAGGAACACCGCCCATAGGGACCCTGGGCCCTTGGCCGCCGCCGCACCTCGCAACGCAAGCGGCATCCGCAGGGGTGCTTCGCCCGATCTCCACACGCCTCTTTGCAGGCAATTCCGACGCATCCCCAGCTGCCCGCCACTTCCCCTCACGGCTTCAACCCCCCGGAGGGTCATCCATGCGCTGCAGTCCCCTCAGCGGTGGCGGCGCCGCGCCCAGTGGGTCGCACGTGCCGGATGCATCAGGGATCACCGCGGCATCAACCCCGCGGGGGCCAATGCGGGGCTTGATCTCTGCTTCAGAGAGGGCTGTCGGTCTGGGCGGAGGCCCGCCGATCACTCCTTCGGGGTCTTCTTGGATACCTTCCCCCGGGAGAAGTGCAGGACCAGCGCGTCGTCGGCGTTGGTGCCGCGGTTGTGGAAGAGCTGCATCGTGTCCTCCACGATCTCGATGCGCAGATGGTCCGCGAACCAGACGTTCATGGCCGCGGCCAGCTCCTGGTGCCGCACCATCGGTTCCGCGAAGGTCTGGACGTTCACGACGTCGCCTCCTTTCGCGGTGTCTCCCCCTCGACGACGCTACCAGATCGAGAGCCGCAGTCCCTTCCGATGCGCCGCCGGGCTCTCCCGCCTGGCTCCCTGCGCCCGCATGCCCACGCGGTCCTGTCTCGTCTCCGCCTCGGCCTGTTCCCCCTTCCGGCAGGACACCGGGCAAGATCTCCCCGGCGATCGCCGCGTCCTATGCGTGCTCCGCTGCAAGCCAAGCCCGGCACGCGGGACAGAACTCGACCCCTTTGACGTCGGTGTCATGCACTGTGTTGGAGAAATACATCACCCATCGGGGCTCCGCACAATGAGCCAGCCCCCACGTGTGGCCCAACTCGTGCACGACCTTCTTCACCACCCGGTCGCGGAAAAGCGTGGGGTCTTCCGACGACCCGTAGAAGGACGGCCGCAAGCGCGGTAGTGCCACGATGGCCTCCCGCCCCTCCGCCGCGGCTTGCCCAAAGATGAAGTTGAGGCCCGGGGCGTAGCAGTCCACATCCGCCAGGCCCACGAGGCGCGTGGTGCTCGGAGAGCGCAGGGCCTGCAGCGCGGCAATGAGCGCATGGCCGCGATGCTGTCGGCGACGAGCGTCATAGGCCGACGCAGGCAGGGCCACGGGTTCCGCGATCCGAATGTCCTGCCCAATCACCTCGGCTAATCGGCCCGCGAGCCATGGGAAGAGGTCGGGCGAGACGGGGCCGATCGAAACCAGGGTAATGTTTGGAGTCATCCAGCCCCTCTTCGCACGCAGAGTCTTCCTGCTACCAAATGGAAGGGCCTTACGGGCGCGCTTGGCGTCTTTTCTTGCATCCGCGTGATCTTCTCCAAGACCTCCTCCCGCCTGAACATCCCCCTCCTCCCTCGCGCGGTCAGCAGGGCCTCGGTAGGAAGCGAACCGCCGGGGGGCGAACCGGGGGTCCAAGGACCATGAGATGTGCCTCGTCGGCCTTCGGGCCGTCCGAAGCCGAAGGGTACGGCGTCAAATCCCCTCTGTGCCCTTCTTCAGAGCCAAGCAACAGAGCACCCCAACAAACCGCGTTCGGCCCTCGTGGAACAAGGTCGGACGGGCCAGCAAGGCAAATTCTTCTTGACGGTAGAACGGCTCCTCGAACGTATGCAGCCAGAGGGATAGCCTCTTCAGTTTGCCCCATTCCCGCGCCATCTCCGCCAAGACAGCCGCCGGGGTGTCGCGCACGAGGTCATACATGAGGGCATACCCCCCCGGTTTGAGCACCCGGTAGGCCTCCTGCAGTCCCGCGCTGGGATCCTTCCAGTGATGCATGGAGGCGGTGCTCACCACCGCGTCGAAGACACCGGCCGCGAAGGGGAGGTGGCTGGCCTTCCCGTCCCGCACCTCAATCCGGCCGGAGAGTCCAGCGGCGGCGATGTTCTGCCGGGCTCGCGCGACCATTGCCGGTGACGCATCGATGCCGGTGCCACGGAGCCCTGGGGAGAGGTGGTGAAGGTGCACCAACAGCCAGCCCGGGCCCGTGCCGATGTCGAGGAGGCTCCCTTCCGAGCAGTAGCTCAGGATGTCCCTGGCGATCACCGCATACTGCCGTTGGAAGACGCGAGTCGCGCTCACCCGATTGTAGAGCGCTGCGCCTACCCAGGGAATCCCCTCCGGATGGACGGCTTTCAGCAATCTCCGGGGGAGCGAAAGCTTGGCCACGTTCGCTCGCGTCCTCCTTACCGCGCTTTCTCCACCTTTTCCTTCAGCCCCTTGATCTCCTGTAACACCTCGCGCCCCGTGAGCATTTCTCGCCGCTCCCGCACGGTCAGCAAGCTCGCGGACCGCCGGCGCTCTGGCCAGCTAGGACCAGCCTACGACTCGTTGCTTCTCGGTCAGCAGGTACCGTGCGCCAGCAACGCGACCCGCTTCCCGGCGCGGAGCAGCGTGTTGTAGAGCCGACAGGCCTCGGGGGTGCGCCTGAGCTCCACGCACGCGATTCCCTGATCCCGGATCGACCGCGTCACGTCCTCCGGGCACGCTAGTGCCCCCTGCACGCCGAGGCCGATGACCAGCACTTCAAGGCCGGCGTCGTAGACCCCGGTGATCATGGCGGGGGTCAGGGCGTGCCCTTTCCTCTCCTTCCACGCCGTGACCTCGCCTCCGATGACCCGGATGTCCTTCCCGACCCCCACCTTGCCCTTCTCGGTC
>JBIOJT010000368.1:0-4304 GCA_044451055.1 Methylomirabilales bacterium (SeqCode)
ATGTAGTCCCACAGACTTTGAGGGAGAAATGACGGCCAGGGTGAGAACTAGGGGTTAGCGTGCTGAAAGGAATTCAGGGTTGTGCGCTGTTTCGCTGTGCCCAAGATTGTGCCCACAGGAACCGCAAGAGAGCCCACCGGACCAAATGAAACCCAACAAGCGAGACAACCGTAACCCTCGGTCTTTCTTGCTAAATGGCCACCTTTCCCGTATCATTCGATTTTGGCGGGGAGGGACTCAAAATCCCGCGGGGCTTGCCCCATGAGGGTTCGATTCCCTCCCCCGGCACCACAATTGTGCAAAACATCCCTCCGACCCAAGGAGTCCCTCCGGCTCTACTTCTCCAGCGCCTTCCGTTCTGGGCGGCATCGAGTCGCCCTCTTATGAGTCCGTCCCCCGGACCGCCAATTGAGCAAAAGTCCCCTGGCGGTCAAGCGGCGCCAACTTGCCACCATGTCGTCCCCTGACGCGGGGAGGCGACCTGCGTGGCCGAGTGGACCGCCGCGCAACCGGGGGCCTGAGCCTTCCGCGGCCCCCCCAAAGGTCATACCGGTCATCGAGAGACCACGAGCAGACAACCGGTAGTGTCAAGACTTCTGTGTAAATCTCTTGAGCGGGTGTAGCTCCCACTCGGTGTTCAGGTGTGTGATCACGGCATAGACAATCCGATCGCAGCTCGCCGGGTTCGTGAAGCAGGTCATGGGACGGACCCGCCGGCGCACCTCGCGGAAGGCCCGCTCGATGGCGTTCGTCGTGCGGATCTTCTTCCGGTGCTCCGGCGGACAGGCGAAGCACGCGAGGAGCTCCCCGAGGTCGCGCTCGACACAGGCTACGGCCTGGGGGGCGTGGCCCCGCCAGCGGGTGGCCCACGGCCGGAAGGCCTGGCGCGCGCCCCGCTCGGTCGGTGCCGCGTAGATCGGGGGGACTTCCCCCAGGCACGCCGCCTGGTGCCGGCGCGGGAGCTTCGCCGCCACATTGCGCAGCTTGTGGACCCAGCAGCGCTGCCGGAGCACGTAGGGGTAGACAATGTCCAGGGCAGCGTGGAGGCCGGGGCTGCCGTCGGTGACGACGAGCCGGAGCGCGTCGCCGGTCAGGCCCCGGGCGTAGAGGTCCTGCCAGAAGGCGCCCCAGGCCGCGGCGCTCTCGGCCTTCGCTTGCCGGAAACTGAGGAGGCGCCGCTGCCCGGCCGGCGTGAGCCCGTAGGCGCAGAGGACGAGCCGCTGCTGCACGCCCGTGGGTGTCTTCACGCGGAGCCGGATCCCGTCGAGGAGCAGGTAGAGGATCGGGGTCTGGAAGCGGCGACGGTAAAAGGCGGCGACGTCCGCGTCGAGGGCCTGGGTGATCCGCGAGACGGTGCTCGCGCTCACCCGCTCCCCGAGGAGCGGCGCGAGAAGCGGGCCCACCCGGCGGGTGCTGGCGCCGGTGAGGAAGGCCTCGCGGAGCAGGGCCGCCACCGCCGGCCGGCGGCGCTGGTAGCGGTCGAGGCTGGTCGGCACGAAGCCGGCCGTGCGGGTGCGGGGGACCCGGAGGTGGCGGAGGAGCCCGAGCTCCGTGCTGAGGTCGCGGGCGTAGTAGCCGTTCCGGTAGTCCTGGCGGTCCGGCGTGCGTTCGTGTCGGGCGGCCCGGAGGTAGACCTCCCGCTCCTCTTCGAGCGTGTGCTCCAGGAGCCGTTTGAGGTAGTGGCGGGTCCACACCGTCAGGTCCTCTCGCAACGCGCCCTTGACCTCGCGCCAGCGACGGCGTACTGTGTGCTCCGAGAAGTCCACTTCTCGCATGGGGTGTATCCTCCTCTCTGGGTTGGCGCCCGAGGGAAGATACACCTCATTGCTTTCAGGCCTCAGGGGTATTTACACACGAACTGATACACTACCCAGACAATCGCGCTCATTGACAACGCATGAGGTTCGTCATACATTCCAGCCGCACCGCAAATCACCTCGCCGGCTTCCTCGGGCTATTTGAGGGTTCCGATGTTGCGGGAATGCCTCAAGGTACCTCAGCGTGGCCTCCCACGGGCGTCCGCCCGGCGGGAGGCATCCGACTCAAGCGCGACACTCCGGAACGCCCAATCCCTCACGGGGTGCACTGCAACGTAGTCCAACCAAAATCAGGGGAGGGACTCCCATGCGAATCCGAGTCTTGACCGTCGTGATGCTCGGCGCCGCTCTGCTCCTCGCCGGCCAGGCTCCTGCGCAAGCGCAGCAGCCGAATCCGCTGGATGTGGTGCCGGAGGTCATGCCGTTTGACGTCCCCTACGGGCCGCCGATCGCGCTCGAGCGCGCCAAGGCGGTCATCGGCGCAGCGGCGGCCGAAGCCCAGAAGCACAACTGGAAAATGAACATCGCCGTCCTCGACTCGGGCGGCAATCTCGTTGCCTTTGAGCGGATGGACGGCGCGCAGCTTGCCGCGATCGCGGTCTCAGAGCACAAGGCGCGCACTGCGGTGACCTTCCGCCGCGAAACCACGGCATTTGAGAACGGGATCCAACTCAGCAATTTTCACTATCTCGTGACGATCGATGGGGTCATCGCCTCACGGGGCGGCATTCCGCTCGTCGAGAACGGGAAGCTCATCGGCGCCATCGGTTGCTCCGGCGGCACTGGCTCGCAGGACGAGGTGGTGGCGAAGGTTGGTGCTGGGGTTGTAAAGTAACCCCCCTTCGGCATTCCCGCTTGGCTACCGCCTTCCGTGCTTTATTGCCGACCATAAGGTGCGGGAGGCGGTAGCCGCATGCGTCAGCAAGAACTTCGTCTGTACGTTCCTTACTCTGCCGACCCATTGAACCTGTACTGATTTACCATTCGTGGCCGATGTTGAATTAAACTGTTTGTGAAATTATGGGCTGGCCGCCCGGCACCATTCAAAAGCAAGGAATGACGCTCCCTCCATTTCGTTCAGGATTCCAGCCAGCGCCCCGTCTATGCCCGCAGCAATGCCCGCCGGCGACGTCTTGCGTGTTTCTTGGTGAGTGCTTTCGCCAATGCCGCGACTCTTGCAGTCCGCTGGTCAATTAGCTCGGCATATGGGCGGCCCCTGGCGCGCGGGGACCATGGTGTGCCTTCCCTCCACGAAATGGTACCCGAAGCAATCGTGGGCAACTTCGGCACACTTCTTGCCTTAATGGCGAGCGGATGTCCGAGAAAGCGCCAGAATGCCGAATTCCGATACCAACATCGTAGGCGGGTACCCAGCGGGCGCTTTCAGTCCTCGAATTGACAAAGTCCTTGGTTGACCGTCGGGGGAAGGAATGATCCGGAAGTGGGACGCCGTTAGCTTGACCTGCCCGAGATTCATAGGGGAACCGAAGAAGGCCACCATGAATCTGGGGCTTCTGCCCAATCCTTCTGGTTGGTGGGGCTCCTCTGGATTGAGCCGGCATTCCATTGCACGATCGCTGGAGAATCTCGTGCGGGCACTGGTGGTGGTCCTGGCCTTTCTGCTGTTCCTGCTGACCTCGGCGCCGGCCCAGGGCGCGGCCTCGGTGGGTGAGGTCCTGGGGGGCGTGGTCTCCCAGAACAACGTTCTGCTTGAGGGGGCGGAGGTCATCCTGGACAGTGTCGGCCGCGCCTCCACGGACGGGCAGGGGCAGTTCACCTTCAGCGGCGTGCCCCCCGGCAACTACCGGCTGAACATCTCCAAACAGGGCTTCCCATCCTACAGCCGGGCGATGAGTGTGCGGGCGGGAGTTACGGAACGGGTGGAGGTAACCCTGGCGGGTTTCGCCGAGCTGCCGCGTTCCCAGGGCGGGAGGGTCTCGGTGCCGCTCATCCGTACGGGCAACGCCTTCCTCGTACGCGCCCTGGTGAACGGGGGCCGCGAGGCCCTCTTCTACGTGGACACCGGCGCCAGTATCACCACCATCTCCAAGGGACTGGCGCAGGACCTGGGTCTCTCCGTTGGCCCCGGCTCCCCCACGGTGACCCTCGTTACAGTGTCGGACCGGATCGAGGTGCCCGTCGCCAGCGTGGAGTCCATCCAGGTGGGCGGCGTCGAGGTGCGGGACGTGCGGGTGGCAGTGGTCGACTTGGGCGGCGGCTCTCAGGTAGCGGGCCTGCTCGGCAACACCTTCCTCTCGCGGTTCCATATGCAGCTTAATCCAGTGCAAGGGGTCTTGACGCTGGCCTGGTAGCCGCGGGACCGCTGGTAAGGTCGAGGACTGGCGCGGTACCCCGTAGGCTCCCCTTGGCTGTGTCCGCCGTTTCCAGCTTCGTGTCCGATTAGGTTTGCGGTGAGCCCGTCTCCAGTCCCCGCCCGGTCAGTAGGGTCGAGGACTGGCGCGGTACCCCGTAGGCGCCCCCCTTGGC
>JBIOJT010000369.1:0-4293 GCA_044451055.1 Methylomirabilales bacterium (SeqCode)
GCCAGGAAGGAGTTGGAGGCGTGTTTGATCAGCTCGGCGCTGCGGATGTCCGTGACCAGAAACGGCACGGCCCGGTCCTGGCGGCAGTCGGCGTGGATGGGGCAGCGGAACCGCCCCTCCACGATGGGGGCGTACAGCGCTCGCAGGATCTCTTCGGCCCGGGCGCTGGAGATCCCGATGACGATGCGGTCCGGATGCAGGAAGTCCTCCACCGCCATCCCCTCCCGGGTGAACTCCGGGTTGGACGCGACGTCGAATTCCACGCCGGGCCGCTTGCCGTAGACGGCCAGCGTCTTGTCGATCCAGGCCCCCGTCTGGACGGGCACCGTGGACTTCTCCACGATGAGGGTGCTGCGGGTGGCGTGCTCCGCGATCCGCCGGGTCGCCAGCTCCACGTAGGAGAGGTCCGCCCCCCCGTCGGGCAGCGGCGGCGTGTTCACGCAGATGAAGATCGCCGCGGCATCCCGCACTGCCTCCGCCACCTCGGCGGTGAAGGAGAGCCGCCCGGCCCCGACCGTCCGGTGCACCATCCCCTCCAGGTGCGGTTCGTAAATCGGCATGCCGCCATCGCGCAGCACCCGAATCTTCCCCGCATCATCGTCCATGCAGATCACCTGATGCCCAATCTCCGCCAGGCAGGCTCCGGTCACGAGCCCCACGTACCCTGTCCCCAACACACAGACCTTCATTGTCCGCTCCGTCCTGAATAATTGACGATTTGTGATTGGCGACTTTCGATTGCCCTGCTATCCGCAATCCTCAATCAGCAATGGTCATGAGGGGGCGTAGCGCGCCACGTCCGCGTCCACCATCATCTCCACGAGCTGGCGGAAGGAGACCCGGGGCTGCCATCCCAGCACCCGCTTGGCCTTGGACGCGTCGCCCTGCAAGAGGTCCACCTCCGCCGGCCGCACGAGCTTCGGATCGACGACGACGTGCTCCTGCCAGTGCAGGCCGAGCCGGGCGAAGGCGATCTCGCACAGCTCCCGCACGGCGTGGGTCTCGCCGGTGGCGATGACGTAGTCATCCGGCTGGGGCTGCTGGAGCATCCGCCACATGGCCTCCACGTAATCGCCGGCATAGCCCCAGTCGCGGCGGGCCTCCAGGTTCCCGAGGTGGAGCTTCTGGCCCAGCCCACGTTTGATCCGGGCCGCGCCGTCGGTCACCTTGCGGGTCACGAACTCTTTCCCCCGCCGCGGGGATTCGTGATTGAAGAGAATCCCCGAGCAGGCAAACATGCCGTAGCTCTCCCGGTAATTCACGGTGATCCAGTGGCCATACACCTTGGCCACGCCGTAGGGGCTGCGCGGGTAAAAGCGCGTCAGCTCCGTCTGGGGCACCTCCTGCACCTTGCCGAACATCTCACTGCTGCTCGCCTGGTAGAAGCGGATCTCCCGATCCACCAGCCGCACCGCCTCCAGCATCCGCGTGACCCCCAGGGCCGTGAACTCCCCGGTGAGGACCGGCTGTTCCCACGAGGTCGGGACGAAGGACATGGACGCCAGGTTATACACCTCCCGCGGCCTGACCTGGCGCAGCAGATTGATCATGGACAATTGATCCAGGAGGTCGGCTTGGCAAATCTCCACCTTGTCCCGCAGGTGCTCGATGCGCTCGAAGTTCTCGGTGCTGGAGCGTCGAACCATCCCCACCACCCGGTAGCCCTGGGTGAGGAGGAAGTCGGCGAGGTAGGAGCCGTCCTGGCCCGTGATGCCGGTGATCAGTGCCGTTGGCGGACTCATGTGCCTCCCTCCCGCAACGTCCGGACCAGGTCCTTCACTTCCTGGGCCCGCTCCTTGGGGCACACCAGGATCCCCTCGGAGGTCTCCACCACCACGAGGTCGCGCAAGCCGATCGTCCCGATGGGCCGGGTGGTCCCGTAGACCACGCACCCGTGACTGTCGCGGCCGATGTGGCGCCCTACCACGGTGTTGCCGTGCTCATCCGGTGTGAGGATGCGGCCCAGAGCGTTCCACGCGCCCACATCGTCCCACGTGAAGGTGGCCGGGATCATGTAGACACTCTCCGCCCGCTCCAGGATACCCACGTCCACCGAGACTCGCGGCATGCGGGGGAAGGTCGCCTCCAGGACGCGCCCCTCCTCCGGTGTGCCCAGGGCAGTCCGGATCGTCTCCAGGCAGCTCCAGTGCTCGGGGAGATGCCGGGCCACGGCCTTGAGGATCGTCCCCGCGCTCCACAGGAAGATGCCGCTGTTCCAGTAGTACCGGCCGTCCGCCACGAAGCGCTCGGCTGTCGTCCGGTCCGGCTTTTCGGTGAAGCGCTCGCACCGCCGGGCCGCGGGGTGTTCCGGCGTCGCCTCGCCGGCGAGGATGTATCCGTACCCGGTCTCGGGACGGGTCGGGGGAATCCCTAGGGTCACCAAGCCGTCCACCCGGTCCAAGAGGGCCAGCCCGTGCCGGACCGTTTCCTCGAACGCGTGGAACGGGGTGATGTAATGATCCGAGGGAGCGACCAGCATCCGGGCGCCCGGCGCCCGCTGTTCCATCACGAGGGCGGCCAGGCCAATGCACGCGGCGGTGTCCCTGCCCTGGGGTTCCAGGACGCAGTTCACCATGGGGAAGCCCGGCAACTGCTCCTGCACGATGGGCAAAAGATCGCATCGCGTCGCCACCAGCACCCGGGCCTCGCCCACCAGCCTCCTGGCCCGTTCCACCGTGTGCTGGAAGAAGCTTCGCCCCTCGAGGAGCGGGGGGAACTGCTTGGGGTGGGCCGGCGTGGAGAGCGGCCAGAATCGCTCGCCGCTTCCCCCGGCCATCACCACCACGTACAACCGGTTCACCTCCGACCTCCCGCCGCCGATCCCTTCCTCGGCGCACGGCTCACGGCTCTCGGCGCTGTTTTCGGTTCCACTCGTCCGTAATCATCCTGCTTGCGGATGATGTCGTCCTCGCCAAGATACGTCCCGTGCTGCACCTCGATGATCACCACCGGCTGCCGCCCGTGATTCTCGATTCGATGCCAGGCCTGCCGCGGGATCACCACGCATTGTTTCTTGCCGAGGGTCAGGTGGTGGGCCCCCCTCACGATCGTCGCCGTCCCGGTTACTACGACCCAGTGCTCGGCGCGGTGCCGGTGCTTCTGCAAGCTGAGCCGTTGCCCCGGCTGGACCACCAGACGCTTGACCTTGTACCCGGGGCCCTCCTCCAACGTGCTGAAGCTCCCCCACGGTCTCACCTCGAACTCGATGGGGCTGCCCCGCGTCTTCAGGGCGCCGCCCTGGGCTCGCCTCGCCGCCGGGGGTCTCGCGTTGCGCGACCGGGGCGTCATCCGCCGGCCTGCGCCCCCTTGCCCTGTCCCCAACTCGCCGTCACTCCTTCCCCGTGGCCAGGCTGCGCCCCCACGCCAGCAGGGCATTGACCTCGCTCTCCGACGGCGCCTCGGCGTAAATCCGGAGAAGCGGCTCCGTGCCCGAAGCCCGCAGCATGACCCAACTGTGGTCCGCACGGGTGAGCTTGATCCCATCCATCGTCTCCACGTGGCGGACCGGCACAGACAGGATCTGATCGGGCGCCGACGCCGCGAGGGACGCCACCACCTGGTCCCGCTCTTCCAGGCTTGCCAACCGGAGATCGAGGCGATCGTAGCGGTGGGGCCCGTACTCCGCCTCCATCTCATGCACGAGGGTTCCCAGGGACTTCCCCGTTATCGTCATGCACTCCAGGAGCAGCAGGCAGATGAGGACGCCGTCGCGCTCCGGGATGTGTCCCCGCACGGCGAAGCCCCCGCTCTCCTCGCCGCCCACCATGGCGTCGTGCTGGCGCATGGCCTCGGCGATATGCTTGAACCCCACGGGCGTCACCACCAGAGGTAGGCCCAGGGCCTTGGCCTCGGCATCCACCATGTGGCCGATGTTCACGGACTTCACGACCGTCCCGCGTTGCCCCCGATTCCGCACGAGGTGACGCAGGAGCAGCGCCAGGGTCTGGTGCGGTGAGATGACGTTCCCGTCTTCATTCACGGGCGCCACGCGATCGCTGTCCCCGTCGAAGGCGAATCCCACGCGCGGGCCCGCCTCCTCCCAGCTCTTCACGCAGTCCATGAGGGCGCCCATGTGGGCGGGGATCGGCTCCGGGTGCAGGCCGCCGAACCCGGGATTGAGCTCCCCATGCAGCTCGCGGACCGTGGCGCCTGCTCGCCGCAGGCGATCCGACAGGAGACCCTGGCCCGCCCCGTACATGACGTCCAGGGCCACCCGGATCCCGCTTTGCCCGATCCGCGCGACGTCCACCAGCTCCTCAAGACGATCCAGCCAGGGCGCCCGCGGGTCAAAGA
>JBIOJT010000370.1:0-4288 GCA_044451055.1 Methylomirabilales bacterium (SeqCode)
CACCAGGGCGTTGAGGGCCTGGATGGCCAGCCGGCTGTACAGGCCGTTGGTATGCAGGCTGGCGCCGCCTCCGCCAATGGCAAGAGCGGGGCGGGCGGCGGCAAACTCCCGGGCGACGCGGATGATGGTGCCGAGGGGGATGCCCGTGATCCGGGAAACCACTTCGGGACGATACTCCTCCAGGAGCAGTGACTTGAATCCCAGCCGCGATCGGCCGGAGGCATCCTGCCAATCCTCGAACCCGAAGGTCCACTGGCTCACGAATTCCTTCTCGTAGAGCCCCTCACTCACGATGACATGGGCGAGGCCCAGGGCCAACGCTCCATCCGTCCCTGGACGAATGGGGATCCACTCGTCCGCCTTGGCCGCCGAGACCGAGAGTCGCGGGTCCACGTGGACGATCCGGGCCCGACGTCCGGGCGTCCCCTGCCGGAGATTGGCGACCGCGCGCGCCTGGCGGACCGGCGACCAGCCAGCTTCCAGGAGGCCGGCCCCGAAGGCCAGGATGTAGGCGCTGTGTTCCAAATCGTACGCGATGGGCTCGGCGATTCCCTGGGTGAGGCGCATGACCTGGCGCGACGTGTCACACCCGTGAGCCGTGCTCACGTAGTTGGGGGAGCCGTAGGCCTCGAGGAAGCGATGGAGGAGGGTCGGCATGAGGCCCCGCACGAGACCGGCGATGGCCACGAGGGTGTGTGCCTCGCCGCGGGCACGGAGGTCCCGCAGACGGTCGGCCGTGGTGGCAAGGGCCTCGTCCCACCCGATGGGCGTCCACTGCCCTGACCCGCGCGGCCCACTCCGTTTCAGCGGACCCTTGAGCCGGTCCGGATCGTACAGGGACTGGAGACCGGCCGCCCCCTTCGGGCAGAGCGTGCCGCGGCTGATGGGATGATGGGGGTTCCCCTCGATCTTGACGGCACGCTTCTTCTCGTCTTCGATGCCCGTGATGGTGCGGACGAGGATGCCGCAGCCCCCCGGACACTGCTGGCACACCGAGGCCACCCAGCCCTCCGGACCCTGTGGCGGCACCTCCGCCTCGTAGGTGGCGGCCCCCACATCGGCCATGGTGCGGAGGCGCTGGCATCCAGCCGTCAGCGCGGCGGTCACGGCTCCGCTCCATCCGAGGAAACCTCGTCGCGAGAGCTTCATGGCCTTTCCCGCCCGTCATTGGTCATTGGGATTTGGTCATTGGTCATGTGCGTTGTGTCTCACCGGTGGCAGGCCACACACGCCGTGGCCACCTGTTTCTGCCGGTGACAGTCCAGGCAGAAATCCATGCTGAAATTCACCAGGGCCCTGGAGGGCGGGGTGGTCCGTTCGGCCATGGGCCCGTGGCAGGTCGCGCACTCGATCTTGCCGAGCGTGACATGGCGGCGGTGGGAAAAGTAGGCCGCCGCGTTCGGCGCCAGACGATAGAGCCGGACCCACCGAAGCGGCTCGTTCTTGGCGGCGAACTCTCGGATCTTCCCTTCCTCCGGGTTCTGGCTGATCTTGGCGGCGTGGCACATCAGGCAGGTTTGCAGCGGCGGGAGGCTGGCGAACGCCTGCTCGCGGACGTACCGGTGGCACACCGCGCAGTCCAGCCCTTTGCTGACATGCGCCTTGTGATTGAACTGGATGGGCTGTTCCCCGCTTCTCTGGCCGGCGACCACTGCGGCTGCCGCCAGACCCAGCGCCACGACCAGCCCCGCCACCAGGATAATTGCTCGCCCAGACATTGGGTTGCTCGCGCGTCGCCTCTCCCGAATCCTTCTATTTCGCCAGGGAGCGGATGTATGCGATGACGTCCGCCACCTCGCCGTCCTTCAGGGTGCTGCCCACGTTGGGCATCATGGGCGACTTGCCCACGGCCTGCCCGCCACCCTTGATGAGCTTGACGAGGTAGTCGTCCTTCAGAGATCGGTTATACGCCTTGTCCGAGAGATCCTTCGGCTTCGGATTCAGGGCGGCGCCCATGGCCCCATCCCCCTTCCCGGCTTCGCCATGGCAGCCGCTGCAGAACTTTTGGAATGTGGACCGCCCCTTGGCTGCATCTCCCGCGGCCAGGGCCATGGCGTCCAACATGAGCGCCACCATGATCGCGATTCCCACCGCCGCACCGATCGTTCGCATCCTGTCCCTCCTTTAGCTCGTTCCCTCCGGTTCGCGTCCTTCGAGCCCACTCGACGGGTCGCGGCTCACCGAGTCCTGTCGCTTCCCGGCATTCACCTACCGTTCAGGGGGCCTCCGCACTGGAGGCCAGGAAACGCTCCAGGGCATCGGCGGCTGATTCTTGCCCTCGCGGGACCACCGCCACCGCCCGCCACACGGTGGGCTGGGTCGTCGCATCCCGGATGTTCACCACCCGCAGCCGCGGCTCCCCCCATGCCGCCTCGAGGAGGGCGCGAGCATTTCGCGCCGAGAGTTTCTCGCCCTCAACGATGATCACGTCGGGGCGGTGGAACCGAACTGCAGTCGCCAGGTCACCATCTTTCGGCAGCACCAGCGGTACCTCGAACCCTTCGTGCCGGGCCAGCAGGCTGCGCAGCCCGTGGCCGAAAAGGGCGTTGGTGTACAAGATGATGACCCTGCAGCTCACGACTTCACCTACACCTGAATCCCTGAGGGGAGTATCTCCCAATGGTCGGGCTGCGACCATCCTGCGATGTGGCCGTTTTTTGGAGGAAGAAGGGCCAGGCGACTAAGCCCTCCCGAGCTGCTGGCCATCCGGGCCGTCCTGGAGCCCGCGCGTCCACGGATCGCGGGCGCGTATGAGCGTGCGGCGCGCGCACCACGATGGCGTGGGCATAGTGCGGCACCCTGATGTCGTCCGAGGAGCGCTCGAGTCCCTCACGCAGGCGCGGGGCCTCCAGACGGCGCACGGACTGGCCGACGGCGAACCTCTCGGCGGTCAGGGGCTGCCCCCCCAAGCTCCACCAGCAGAGCACCGTCGGCGCCGAAGTGCAGCGACAAACTTTCCGCACCTACTGCACGCGGAGTTCGAGTTGCCCACCGGTCACGTCTCCTTGGCAGTCCTTGCCGTGATAGGTCGCGACCAGCGTGGTGTCAGTAATTTCTCCGGACCCTTCGAATAATCCCGGGCATTCCGGCGCGGTATTCTCCATCCGGAGCTGCATCCGCCGCCCGCTTGCCTCGATGATGCCCGTAACCGGACCCCCTCCTCCCGTCCTCAGCATCCACGTACCCGACACCGTGGATTCCCCGCGCACGAGCGCGAAGGTGATGTCGCCGGCTCCGCGGCTGTCCTGGTAGCGCCCGACCCACACACTGGAGCCGATCACCCTCGCCTGGGCGCGTGGTGGCTCCGTTCGCGCGGGCGGCGCCGTCTGGACGGGGGGGGAGATCTCGCGCGGCTCAGGCGTCTTGGTCAGGGTCGGGGCCACGGCGAGACAGGTCACGCTCGATGGCTCGTTGATTTCAAAGTGCCCATCCACGAGCGCCCTGTTCCAGATCAGTTTCCCCATCACCTCGACCTGCTGCCGCGCCTCGCAGACCGGCAGAAGTCCATTCGGCCGTTGCACCGTCACAACTACCTTGATGCCCTTGCAGTCCAAGACCATCACGAACACGAAGGGCCGCGCATACGCCTCGGCGGCAGGCGTGTAAGTGCCGCTGAGGCGGACCGTCTGGCCGAGCCACTCGTCGCACGCGGCCGCGCGGGCAGGCTGGGGCGCCACGGCGGTCACGAAAACAATAACCGCAATGACAAGGAGCAAGGCGTTTGCCAGGAACTCCATTCGCGAGTGCATCATGGTGCACTCAGGAAGGCAGCGACTTGACTGATTTGGAGGGCGGTCAGGCTCTTCGAATTCTCGTGCATGATTGGATTGGCGCGGAGATTCACGGCAAAAGCCTCCAACTGCTTCTCGAGATACTCCCGATGCTGCCCGGCCAGGCGTGGGAAGGGACCGATCCCCTCGGCCTTCGGCCCGTGACAGCTCTTGCAGGCCGGCACATGCTGCGCCGCGATCCCGTCCTCGTAGATCGTCTTGCCCGCGGCAACCTCATCCGGACCCGCGGACGTGCCCTTCGGCGGTGGCTGAGAGGCGAAATACGCGGCGATATCACTAACCATGCTGTCGGTGAGTTGGGCCGCCATGCCCCACATGAAGGCCTGCGCGTGTGGATCGGCCCGCGAGCGATCGCGGAACGCTTTGAGCTGTGCCTCGAGGTACGCCGCGGACTGACCGGCGAGATTCGGGAAAGTCGGCGAGACGCTGATGCCGCGCGCCCCGTGGCACGTTGAACACTCGCGCCTGATTAGGTCGAGCGCGGCACCCTCCTGCGC
>JBIOJT010000371.1:0-4266 GCA_044451055.1 Methylomirabilales bacterium (SeqCode)
GGGAATGACCTGGGTGTAGTTCCGATTCTCCCCGATCTTCTCGTGGCACCGGTGCAGGTACCCGATGAACGGGATGCAGTCCTTGATGTACTCGCCATCCAGCTTCAGCAAGAGGCGGAGCACCCCGTGGGTGGACGGGTGCTGCGGCCCCATGTTGACGTACATCTCCTCCATGGTCTCGCCGGTCCGTTCCATCACGGCCGTCGTGCCGATGGGGATCGGTGCTTCCCTTTCCATATTGCACCACCTATCCTGCACGGGCGCTCGGGCCCGTCTACGATCCGCTCAACCGCGGGCGAGGAGGCCCGGCGCTATGACCCTGTCGGACCGGGAGGCGCGGGGGCCTTGGGGGGACTGGCCGCCTTGGGCGCGCCCGGTGCAGCCTCGGGCTTGGGGGGCTTCTCCTCCGTGCCGTAGTCCGTGTAGGGCACGAGACGCTCGTCGGTGTAATCCTTCCGGAGGGGGAACCCCACCCAATCCTCCGGCAGCAGGATGCGTCGGTGATCCGGATGCCCGTCGAAGCGCACCCCGAACAGATCGTAGCACTCGCGCTCGTGCCAGTTGGCACCCTGCCAGATGTTGGTCACGGTCCGGATCACCGGATCCGTGCGGTCCACCGGCACGCGGAGGTGCACCTTGCTGGGGTGCTGGAGCGAGGAGAGGTCGTACACCACCTCCAGGTGGGTCATCCAGTCGGCCCCGCTCAGGCAGTTCAGGTACTCGAAGCCGGCGTCCCGGAGGAAGCGGCAGGCTTCCCAGCTCGCCTCCGGTTTGACCGTCAGGCGAACCTCGGCCCCCTTCACCTCACCCTCGGTGACGGCCCCGCCGAATTTTTGTTTCAGTTGTTCCAGCAGCTCTTCCGGTGTCATCTTCAACACCCTGTCAATTGGTCAATTCGTCGATTGGTCAAGGTGACCATTTGACAACCCGACCAATCGACGGTCTTCAACAGGATTTCAAAGAACCCGTTTTCGCGCAGGCTGCTCAAAAAGACCCAGTTGCAAGGCGGCGCGCCGGGTACCCATCCCGAGGATGGGTGCAGGTGCGAGGCGTACCTGGTCCGTACGTCGCAGCACCGCGCGAGCGCGGGGGTACCCACCGAAGGTGGGTCTCCGCAGATGGGCCTTTTTCAGCAGCCTGCTAAGCCCATTCGAGGGCGCCCTTCTTCCACGCATACGCCAGGCCCACCAGCAGGATCCCGATGAAGACCATCATCTCCAGGAAGGCGAACAAGCCCAGTTCCCGGAAGACAATGGCCCACGGGAACAGGAAGACCGTCTCGACCGCGAAGACGATGTAGACCAAGGCGTAGAGATAATAGCGCACGTGGAACCGAACCCAGCCGATGCCGATAGGCTCCTCGCCGCATTCATACGTCGTGAGCTTTTGGGGGTTGGGATGATGTGGACGAATGATGCGGGAGATGATCTCGATGTTCAGGATGACGAACAGGACACCGACGATCAGAAAGAAGCCAACGTAGGCATAATCCGCCGCCATGGAGCCTCCTCCCCTAGCACCAGAGACAAGCGGTGAGCGGATCGCAGAGGCAGGACGGGCGCAGAGAGGCCGCGACCTATGAGCCTGCTCGATTCACAAAAAAAGCCCCACGACAGGGCTGCGCGAACCTCGTGAACGTCAGGAACAAGGCCGGCGGTTTTCTAGCACGGGGCTCCACCCCTGTCAAGGGGAAATACGGGCCCGCAGTACCATCGAATAGCCCAATTTTGCGGCCTTTTCGGGCCTCCCTTTCAAGCCTTTAGCCACCCACGCTGGAAGGCATACCAGAGGACGAGCCCGCTCAAATAGCCTACGCCCATGTTCCACATGGACACGCCGGTTGTGAGAAGCATGACGTACCGGTCCTCTTTCTGAAGATTGTCCGTCTTCACCCCGGAGGCCAACTCAAGCCCTCCGAAAAGGAGGATCACCCCCAGGAGGGACCGGGGGAAGAGCCTGAAGAGCGTCCCCACCGAATCGCCCAGGAAGAGCCCTGTGAACAGGACCAGGCCCCCGAGGATCACAAGCGCCCCGCCGGTTCGCGCGCCGAATCGGACGTGACCCGCCATGCCGCCGGCCCCATGGCACATGGGCACGCCACCAAGACTGGTCCCCACGAGATTCATGACTCCGTGGTCGATGGCAACCGTCCTGACAGTAATTGGCCGATCCGGGAACAAAGAGTTATTCTCCTCCACGGTGGCAATGATGGCATTGCCCAACGTCAGTGCCACCTGGGGCAGACCGAGGACCAACACACCGGTCGCAAGATCCTCCCAGCCGATCTTGGTCAAGGCGAATTCTGGAAGCCGCAGATGGAAGGAGACTCGTCCGAGTTCGCTGAGAAGAGACGGGCCCCGGATCACCTCCACCATCACGCCGAAGCCGAGCAGCAACAGCATCGCGGGAACCTTTTCGTAGGAGAGCAGGACGAACGTCAAGACCACCGCAATCGCGGCCAGGACGAGATCCCCCTGCATCATTCTGACACCTTCCAGGATGAACCCGAGCCCCAAGCTGAGGACGAGGCCGTGGACGATGGGTCGGCTGGTGATCTTGGCGATCCAGGTTATTGCACCCGTGAGCCCCATGACCAACCAGAATACGCCGGTGAATAGTCCCGAGGCCCAGATGGACCCCTGGGCGATTGCACCGGGGTGGGTGATCGCCACCGTGCCAATGGCTTTCATCGGCTGGATGGGGACGGGGGTCTTGAAGTACAGGCCGACGAAGATCTTGAAGAGCCCAAAGGCCACGAGGACCCCGACGGGGTCCATTTTATTGATGGTGATGTATCCTATGAGGAACGGGATGAGAGTCCCGAGATCGCCGAAAGCCCCTGCCAGTTCCTGCAGGTCATACGTATTCCCGCCAATCCTCATCGACCGTTCCTCCCTCCTGCCTCCCCGTCTCTATGCTCTCTAGAGCATAGTAAACCACAAATACCATTCCCGGGGCCACCCCTTCTGGAGCGCCCTCGCGATCTGACGTGTAATCGCCCCCCCTACTGAACCGTCCGTACCAGACCGGGAGGTGCCCGCCGAGATTCCCGTCCAACGAGCCGAATCCCGGCGAAGTATAGTGCCGGCTGTCGGTGCAAGAAAGCGAATCCCTGTCACTCAAACGGTTTGCCATACAAAGGACTTGAGGACCGCTACGGACTGCCGCTTCAATCAGCCATCACTGGTGGTTTCCGCCCGGGTTGCTGTAGAATGTCAGAAGTAACCCATGAGGCGGAGGCCAGGAACAACTTCCATGCTGAGTTCACCCCGGAGAACACTGCGGGGACGACCTCCGGTACGCAGCCTTCTCGCTGCGGTTATCCTGTTATCGCTCGGTCTTGTCGCGGTGACGCTCCTGAACTACCGCACTGCGGTCCGCACGGCGGACGAGACCCTGCGGAACCAAGGGGTGAGCATCGGCTTGGAGCTGGCGGCGGAGGCGCGCGCTCGGAGCGCCTGGGAGGGCCCGGCCCTGGAGGGTCTGGTGAGCGAGCAACGCAGGCGTGAGGTCGCTTTCCTCGCCATTATTGATCGGGAGGGGAAGATCCTCGCGCACACGAATCCCCGCCTGGTGGGCACCCCGCTGGAGGATGCCGCCTTCTTGAGCGTCCGGGAGACAGGGCAACTCATCGGCACGATGGTCACCCTGGGGACCGGGGAAGAGGTTTATGAATTGACCATGCCCTTCCATGTCCCGTCAGGAGGGCCCGGTGTGAAAGCAGACGCTAACCAGCCTCGGTTCCGCATCCTCCGCCTCGCCCTCCACACCGCGCCTGCCCACCAGATCGTCTACCAGGCCCAGGCCCAAGTAGTATTCGTCGGGGTCCTCGTCCTGGTCCTGCTGGGTCTCAGCGTTTGGCAGATCCGCACCCTCCGGCGCTACCTCACCCTCCAAGAGGAAGCAGCCCGGCAGGAGCGGTTGGCTGCCTTGGGCGGGATGGCGGCCGTACTCGCCCATGAAATTCGGAACCCGCTCGGGGCGATCAAGGGCCTAGCGCAGTTCCTGGGGGAGAAGCGGGCAAGCGACGCCACCCAGACGGAGATGACGCAGACGATCACCACTGAGGCCACCCGGCTGGAGCGTTTGGTGAATGATCTTCTCACGTATGCGCGGCCCCGGCCGCCGGAACTCCAGCCGACGGACCTTTCCGCCACGCTTCGCGAGGTGATGGCCCTGGCCCAACCGGCGGCAGATGCCGTCGGCGTGAAGGCCCGCATGGAGGCCACGGATGCGCTCCCCCGGGTGATGGCCGATCCAGAACAA
>JBIOJT010000372.1:0-4258 GCA_044451055.1 Methylomirabilales bacterium (SeqCode)
GAATGACATCTTGTCTGGGTGTGAGCCCCGGATCCGTGTGGGCGGGGTCATTGATGCACGGATCCGGGACCGCGGCCGCCTAGTAGCTCTTGCTCTTGGCGGCCATCTTGGTGGGTTTGAGAATCCGGATGTAGTCCGCCACCAGCTTGTCGCTGGTCTTCTCATACTTCATCCACACCCGGTCTCCGACCTTGAGGTCGCCCAACGTCTTGTTGGCCTTCCCCTGGCGGATGATGGTCCTGTCGGTGACGTCCACCCCCACATCGAGCGCCTTCTTGCCTTCCATCGCCTTGACCACCATGGTCTTGGCGCCGGGTTCCACCGCCGTCACCTCACCTCGGACACGGTGCATCTCGGACGTCTTTTCCATTCGGCTGGCGTTCGGCTTGGTCGCCTCAGTCGTCTTGGAGGTGTCCGAGGAAGCGAGCGCAAACCCCGCGCCGAGGGCCAGGCTGGTCGCAGCCATGAGTGCCAGTAGCATTCTTGGACCGTGCATTTTCGTAACCTCCCTTCATCTGTTGTGTGTGGTTCGCATTACCCCCCGGTGGCACGCGCGTCCCGGAGGCCCGGCTCATCTATTCTCACCAGACCCCGGCCCAGTCCTCAGGGGGACCGGATCGGACATTCCTGGGGGGTCCCGATAGGCCTCATCCACCGCCTGGACGAGATCCCCGAAGGGGCCCCCTTTCATCAGCACGCCGAAGGCTCCCACGCGGCGGAGTACCACCTCCAGGGAGGAATCCAAGAGGGTCGTTTGAATCACGACCGGTTGCGAGTACCCCCTCCGGCGCATCTCTCGCAGGAGGGCCAGGCCATCCAGGCGGGGCATCTGGAGATCGGTGACGACCACGTCGAACTGCCCGTGCTGAAGATGGTGGAGCGCCTGGAGGCCATCCTCGGCCCCTTCGGCCTGGTACCCCCGGCTCCTGAGGCCAAGAAGAACCGTCCCGCGCACCTGTGGGTCATCGTCCACGACCAGGATGCGAGCCTGCTTCCCTTTCGTCTCGTTCGCTACAGTGGTCATGAGCTGCCTCTCCAGCTTGGCGCGTCCAAGCCAGGGGATACGCATGCACCGTGCCGAGCGGCCTGAGTGGGGGGGTAGTCAAGATAAAGGTCGGAAAACAGATGGGTCGAGGCTATCGGGCAGCGCTGGGCGGAATTCTTAGAGAGCCCCTGGCATGCCTCCCACGGCACGGGCAATCATGGCCGGCCTCGGGTAAGTTCCCGTAAAGTCATGGTTCAAGGAGAATGGATACTTTTGGAAGGGTCTGGTTCAGGCCGACACACAAGGGAGGGGCGGCGGCCCGCCCCTCTCGGTCGGGTACCCGCGACGAAGGCGTGGGTGCGCGGGGAGGGCCGAGACCTTGCGACGTGCCCTGCGAGGGCCAGGGCCTTCCCCGCGAACGAAGCGGCGCGAGCGAATGTGTAGCCTACATTTCGCGCCGCTGAGTAATTTGAGGTGCCACAGGAGGGAGGACGATCTCACGGAAGAATGCCGACGCTCTGATGCAAATGATGGGCGGTGTCAGGAGGCCAGCCGTTTGAATTCAGCGCAGTCGCTCGGTCACTCGCCACAGGCTCCTGGTCAGGAGATGGGACCCCACCTACCCGTGTGAGCGCCGAGCGTGCGTGTGACGCCGTCAGTCGTGACTTGCACTCACCGGCTTGTATTTCGGGGCCTCCAATGATTCGGCCTCGATTGCCTCGCCATCCTTCTTCTTGCGCCGCAAGAGGTTCCCCACCCACACGCGGAATTCCTCGAGGTAGATGTAGGTAACCGGCGTGATGTACAGCGTCAGAAGCTGCGAGAGAATCAAGCCTCCGACGACGGCGAGCCCCAAGGGGCGGCGCGCATCCGCACCGGCTCCGAACCCGATGGCGATCGGCAGTGTGCCCATGAGCGCCGACATCGTGGTCATCATGATGGGGCGGAACCGAAGGAGGCATCCCTCGAAGATCGCGTCCGCCGGACTCTTCCCCCTCCCCTCCGCCTGCTGCGCGAAGTCGATCATCATGATGGCATTCTTCTTCACGATCCCGATCAGCATGATGATGCCGACGAAGCCGTACAGATTCAGCTCCAGGCGGAAAAGCAGGAGCGTGAGAAGCGCCCCCACGCCGGCCGAGGGGAGACCCGAGAGGATCGTGATCGGGTGGATGAAGCTTTCGTACAGGATCCCCAGGACGAGATAGATCACGACGATGGCCGCCAGCACCAGCAATCCCAGGCCCTGCAAGGACGCCTCAAAGGCCTGCGCTGTTCCCTGGAAGCTGGTGCTCAGCGTGGCGGGCAAGCGCAGGTCGCCTTGAAGCTTCTGAATCGCCGCCACGGCATCGCCCAATGCCACGCCGGGCCTGAGGTTGAAGGAGATTGTCACGGCCGGAAGCTGTCCCAGGTGGTTGACCGTGAGGGGCCCCACGTCCCGCCGCAACCGCGCCACGGCATTCAAGGGCACGAGCTGTCCCCCCGCCGAGCGGATGTAGAGCAGCGAGAGGTCAGCCGGATGGGCCTGGTAGCGCGGCAGAAGTTCCATCATGACCCAATACTCGTTGGATGGGGTGTAAATCGTGGAGACCTGGGGCTGGCCGTACGCGTAATTCAAAGCGTTCTCGATCTGCTGGGCGGTGACGCCTAAGGTGGAAGCCTTGTCCCGATCGATTTCCACCATGGCCTGGGGGCTCGTGATCTGGAGATCGGTGTTGACATCCTGGAGGCCCGGCAGCGTCCGCATATTGTCAAAGACAATGGGTGCCCACCGGTAGAGCTCGTTCAGGTCAGCGTCCTGCAGGGTATACTGGTAGAGGGCCTTGGTGAGCTGTCCACCGATGCGGATCGTCGGCAGGATCTGAGGGTAGACCTTGATATCAGGAAGGGCGGCGAATTTCCGCCGGAGCTCCTGGATAACCACCCCGGCGCTCGGGCGCTGCGATCGGGGCTTGAGCCGGATGAACATACGCCCGGTGTTGGGCGAGGGGCTGAAGCTCGTCGCGCCCATGGACGACATGAAATTTTCCACATAGGGGCTCTTCTGGATGATCGCGGCCGCCTCTAACTGCTTCTGCTTCATGGCGTCGAAGGAAATATCCTGGGCTGCCTCCGTGAAGACGAAGATTTGCCCGGTGTCCTCATCGGGGAGGAATCCCTTCGGGATCACCAGAACGAAGTATCCGGTCAACACCAGGGTGAGGGCGAGGACGCCCATGGTGAGCCGCGGATGCTGCAGCACCCGCTTGAGGGTCCACTCATACAACCGGAGCATGCCATCGAAGAACCGTTCGGAGGCTTTGTAGAGGCGGCCGTGTGACTCGGTGGGCGGCCGGAGGAAACGGCTGCAGGCCATCGGCGTGAGGGTCAGGGAGACGAAGCCGGACACCAACACCGCCGCCCCAATGGTGGCCGCGAACTCGTGGAGCAGCCGTCCGATCACGCCCCCCATGAAGAACACCGGGATGAAGACGGCCGCCAGGGACAGTGTCATCGAAATGATGGTGAAGCCGATCTCCCGGGAGCCCTCCCGGGCCGCCTCCATGCGGCTTCGCCCATCCTCCATATGCCGGACGATGTTCTCGAGCATGACGATGGCATCGTCCACGACGAACCCGACGGACAGCGTGAGGGCCATGAGGGACAGGTTGTCAACCGTGTATCCCAGCAGGTACATGGCCGCGAACGTGCCCACGATCGACATGGGCAAGGCCAGGCTCGGAATGATCGTCGCCGAGAGGTTCCGCAGGAAGAGGAAGATCACGAGAACAACCAGGATGATGGCGAGGAACAGGGTGAATTCGACGTCATGGACTGAGTCGCGGATGGAGATCGAACGGTCGTACAGGACGTTGAGGTTCACTGATGCGGGAATCTGCGCCCGGAAGGTGGGCAGCAGCTTCCGGATTGCGTCCACGACCTCGACGGTGTTCGTCCCTGGCTGCCGCTGGATGGCCAGGACGATGGCCCGCTCGCCGTTGTACCAACTGGCCACCTTGTCGGTCTGGACGCTGTCAATCACCTGGCCGAGATCCTGCAGACGCACGGGCGAGCCGTTCCGGTAGGCCACGATCAATGGGCGATAGGCGGCGGCATTGGTGAGCTGCCCCGTGGCCTGCACGTTGTAGGCCTGATAGGGGCCATAGAGCGTTCCGGTAGGAAGGTTCACGTTGCCCTGGGCGACGGCCTGCTGAACGTCATCGATCCCAATGCCTCGCGATGCCAGCGCGTTGGGGTCGAGCTGAACGTGCACGGCGTACTTCTGCGAGCCGA
>JBIOJT010000373.1:0-4255 GCA_044451055.1 Methylomirabilales bacterium (SeqCode)
GCCCACACCGGCGGGGCCGCGGGCCACGACCTGGACGGAAGGCTCGGCCGTGCCCGCGAGGGAGAGCGAAGCGCCATTGGTCGGCGCGGGCGCGGCGACCTGGGGGGTGGGCGGGGCGCGGAATCGAAGCATCCGCCCCAGCTTCACCTCCACCACGAGGAGGTCCCCGTGCGGATCGAAGACGAGGCCCGCCGGTGTGTCCAGACCCGTCGCGAAATCGGTCCAGGTCCTTTCCGGGGTGACCTTGAGGACAACGCCACGGCCAGGGTCCTCGTCCGTCACGTCATCATCGTCGGTGCCGTCGTCATCGGCATCGTCCTCGTGACCCGTACCGGGTGCGGGGAGCTTCTTCCGGGCCGTGAGCCACAGGTCCCCCAGTTGATCGCGGGCGAGGCCACGAGGGCGCACGAGGCGCGGTCCGGGGAGCGGAGTGATCCTGCCTAGAGGCGCGATCTGATACAGGTGCGCATCCCGCGCCGGATCGCCGCGCCGCCCGCTGGCCGCGACCCAGAGCGTGCCATCCGGGGCAACCACGATCCCCTCCGGCCGGATCAGGCCATCGGCCACGACCTGCACCGCGCCGGTCGCGAGGTCCAGCCGGAGAACCACTCCGCGGTGAACGTCGCGGTCCGCGTCGCGGCCGGTGCGCGGCCAGCGCGTGGCCGTGATGAACAGCTCGCCGGTGCCGCCCAGGGCGAGGCCCCGGGGGGCCTCCATGCGGTCCAGGACCACCGTCCTCGCCCCGTCCGGCGCGAGGCGGAGGATCCGGTCGGCGTCCCGCTCGGCGACGTAGAGGGTTCCGTCCGCGGCCACGGCGATCCCGAGGGGATGGCGCAGATGATCGGCGAGCACGCGGGGTGGGCTGCCATCGGTGGACACGCGGTAGATCCGCCCGGCCTGCGGGGCCGTCACGAGCCATGCCCCGTCGGGCGCGAGTGCGAGATGCGCCAGGTCAGGCAGGCCGGCCACCGCCAGGAGGGGCGCCACCAGCGATTGAATCCGGCTCAGATCCTCGAACTGCACGGTCCGCGTCAGGCTTGTGCGATTCCCCGCGGTGTCCTGTGCCTCGACCTCGAGGTGACTCTCCCCTCGATGCAGGGGGACGTCCGTGTCGAAGACTCCCGCGGTGACCGGGACCCGGTGGCCTTCCACCCGCACCGTGACCGGACGCTCATCCGTTACCGTCCCGCGCACCACGATCGTGGGCGTCGTGACGATGGTGCCGTCAGCCGGTTCCGTCAGCGTGAGAACGGGGGGCGTCTTGTCACGCGGACGGGCCTGGGCCAGGAAGGCCTGGGATGAGTTGGAGGCATCCTCGGGCAGGACGGCCGCCGCGGCCGGGCGGAGCAGGAGCGTAATGAGGAGCGCCAGCAGCAGGCGCGCGGGACACCAGCCAGGATCCGACACGGGCAGACGCCTCCAGCGAGCGCATCGATGGCGACAACCGGTCGCGGCAGTCTGGATCACCGAGTGTACCCGTGCCTATAGCGTAGGTCCCCAAAGGGCTGCAAGAGGAAACTAGCGACGTTTTCGGACAAAATAGCGACGATTCCGGCCATCGGGGCTCACCGGCCCCCGGAGGGACCGCTCTCCGAGCCGGGAGCGCCCTGAGTGCCACACGTACGGGGAGCCTTGGCTCCGTCGCGCTCCTGGGCGGGTGGGCGCCTCATCCTCATCACGGACCATCTCCCGAGTCAACCCTGTCCGTTGGCAGGGCCGATTGTCCGAAAGAGCGTGCGATGCAAAATCTGCACTCCGCAGGAGTCCACCCCGTGGGGAAGTCCCCCGCCTCACACCGGGCAGTGCCGGGGTTGCCCACACCGCTCGCGTGGCTGTGGCAGGGGTGAGCCCCCGCGCAAAGCGGGTCAGGACGTCGGCGTGGCGGAGCGTCCAGATGATCTCTTCTGGCTGCAAGCGCTTCTTGGGCATGACCTACCTCCTTCCGGAAATGGGTCCTATCTTACTCTAGCACTGGACCAATTTCCGGGGGGAAGGTCAATCGGGAAAATGGCCGGATTCCTTTATTATCATAACGATAAAGAATGGGGAGTGATCTAGTCTTGACATTTCATTGGGCGATGCGGTACGCTCTCCCTTTAGGAGGACGCGCCTGTCAATGTTGCGAGGGTTAGCGTGGAGAAGGGCAAAGTGGCTGCGCAGGCATACACCGAGCTTGCGAAATCTCCAGGCGTGCCACAGCCCACAGCCAAATTCCGATCGCTCTGTCTCCTCGCCTCCTGGCAATCCCCTTCACCTACCCTTGAGTGTCACATCGCGAACGGCCTGCATCGAAGTCTGGCATGACCCTCCGCGGAGGGGGCCGCCCAGGGGGGTCGGCCTCCAATTCAACTATCGTGAAGCCGAGCAGGAGTGCCAATCGTGGCTGTTCGGCAATATGCTCGATGGAATCCCCTGGACGGTAGCGTTAAGAGGAGGAAGCCATGGCGTCTCCGAAGAATCCGGTTCCCGGCAGTGAGCGCACCCCCCTTCCCGGCTCTCGGTCCGTCGGCGCGGCCGACGCCGACGAGCGCCTCGAGGTCACTGTCCGCGTGCGTTCCCGCGCCGGGAAGCAACTGCAGGATCTGGTCGATCAGATGAGCAAGGCCGGGCCTGGTTCCGCAGGTGGGCCGCAACCTCTCACGCGCGAACAATTCGAAGCAGCCCACGCGGCGGCCCCCGCCGACATGGACAAGGTCGAAGCCTTCGCCAAGGCGAACGGCCTCGTGGTCGTGGAGAAGAGCGCCAGTCGGCGCAGCGTCGTGCTCTCGGGAACGGTGGCTCAATTCAGCGCCGCTTTCGGCATTCGCCTGGAGAACTACGAGCACCCAAGCGGCACGTACCGGGGCCGCACCGGAGCGGTCCAGGTGCCGGACGAACTCAAGGACATCGTGGAGGGGGTGTTCGGCCTCGACGACCGGCCCCAAGCCAAACCCCATCTGCGCGTCAAGGGAAGCCACGGCAACATCCAGTGGCACGCGGGGGGCACGTCGTTCACGCCGGTCCAGTTGGCGAAACTCTATGACTTCCCAACCGGCGGCAACGGCGCAGGCCAATGCATCGGTATCATCGAGTTGGGAGGCGGCTACCGCCCAGCCGACCTTGCCACCTACTTCAGCGAGATCAAGGTCTCTCCGGCTCCCCAGGTCTTGGCGGCCTCGGTCGATCACGGGAAAAACAACCCCACCGGGGATCCGAACGGCCCTGATGGGGAGGTCATGCTCGACATCGAGGTGGCCGGTGCGGTGGCCCCCGGAGCGCGTATCGTCGTCTATTTCGCCCCCAATACCGACCGGGGCTTCCTGGATGCCGTCACGACCGCTGTCCACGACAGCAAGAATAAGCCATCGGTAATCTCCATCAGTTGGGGCGGCCCCGAGTCGAACTGGACCCCCCAGGCGATGCAGGCATTTAATCAGGCCTTCCAGGCTGCCGCGGCTCTGGGGGTGACCGTTTGCTGCGCGGCGGGAGACGATGGATCGGCCGACGGGGTCAACGACGGCCAGAACCATGTGGACTTTCCGGCCTCGAGTCCCTTCGCCCTGGCCTGTGGCGGGACCCGGGTGGTAGCCTCGGCAACCTCGATCAGCAGCGAGGTGGTGTGGAACGACGGGCCCAACGGCGGCTCCACCGGCGGTGGAGTCAGCGGGGCATTCGCCTTGCCGACCTGGCAGGCCGGGGCACACGTCCCGCCATCGCCCAAGCCTGGAGGTGGAAGAGGTGTGCCCGACGTCTCAGGCGACGCCGATCCGGTTACCGGTTATCGCGTTCGCGTGGACGGTGTCGAAACCGTCATCGGCGGTACCAGTGCTGTCGCCCCGTTGTGGGCCGGTCTGATCGCTTTGGTCAACCAGCACAAGGGACACCCGGTGGGCTACATCAACCCGCGCCTCTATAGCAACGCCGGTGCCTTCCATGACATCACCAATGGGAGCAACGGCGCCTTCCATGCCGGCCCTGGCTGGGACCCCTGCACGGGGTTGGGCAGCCCTGACGGGACCAAGGTGCAGAACGCTCTCTGAGGATCCTGCCGCCGCAAGTTGCCGGATCGGAAACTCCGATCCGACAGTATCAACCGCCACGGCGCCACGGCGCCAAGGCCTGATGGTCTATTGGGGGGTAGAGGAGGACACTGAACGTGCGAGGGTAGGCTGAGCCTATCTGGAGAGAAAAAGTGGAAGGGGGACGTAGGTTCTGATATGGAAGACCGGCCGTCAAGGGTGATTTCTCAGTGATGATCCTCCCCGCAGTTCCGCCC
>JBIOJT010000374.1:0-4253 GCA_044451055.1 Methylomirabilales bacterium (SeqCode)
CCCTCCCACCCCCCGGATCCGATGGCACGCCAGGCAGCCCCGCTGGAGAAAGAGCTGGCGCCCCAGGGCCAGAACGGGGGCGCCGGGCACATCTGTCCCCAGGTGGCAGCCGCCGCAGGAGGATTGCCGGTACTCGCCCTCCAGGAGCGGCTCGTCCCAGAAGGGGACGCGGCCGTGGGCGTCCCTGATGGTCGTGGCCATGTCCTGCCCGCCATGACAGACGGTACAGCCGAACTTCTCGAACGGGTGCTGCGGGATCTGGGGATGAGTCCGAAAGGGCTGCGGCGCATCGGCGAAACGGGGATCCTCCACTCCCATGTGACAGGTGATGCATCGATCCATGCGGTTGGTCCCGGCCACGGGAATCTGGACCAGCTCGTACCGGCGTCCCCGCACCGCTTCCTCCTCGCGGGCCGTGCTGGCCTTCCGCCCCTCCAAGGCGAAGAAAGCCTTCTGGTACCGTTTCCATTCACGGTCGTAATCCCGCCACAATGCGGTGAGGAACAGCAGCCCGTTCAGGAGGCCAAGGATGGCAAAAGCCCAGAGCCAACGCCGGCTCATGTGGATCCCCCGCTCACCACGGCCAGACCCAGCCCCAATTGGGGCCCCGGAAGAACGTTCCGATGACCATCAACAAGACGTACGCCGACAGGAAGCAAGAAAACAGGGCGATGGCCGCCATCCGGCGCGATCCCGTGCGCCGTCCCACCAGGACGGAGAACGCAGCGATGCCGACCAGGAGGAGCGTCGCCGGATTCAAGAGATCCGCCAGCACCTGGGGAGTGTTGGGGAACACATGGCGGACCCCCACGCGGGCGTTGAGGAAGATCAGGAGGGCGGTGAACGGCGCCGTCGCCAGGACGGACCACAGGGTGAGCCGCTTGCCCCGGGCCGAGGTGAACCAGATCCCATCGCCCTCGGGCTCTCGGTCCACGTAGGGGATGCTCATGAGCCCCAAGATCAGGAGACCCGGGACCACCACGCCGCCCACCAGGGCCGAGTAGCTCACCAACTCCTGCAGGCCGAGGAAATACCACGGGGCCTTGGCCGGATTGGGAGGATGGGTGAAGTTCGCCAGTTCCTCCAGCGGGGCATTGAAGAAGACGCCCAGGTACATGACCACCGCCAGCACGACCCCAAAGAGGACGACGAGCCGGAACAAGAGATGGGGCCAGGACGGAACTTCCTCCTCGGGCGCCTGAGCCCCTACCATGGTGGAGGCTCCACGGACCATCTCCATCAGGGCATAGGTCTTGACCGGGCCTGGGGAGAAGGGACGACCGTTACCCGAGTCGGCCATTGCGCCGGCGGGGCGCGACAGGCCGCCGTCCTTCCGGATCCGCCAGAAGTGGATCGCGACCAGGAGTCCGAGGACGGCCGGCAGCACCGCCACGTGCAGGACGTAGAAGCGGAGGAGGGCCCCTTGTCCGACGGTGTGACCTCCCAACATGAGGACTCGGATGGTTTCCCCGATCCAGGGAGGATAGCTGGCGATGCTGGTGCCAACCGTGATGGCCCAGAAGGCGAGCTGATCCCAGGGAAGGAGGTAGCCGGTGAAACTCAAGAAGAGAGTCAGCCCCCACAGCAGGACCCCGAGGACCCAGTTGAACTCGCGGGGGGCACGGTACGAGGCGGTGTAGAAGACGCGGCACATGTGCAGGAACACCAGGGCCACCATGCCGTGAGCCGACCAGCGGTGCATGTTCCGCAGCAGCGGGCCAAAGGAGACGGCGAACTGGAGATCCTTCATGCTCTGGTAGGCCCACCCCGTCGAAGGGATGTAGAAGAACATCAGCAGGAAACCCGACACGAACAGAATGCCCATCAGGAACAGGGCCACCATCCCGAGGGCCAAGGTGTAGGTCAGGCGCAGGCTGTTGCGATTGATCTTGGCGGGCAGCAAATGCAGGAAGAAATTCGTGACCATGGTGGACATCCGGCCCAGGTCCGTCTCCGGGTAGTCATTTCGGAAGACAGATCGCCAGATCCGCGTCCCCATGATCCATACCGCCAGCGTGCTTGTGCTCCGATCACCCGGCATTTCCGCTTCCCCCTTGCATGCGACCTCAGACTTTCAGGACGTAATCCCCGCCCACAATGGCAACGGTCTCCACCAGGAGTCGGCCGTCTGGGGCCAGGCTCACTCGGTAAAAATCCAGCGACCGAGGAGCCGGACCCTGGAGTACCCGCCCGTCCTTGGCGAAGACGCTCCCGTGGCAGGGACAGCGCGAGTGGGTCTCCTTCCATTGCGCGTCGGGCGGCACGAATGGCCCGACGGTGCACCGGAGGTGCGTGCAGATGGCCGAGAGGGCTCGGAAGCCGTCCGGCTCGTGGAGGATGAAGAGGCGCTGCTCCTCCAGGAACGTCGCCGACCCGACGGGATATTCTTCCGGTCGCCCCACCTTGAACCGGGTGGGGCCCTCATATACGACGTTGGGAAAGAGATACCGCACGTTGGCCAGGGCCGGCCCCAACGTGGAAATGAGGAACCCGCACCATCCAGTGCCGAGCAGGACTCGACGAGAGATGCGCGATCCGTCCGCGCCGGGCGATTCAGGCGGGGATCCAGGTGTCGGCATAACGGAAGGCCTCCATGCTGATGGCACCCGTGGGGCACCGGATGGCACACAGGGCGCAACGGATGCACCGGGTGGCATCCATGATCATGATGGTCACTGGTTCCGCGGGGGCGGAAGAGGGAGTGGTGCCGGTGAGGGTGCTGGCGAGGCGCGCCATCGCCTCGTCTCCCTCCACTCGGTTCAGGGGGACCATCCGCAAGCAATACTCCGGGCACACATCCACGCAGCCGCCGCAGAGGATGCACTGGGTCGCGTCAAAGATGGTATGGATCGCGCATCGGACACAACGACGGGCTTGGGCTTGGGCGACCTCGTCCGGGTACTTGAGCTCCACTTCGGCGATGCCGATTCGGCGGTCTATGGGAAGCGCGGGTGGCTCCTGTCGCACGGTCGCACGGTATCCCGGATAGACGCGGGGAAGGCGTGGACCCTGATCGGGTGGTCCCGGGAGGGCCTGTCGCTCGTGGTCCAGTCGCACCCAGGTCGATTCGACCGAGCGGGTCAGGCGCTGGCCACTCAGGTATTCGTGGATGGATCGCGCGGCCCGGTGCCCATTGGCCACCCCCTCGATGAAGATGCGGGGGCCGAACGCCACATCCCCCCCGGCGTAGATCCCGGGGGCCGTAGTCGCCAGCGTCTCGGAATTCACTTGAAGGGTGCCCCGAGAAGTCACCGCCACACCGTCCGCGGGGGTGAGAAACTCCAGGTCCGCCGCCTGCCCGGTCGCCAGGATCACCGAATCCGCGGCCATCACCTGCTCGCTCCCCTCGAAGAACTGCGGGCTGAAACGGCGCTGCTCGTCGAACACGCGAGCCACCTGGATCATCTCGAGGCCGGCCACCTTGCCGTCCCGTCCCACGATGCGCTTGGGGCCCAATCGAGGATGGATGGTCAGGCCCTCCGCCAGGGCTTCCTCGATCTCGAAGCGCGAGGCCGGCATTTCCTCCCATGATTCCAGGCAAACCACCCGGACCTCCCGGGCGCCGGTGCGCACGGCCTCGCGGGCGACATCCATGGCTTCGCGCATCGCCGCGATCGGGTCCACATCGGGTTGCCGCAGCGCGGCCCGGGCGGCGTCCAGGGCGGTCCGGACTTCGGCCTCGGCCACCTCGCGGGCCGCCGTGCGGGCCGCGTCCATGGCCACATCGCCCCCTCCCACGACGATCACCCGTTGGCCCAGGTCCACCTTGAAGCCCAGGTTGACGTTCAGCAGGAACTCCACCGCCCGGAAGACGCCGTCCAACTCCGTCCCCTGGATGGGGAGGCCGCGCCCCTTGTGGCATCCAATGGCCAGGAGGACCGCCCCGAACCCTTGGGTCCGCAGATCGGCCAGGGAGAAGTCCCGACCGATGGCTGCGTTGGTCTTCAGCTCGACGCCCAGATCCAGGACGGCCTGGATCTCTGCCCGCACGAGGTCCCTGGGGAGGCGGTACTTGGGGACGCCGAGCATGAGCATTCCGCCCGGGAGCGCCTGCTTCTCGTAGACCGTCACCTGATAGCCGAGGAGCGCGAGGTCATGGGCGCACGTGAGGCCCGCCACGCCGGACCCCACCACGGCCACCCGTTTCCCCAGGCCTGCGTGCGCTGTCCTCCCGACCCGGCGCAGGGCCGTGGCATCTTCTGCGTTTCGGATCTCGCGGATCACCGCCGCCGCCTCCACCAAGGGCAGGCCGG
>JBIOJT010000375.1:0-4247 GCA_044451055.1 Methylomirabilales bacterium (SeqCode)
AGTCCATCCTGATCGACGCCCTGCAACTGGTCCTGGGGGCCCGGGGCAGCGAGAACCTCCTGCGGTCCGGGGCGGAGGAGGCGGCGGTGGAGGCCGCCTTCGATCCCGGTCCGGGATCGCGGGTGACGGAGCTGCTGGGGGCCGAGGGGGTCGCCGTGGAGCCGGGCGAGCCACTGATCCTCCGCCGCCAGCTCTTTCGGGACGGACGGACCAGGGCGTACGCCAACGGACGGCTCACGGCGGTGGCCACGCTCCGGGTGCTGGGCGAGTGCCTGGTGGACATTCACGGGCAGCATCCCGGACAGCTGCTCCTCGATCCTCGCCGGCACCGGGACCTCCTGGACGGCTACGCCGGTACCACGGACGAGGTCCGCGCCTACCGCGACCGCCACGGGGCCTGGCAGGCATTGCGGCGCGAGCGAGAGGCGTTGCTCCTGGCAGAGCGCGAACGGGCCCAGCGCCAGGACCTTTTGGAGTTCCAGCGACGCGAGATCGAGGCGGCACGCCTCACCATCGGGGAGGAGGAGTCCCTCAGCACCGAGCACGCCATCCTCAGCAACCACGAGCGTCTCTTCGCGGCGGTGGAGCAGGCCTACGGCACGCTGGAGGAATCCGACGAAGCGGTGCTGACGCTTCTCTCCGCGGCGGGGGCGCGGGTGCGCGAGGCCGCGGGCATTGACCCGCGCCTCGGCGAGGTCCTGGAGGCCCTGGAGACCGGGGCCGTCCACCTGCGGGAGGCGGCCCGGGGGCTGCGCGACTACCGGGCCCGGATCGAGTTCGACCCAGAGCGGCTGGAGGCCATCGAGACCAGGCTTCACGAGATCGGCAAGCTCAAACGGAAGTACGGCGGCACGGTCGGCGAGATCCTGGAGCATCTCGCGCGCGTGCACGCGGACCTCAAGACGCTGGAGCACTCGGAGACCCGGATGGGCGAACTGGAGCAGATGCTGACGGCGTCCCGGCGGGACCTCGCCAGCCGAGCCGAGCGGCTCTCGACCGCGCGCCGACGCGCTGCCCCCAAGCTGCAACAGGCAATCCTGGCAGAGATCCACGAACTGGGCATGGCCAGGGCGGCCTTCGAGGTGCGGGTGACCTCGGCGGACTCGGGAGAGGAGGCGCTCGGCCCGCATGGGACGGACGAGGTGGAGTTCCTGATCTCCCCCAACCCCGGCGAACCCCTGAAGCCGCTGCACAAGATCGCCTCGGGCGGCGAGCTGTCTCGGACCATGCTGGCGATCCGCGTGATCCTGGCCGCGGCGGACCAGACACCCACCCTCATCTTTGACGAGGTGGACGCGGGGATCGGCGGCAATACGGCGGAGATGGTCGGGCGGAAGCTCACGGCGGTCTCGCGCGGGCGCCAGGTACTGTGCGTCACCCATCTGCCGCAGATCGCCTGTTTTGCCGATCACCACGTGGTCGTGGCGAAGCGGAGCCTGCGGGATCGGACGCAGACCTCGGTGCAGATGCTTCCCACGGCTGAACGGGCCCAGGAACTTGCACGCATGCTCGGAGGTCTCAGCCGGTCGGGGACCCCACTGCAGCATGCGACTGAATTACTGGAGGCGGCAAACCGTCTGAAGAAGCGGATGAAGGGAACGCATTCGACGGGGTGATCGGAGGAAGATATGCAGTGCCCGAAATGGTGTATGATCAACCCAAAGGATGCATTCGACGAGAGGTCGCGGTGCCCAGCCGAGGAAAGGCGGGGTCCGAAAGCATCCTAACTAATTGAAAATACCTGGTTTGAAATATCGACACGTATATTCATCTTGGCATACACATTGCTTTTTCTTAAGGGGTTTTGGGCATGATAGCTACAGGTTCTAGTTGCCGAATGTCAATCCGAAAGGGGGTGAGTGAGAGATGAAGAAGTTCGCCACATTGCTCCTAGCAGCGGTTGTCGCGGTGTCCTTCTCCGGCTACGCGTTCGCGCAGGGCACCCCGGCTACCCCGGCGACTCCGGCTGCTCCGGCCATGCCTGAGAAGAAGGCGGAGAAGGCCGAGAAAAAGAAGGGTACCAAGAAGACCACAAAGAAGGCCATGAAGAAGGGCGCGAAGAAGGGCGAGATGAAGGAAGAGAAGAAAGAGGAGAAGAAGGCGATGTAGTTCTTCTCCACGAGACACAACATGCCGACACGAGGGCATCTCACATCGAGATGCCCTCGTTGTTTTTGGAGGCCGAGCGTTCGCGCGGCCACCTGTCGAGTGCCCATGCCTCAGTGCCGACGAAAGGGCTTGACTTCCGATCGCGGTTCGAATACATATCGCCCTGCTGTCGCATGGAACCTGATCGAGCTTGCCTGCGGCTCGAGGAGGATGGTCTCGGACAACTGAATAGGCGAGGCTGAGTCGTCCCCGACCGGGGGACCCCCAAGGGAAAATGGTGATTCCTCGCACCCGTTTCATGGAGCGGGAGGCGAGGGAAAGTCCATTGCTGCCCCGCAACTGTGAGCGGCGTTGAAATCTGCACAGGCCACTGTCCCGCACGGCGGGGGACGGGAAGGCGCAGAGAGTAAGCCGAGCCGCGAGCCAGGAAACCTGCTCAGCTTTTCGGGTGTGCTGATCCTTCCGCGGGGAAGGGCGCCCCATCATCTATCGGTCCCTCACTCGAACGTCAGGACTGTTGGATTCTGGAGCCCCATTCCGTCAGAGGCGGAGTGGGGCGTTCTTTTTCAGGGTGCGGCGAGTGATGTTCGGTCTCCTGGTTGGGGGTGCGGCCAGCGGCGCGGGAAAGACGACCGTGACCCTGGGGCTCATGGCGGCCCTCCGCCGTCGGGGGCTTCGTGTCCAGGGCTTCAAGGTCGGGCCGGACTTCATCGATGCCGGCCTGCACGCGGCAGTGACGGGACGCCCTTCCCACAATTTGGACGGCTGGCTGCTTTCGGAGGAGGAGGTCCGGGGAATCTTCGCCCGCCATGTCGCCGACGCCGACGTGGCGTTGATCGAGGGGGTGATGGGCCTCTTCGACGGTCTGGACGGGGGAAGCGATCGGGGCAGCAGCGCAGAGATCGCCCGGTGGCTGCGCCTGCCGGTCCTCCTGGTCGTGGATGCCTCGGCCGCCGTCCGCTCGGCGGCTGCCACGCTCCTGGGGTTCGAGGCATTCGACCCACGCCTCCGGCTGGCCGGAGTCGTGTTCAACCGGGTGGGTGGAGCGCGCCACGCGAGCTGGCTGCGGGACGCGGCGACGGCATCATGCAGGAGCCCCGTCCTGGGCACGATCCCGTGGGAGCAGGCCGTCCGGATCCCCGAGAGGCACCTCGGCCTTCTCACTGCTGAAGCAGGAATCCTCACTCTAGAACACGTGACCAGGCTGGCTGACCTCGTGGAGGCGCACGTGGACGTGGAGCGGGTGCTCAACCTCAAGCACCTGGCGGATGCACCCACCGCGCCGCCTGCCCGCCACACGTTCCAGGGATTGCGCTGCCGGGTCGGCGTCGCGCGGGACGAGGCATTCTGCTTCTACTATGCCGAGAACCTGGCGCGGCTGGAGGCCGAGGGGGCGGAGCTGGTGCCGTTCAGTCCCCTTCGGGATGCGAGGCTGCCGGAGAGTCTGGACGGGTTGTACCTCGGCGGCGGCTATCCCGAGCTTCACGCGGCCAGCCTCGCCGCCAATGTCTCCATGCGGGAGGACGTCCGGGCGCACGCGGCGGCCGGACTGCCGGTGTACGCGGAGTGCGGCGGCTTCATGTACCTCACCGAGGCGATCCAGGACCCTGAGGGGCGCTGGCATCCCATGGTCGGGTGGTTCCCGGTCCAGGCGATCTTTCCCCAGGCGGGCCTCACGCTCCACTACGTCCGGGTGCGCATCGAGAAGGACTGCTGCCTGGGGCCGCGGGGCGCGCAGGCGCGCGGTCACGAGTTCCACCGCTCGCGCATGAGCCCGATGCCATCTTCCATCGAACGGGTCCTGGCCATCGCGGAAGCGCCAGGGGATTCCTGGCGAGCCGAAGGGTATCGCCGGAGAAACGTCCTGGCCACCTACGTCCACCAGCACTTCGGCAGCCAGCCGAGCATCCCGTTTCACTTCGTCGAGGCGTGCCGGGCCGCGCGGGGCGTGACCCGATGAACAGGCGAGCCCTCATGGTCCAGGGGACCGCGTCGTTCGCGGGAAAGAGCCTCCTGGTGACCGGCCTGTGCCGGCTGCTCGTCCGCCGTGGTCTTCGCGTGGCGCCCTTCAAGGCGCAGAACATGTCGTTGAACTCCGGCGCGACCCCGGACGGGCGGGAGATCGGGCGGGCCCAGAT
>JBIOJT010000376.1:0-4241 GCA_044451055.1 Methylomirabilales bacterium (SeqCode)
AATCTGGTCCTGGTGAGTATCGACAAGCAGTACCCCGGCCACGCCCGCAAGGTTATGCACGCGCTGTGGGGGCTGGGGCAGGCCATGGTCAGCAAGGTCATCGTGGTCATGGATCGGGACGTCAACGTCCGCGACTGCTCCGAGGTGGCCTGGAAGGCACTGAACCACATCGATCCCCAGCGGGACATCGAATTCGTCCTGGGACCGGTGGAGACGCTGGATCACGCCAGCCGTCTGCCCAAGTACGGTTCTAAGATGGGCATAGATGCCACCCGGAAGTGGCCCGAGGAGGGTTTCACCCGCCCCTGGCCCGATCAGATCGTGATGGATCCGGCCACCAAGCGACTCGTGGACCGGCGGTGGAGAGAATATGGGCTGGAGTGAGGGTGCATGAAACTCGACGTGGCTTGGGGGGACAATTGTCGGGGGTGGCCGAGCAGGCGAAGCGGGCCGAGGCCATGGGCTTCGACGGAGCCTGGGCCTCCGAGACGCAGCACGATGCATTTCTGCCCCTGATTCTGGCGGCTGAGCACACGACGCGCCTCACGCTGGGGACGAGCATCGCCGTGGCCTTCGGCCGGAGCCCCATCGTCACGGCGCATCTGTCCTGGGATCTGGCCTTCCTGTCTCAGGGGCGTTTCCTTCTCGGACTGGGTACGCAGGTCAAGGGCCACATCGAGCGGCGCTACGGACTCACCTGGGATTCTCCCGGCCCCCGTCTACGCGACTACATCCTGGCCCTCCGCGCCATCTGGGACTGCTGGCAGCACGGGACGCCCTTGAACTACCGTGGCGAGTTTTATTCGCATACCTTGATGACCCCCTTCTTCAACCCGGGACCCATCCCCAACCCCAAGATCCCGATCCATATCGCCGGCGTCCAGCCGTACATGTGCCGTCTGGCGGGGGAACTCTGCGATGGTTTTCAGATCCATCCGTTCCATTCGGTCAAGTACCTGCGGGATGTCGTGCTGCCCAAGGTGGAGGAAGGCCTTCAGGCCGCTGGGCGGAAGCGGGCAGATATTTGCCTGGCAAGCTCCGTCCTCATCGTCGCCGGAACCGAGTCGGCCCAGATGGAGGCCGCCAGGCGAAGCGTCAAGACCCAGATCGGTTTCTATGCGTCCACGCCGAATTACCGAGTCATCCTGGAGTGCCACGGGTGGGGACAGGTGGCGAGAGACCTGACGCGCAAGTCCATCCAGGGAGATTGGGAGGGGATGGCGGCCCTCGTCACCGATGAGATGCTGGATGCCTTCGCCATCGTGGGAACGCCCGACGAACTACCCGAGAAGCTCCGCCAGCGCTACACCGGCCTCCTCGACCGGCTGGCGGTCTACGAGACCTTCCGACCCGAAGGCGACCTCACCGCTCAGCGTGCCCTGCTCGCCGCCTTCCCTCGCTGAACCCGGTTCCTCGGAAAGACTCAGGCTGAATCGAGAACCTTTTCAAGAGCCTCCCGGGTTGGCTCGATCGCCGGGACCGGACCATGCCAGCGCGATGCTCCCTCCATGTCCTTGAGCCCAGACGACGTGGCGACGGGGACCACCTCCGAGCCGATCTCCAATCGTGAATTGCGGCAGGCGACGACGAGGGCCGCAAGGGCCGCCGCTGAGGACGGCTCCCCAAACAGGCCTTCGGCGGAAGGGATCTGCTGAGCCTCGAGCATGGAGGAATCGTCGACCGGGAAGGCAGGTCCCTTGGATTCTTCAACCACCAACCGCGGCAGTTCCACCAGCAGAGTCCCTCCCTCACCCAAGCTGGGGCAGTACTCCGCGGCCCGGACTGGCAGCAGGGGCGCGTACTGCCAAATGCTGGGGCCCGGGTCGGGCGTCCGGCGCCCCGGCGGCAGCAGCCTCTTCGCCACCGGTCGCAAGGCTCTTCATGTATGCGTCGGAAAGTGTGAGCCGCCCTTAGCAGGATGCTGAAAAACTCATGAGTTTGTCGCCCACTAGAGCACCCTCTCCGCTACAATGCGCCTCGAAGAACTGACCTTCAGGGAGGAGGAGACGATGCGCGGCGACGATACCCAGCAGGGCAGCATGTGGAGCTATACCTCTCCCGAACAGCGAGTCCCGCAGGACCACCCGCTGCGCCCGATCCGAGCGATGGTGGACCAGGCGCTGGAGGATCTGTCCCCGCGCTTCGCCTGGCTCTATTCGCATACCGGTCGCCCCTCGATCCCGCCCGAGCAGCTCCTCCGGCCCTCTTGCTCCAGGGGCTCTTCACCGTGCGGAGCGAGCGGCAGCTCATGCAGCAGCTCGACTACAACCTCCTCTGCCGCTGGTTCGTCGGCCTGAACATGGATGACCCCGTGTGGGATGCCACCGTCTTCACGAAGAACCGGGACCGTCTCCTCGCCGGGGATGTTGCCCAGGCCTTCTTCGACGCGGTCCTCGCGCAGGCCAAGGCGCAGGGCCTCCTCTCCGCCGAGCACTTCACCGTGGACGGGACCCTCCTGGAGGCCTGGGCGGGCCAGAAGAGCTTCCAGCCGAAGGACGGTGCCGCGCCCCCACCCGACGACGATCCGGGGAATCCCACCGTGGACTTCCGGGGCGAGATCCGGCGGAACGCCACGCACGCCTCGACCACCGATCCTGACGCCCGTCTCGCGAAGAAGGCGCCGGGGCAACCGGCCAAGCTCGCCTACCCGGGCCACGTCCTCATGGAGAACCGCCATGGCCTCGTGGTGCGGACACGCGTAACCCGGGCCAGCGGGACCGCCGAACGGGAGGCCGCTCTCGCCCTGGCCACCGCCCTCCCGGGCGACCACCGGGTGACCCTCGGCGCCGACAAGGCGTCCGACACAGCCGCCTTCGTGGCGGCTTGCCGGCCGCTCCAGATCGCGCCGCATGTCGCCCAGAACCTCGACCGCCGCGGCGCCAGTGCCATCGACGGCCGCACCACCCGCCACCCTGGGTATGGGGTGAGCCAGCGGAAGCAGGTGGAGGAGATCTTCGGGTGGCTGAAGACCGTTGGGTTGCTGCGCAAGCTCCGCCACCGGGGGATCGGGAGGATCGGGTGGCTGTTCACCTTCAGCACGGCGGTCTACAGCCTGGTCCGGATGCGAAACCTCATGGAGGTTTGGGCATGACGTGGGTGCCATCCGCTGCCCGCACCCGATGCCGGCCCCAGTGGGGCCTCGATCGGGCGATGGGAGGTGCACTCAGTCCGCTCATCGGGTCTCTCTCGAGTTCTCACCCGCTCCGAGGGCCCTGATACGCTCTTCGAAGCGGGTTTTTCCGCAGCCTGCTAGGAGATTCGTCTTGCAGATTTCACCATAGGCATCGTATTCTGCAGCGCCCTTGGAGGCCTACCCATGCCAGAAGTATTGGCGCGACGACGATTTCCTCGGTTCGAGATCCATGTCCCCTTCCTTTATACGGCGCTCGCTCACGCTTCCGCCACCAGGGGGGCGGGCTGGACCCGCTCCCTGAGCGAGGGCGGCGCCACCGTGGAACTCTCTGAGCGCCTGCGTCCCCTGACCACGCTCCGACTCCGCCTCAAGGCGACCCAGGGGATTCTCGAGGCGGAGGCGCAGGTTGTCTGGAACGGCGGACGCGTTCCGGAGGGGGGCGGCCTGGTTCACGGTCTGGCCTTCACCAAGATTGCTCCAGATCAAGTCCAGGCCCTTCGGGAGACGCTCCATCCCCTGACCATCATACGACACGCCGGGGTCCGCCTGCCCTTGGATGTCCCCATCACTTGTCATCCGAAGAACCCGGCTGGGCCGCCGCTCCAGGGACGGACGGGAAATGTGAATCGAGGCGGCCTCTTTCTCCGCCTCCCGCGGCTTCTGCCCCCCGGCACGGCGGTGGAGGTCACGCTTCATGCTCCCATGGACCGACTGACGGTGGACGGGGCTGTGGTCTGGGTGGAGCCGCCGGAGATCTGGAAACCAGGAGAGTCGATCGGCCACGGTGTCCGGTTCACCGCTCTCGACTGGCCCGCACTACTCTCCCTCGGCCTTCTCCTCGTAGAGTCGTCCGAGAATTCTTGAGCGGCTCAGCCGCGCCATCACCCCGCTGGACTTGGCAGGCATTCCTCACGCGGGGACGTGCCCCATTGATATCTCAGCCTGATCTTGCCAGACCTGGCGCTCCCGACCGGCACTCCTGCTGCCATGTGATGGTTGAGGTCATCTTCCGGCGGGAAAGACCTATCGATCGGAAAAGGAAGCCGAGGCTTACTGTGCGGTGCGTAAAATAGGCGACAGTCCCTCCCGGACCGCACAGTCCGGGGGA
>JBIOJT010000377.1:0-4239 GCA_044451055.1 Methylomirabilales bacterium (SeqCode)
ACATAGAAGGTAGCAAAGGATAAGTTGGAGACGGAGGAAAACTCTTGGCCGTTATTGACACTATCCGAGAGAAGGTTCGGAGCCAGGAGTACGAGTTCACCTTCCCTCATTTCTTTGAGGAGATGGCCAACGATGATTTGATGTTGGCCGACATCGAGAGGGTAATATCTGAAGGGAAGATCAGGCGGCGGTTCACGCGGGACCCTCGCGGAACACGCTACGAGATCGTCGGCTCTGCAATTGACGGGCGCCGAGTCGCAATCATCTGCCGGATCAAAGCCACAGGTAAACTTCTCTTGATCACAACATACCTGGTCGAATGACAGCACACAGGGGGGAGAGACGTATGTACGATTACGGAGAATGCCACATCTGCGGCGAGCGGATGGAGGAGAAACACGTCAAGCAAGACTTCTGGATCAAAGGCAAGCTGATTGTCATTGAGGGGGTACCCCAGGCGTGTGTCCGCAGTGTGGGGAGAAGGTCGTCAAGGCGGATGTTGGACAGTCGATTGCGGCGGTTCTAGGAAATATGAAACGCCTGCGAAGGGCACACACGATCACTGTCCCAGTGATCAGGTTTGCAAGAGAGGTTGCCTGACCGGCGCCGGTATCGAGTCAGGATCTGACTGCACAAGACCGGGCGGTGGGTGCTTGCTCCACGGCGACCGACGACCGACAGATCGGAAGCCTTACAGGGCGTAGAGTTCCTCCCCGCGGAGGACGCGAACGCCGGCGCCGGTGAGGACCTGGATGGCCTTGTCCAGCTCGTCAAACCGGAAGATGACGATGGCGTTGGCCCCTGAGCGCTGGACGAAGGCGTACATGTACTCCACGTTGATCCCCGCCGCGCCTAGGATCCGCAGGATCTCGGCCAGCCCGCCGGGCCGGTCGGGCACCTCCAGGGCGACGACCTCCGTCTTTCCGATGGTGAACCCATGGTCCTTGAGCGCCTGCTTGGCCCGGTCGGTCTGGTTCACAATGAGGCGCAGGATGCCGAAGTCGGCCGTGTCCGCCAGGGACAGCGCGCGGATATTGACGCCCGCGGTGGCGAGGACGCCCGTCACCTCGGCCAAGCGGCCCGACTTGTTCTCCAGGAAGATCGAAATCTGCTCCACGCGCATGGCAGCCCCTCCTGTCCCGGTCACAGCGTCCGCTTGTCGATGACCCGCTTTGCCTTGCCCTCGCTTCGCTGGATCGTCTTCGGCTCGACGAGGCGTACCTTGCAGGAGACCCCGAGCAGATCCTTGATCTCTTCCTCCACCCGTTTCGCCAGCTGCTCGAGCCCTTTGATCTCGTCCGTGAAGATCGACTCGTTGACCTCGACGTGGACCTCCAGGACATCCAGGGTGCCCTCGCGGGAGACCACCAGTTGGTAGTGCGGCTCCACCCCCTCCACCGCCATGAGCACCGACTCGATCTGGGAGGGAAAGACGTTGACGCCGCGGATGATCAGCATGTCATCCGTCCGGCCGGAGATCCGCTCCATCCGGAGCAGTGTGCGCCCGCAGGAACAGGGGGTGGGGATGAGACGCGAGATGTCCCGGGTCCGGTATCGCAGGACGGGAAACGCCTCCTTGGTCAGGGTGGTGAACACCAGTTCTCCCGCCACGCCGTGGGGGAGGGGCTTCCCGGTCTCGGGATCGATGACCTCCGGGATAAAGTGATCCTCAAAGACGTGGAGCCCATGCTTCTCTTCGATGCATTCCGACGCGACGCCGGGGCCGATGACCTCGGACAGTCCGTAGATGTCCAGGGCGCTGATGTGGAGCTTCTTCTCGATCTCCCGCCGCATCCCCTCCGTCCACGGCTCGGCTCCGAACAGGCCGCACTTCAGCCGGAGCTGGGATGGGTCCACCGCTTCCTCGGCCATGACCTCCGCGATGTTCAGCGCATAGGAGGGGGTGCAGAGGAGGATGGTGGAGCCGAAGTCTTTCATGATCAGAATCTGCCGCTTGGTGTTCCCGCCGGACATCGGGATCACGGCGGCCCCGATCTTCTCGGCCCCGTAGTGGGCGCCCAGGCCGCCCGTGAACAGACCGTAGCCATAAGCGTTGTGGACGATGTCCCCACTCGTCGTGCCACCGCAGGATAGCGTACGGGCCATGAGTTCGGACCACGTGTCGATATCCCGCCGCGTGTAGCCCACCACGGTCGGCTTGCCTGTCGTGCCCGAGGAGGCGTGGATCCGGACGACACGTTCCATCGGCACGGCGAAGAGGCCGAAGGGATAGTTCTCCCGGAGATCGTCTTTGGTGGTGAAGGGGAGGCGGGACAGGTCGTCCAGCTTGCGGAGGTCACCGGGCTTGTAACCGATCTCCGACAGCTTGCGCCGGTAGAAGGGCACGGTGGAATACACCCGGTCCACCAGGTCTCTCAGGCGCTTGAGCTGGAGGGCCTCCACCGCCTCGCGTGGAAGCGTCTCGAACTCGTCGTTCCAGATCATCGGTCCCCCTCCATGTGCGGGAAGCTTGCCCTCAGATCTTCCGCCGCAGAATCACGGCTCTGTGCCGGGTGCCCTTGCGACAGCACGGTCAGCGCTTTCACCTGGCCCCCCTCACGCAACAAGGGCGGCGAGGAACAGAAGTTGCGCGCCACACCCTATAGCACATCCGCCCGCACCTTTCAAATCGGGCGGAGAAATGTTCCGGAAAATCGCGCAAGCGGGGAGGAGAGGAAACCGTTGAGCGGGGAACCTCTCTATCAGGACCTGGCACGAATCATTGGGCCCGGCGCAACGCCCGGTGACATCGCACGAGAATGGACAAGACTTCAAAGGGTTGCTCGATCTCCGGGAAGGTCGGCACCCCGCGGGGCTCGAGGAATGCCTTGCATTCCTCGATGCAGTCCTTGTCCCCGCTGAAGCTGACGAGGACCGGCTTCTCGGGATATTTCTTCACCAAATCCAGGATGAAGTCGAACGGTGGGACGCCGATCTCCCTCGTCAGCATCAGGACCGGCACGACGGCGTCGATATTCGGATCCTTCAAGACGGCGTCCATCCCCTCGCGGTAGGCGAACTCGACTCCCCTGACGGTCGCCGACGCCCAGATGTCCACCGGGTTTCGCATCCGGATGTACGGGGGGCTGATCTCCTGGAGCCGCTGGACTGTCTCGGGGCTTACGGACGGCACCTCCAACCCCAGGCGGACGCACAGGTCCGTGTAGGCGACCAGCATGGCCCCGGATGGGGCCAGGAAGCTGACGCGATTGCCCCGGGGCAGGGGCAGCATGGAGAGGGCCTTGGCCGCCAGGGTCAGATGGGTGTACTCCCAAACTCGAACGATGCCGGCCTGACGGAGCATCCCGTCCACGAGGCGATCTTCCGTGGCCATGGCCGCGGTGTGTGCCACGGCCGCCTGCTTGCCTGCCTCGGTCGTGCCGCTCTTGAGCATGACGACCGGCTTCCGCCGAGTGACTTCCCTCGCGACCTCCAGGAAGCGCCGCGCCCGCTTGAAGCTCTCCAGGTAGATCACGATAGCGCTCGTCTCCGGGTCATCCGCCAGGTACTCCAGGGCTTCGGTTTCGTCGATGTCCACCTTGTTGCCCAGGCCGATCACCCGGCAGACGCCGAAGTGTTCTCCGCTGAGGATATACTTCATCGTGTGGGTCGCAAAGTTTCCCGTCTGGGCGATGACAGAGACCCTTCCCCGACGGATCTTGCCCAGTGGGAAGAAGGCGGACGTGTAGGAATGCGGCGTTGACGTGTGGCCTGAGATGTTCGGTCCCAGGACGCGAATCCCCGTCTCACGGATGATCTCCAGCAGCTCTTCCTGGATCTGGGCTCCGGACTCATCCACCTCGGCGAATCCTCCAGCCATGAGAGCCACGTGCCGGATCCCCTTGGCGGCGCACTCCCGCAGGGCATGCGGCGTGCCTTCGGCGGGGAGGATGACGACTGCCAAGTCCACCCCTTCGGGAAGAGCGGAGATGGCGGGTGTGACGGGCAGGCCCAGGATCTCACCGCCCTTGGGGTTCACCAGATGGATCTTCCCGGGGTATCCGTTGGCCAGGACGTTTCGGACCGCCTCGTATCCGGCCTTGCCGGGGGTGGCGGACGCTCCGATGATCGCCACGCTGCGTGGCTCGAAGAATGGGATCAACGTCTTCTTTGTCGTTTCTTCCACCGCGTGACTCCCCACAGCGCCCAGGAGAATCCTGACATACTACGCAGCGCGGAATAATGGCTACACCGTTCCCCGCGCTGCTTCGTTCGCGGGGAAGGCCCTCGCCCTTGCAC
>JBIOJT010000378.1:0-4226 GCA_044451055.1 Methylomirabilales bacterium (SeqCode)
CACCCCGGGTTTCCTGGAGGGGGGCGATTCCCGGAAGCGGGCTGGCCTCGTGGGCGGGGGGCCCAGCCGGGTCATCACGGACCTCGCCATCCTCGGGTTTGAATCGGTCTCGAAGCGGATGCGCCTGGAGAGCCTTCACCCGGGAGTGACGATCGAGGAGGTGCGAGAGCAGACGGGCTTCGAACTTCTCGTGCCCTCCCGCATCCCGGAGACCGAGCCGCCTACATCGGAGCAAATCCGCCTCCTGCGGGAGCAGATCGACCCCGAGGGGGAGTATCTGGCCTCGCCCGAGCCGGCGCGCCGCAAGGCGAGCGAACGATGAGGCGGCCCACCTGAATACCGAGGGAGTCGTCTGATGGCCCAGCCAGTGCTCATGCCCCGGCTTTCCCAGGACATGACCCAGGGGCGGATCGTTGAGTGGCTGAAGAGAGAGGGGGAAGCGGTCAAAGAAGGCGAGCCGCTCGTTTCAATCGAGAGCGACAAGGCGGAGGTGGAGCTTCAGGCGCCGCAATCCGGGATCCTCAGGCAGGTGCTCCTCGGCGCGGGGGAAGAAGCCGATGTGGGTACGCCGCTGGCCATCCTGGCTGAGGCCGGTGAGAACATCGAAGCACTCCTGGAGCAAGCGCTGAAGAAAGCGCCACGCCCTGTCGCTGCGCCGCTTCCCGTTCCATCGAGCGAGACCGCCGGCCCTGCGGTGTCCGTTTCGCCGGGCAAGCGTCAGCCCGTTTCCCCGGCGGCGCGGCGGGTCGCGCGGGAGTTGGGCGTGGAGATCTCCCAGGTGGTGGGGACCGGGGCCGGCGGTCTCGTGACCGAGGCGGACGTACGTGTTTTTGCCGCCAAAGGAAAGGCAGCACCAGCCGTCGAGGCTGCGGAGAACGTCCAGGTGATTCCGCTCACCGGCCTCCGCCGTCGTATTGCGGAACGGGTCTCATTGAGTCGGCGCACGGCGGCCGACGTCACCACGGTCGCCGATGTGGATATGAGCGAAGTGGCTGCCCTCCGGACGACCTCGGGATTCTCGTATACGGCGTACGTTGCCTGGGCGGCGGCCCAGACGTTGCGGGAGTTCCCGATTCTCAACGCGTCCCTGGTTGAGGATCGGATTCTGGTCAAGCGAGACATTCACCTCGGGGTAGCCGTCGCGCTCGACCAGAGTCTGGTCGTTCCAGTGATCCGCTCGGCGGATCGGAAGCCCGTGGGAGAGATTTCACGGGAGATAGACGAGCTGGCCGCTCGCGCTCGTGATGGCAAACTCACACCGGACGAACTGAAAGGCAGCACATTTACGGTGACGAACTCGGGCGCATTCGGTTCGCTGCTCTTCACCCCGATCATCAACCAGCCGGAGGTGGCCATCCTGGGTATGGGCAAGGTCGCCGACACGCCAGTGGTCCGGGATGGAGCGATCGTCGTCCGGAAGGTGATGTACTTGTGCCTATCCTACGATCATCGGGTCGTGGATGGTGCGCCCGCTGTCCAGTTCCTCCAGGCGGTGAAGCGCCGCATGGAGCAGCCGGAGATACATTCTGCGTAGGAGTTGGGCGGCCCTCGGGCCGGCGACCACTTGCCCTCAAAGGTCGTGACATGCGGATGGGATCGTCCCTGGGGGCATCCTTGGGAAGAGGAGAGGGTTCATGAGCTATTCCGATCAACTGACCGAGAAGGACCTCACCCAGATGTACCGCTGGCTGGTCCTCATCCGGGCCTTTGAGAACCGCGTTGGGGAGCTGTGGACGAAGGGGAGTTTAATGGAGTCGCCGCACGGGAGCCAGGGACAGGAGGCCATCGCCGTGGGCGCGTGCTACGGATTGCGCCGGGAGGACCAGGTATTGCCGTCTCTGCGCACCCGGGGTGCCTTTCTCGTCAAGGGCGTCCCGGCACGCGTGCAGATGGCGGGGATGTACGCCAAAGCCACCGGACCGGCAGGCGGCAAGGCGACCGCGCATCACATGGGTGACGCCGAGCGGGGCGTGTTGCTGGGAAGCGGGATTGTCGGCGCCTCCATCACCGTCGCGGTCGGCGCTGCCCTCGCGCTCAAACTCCGGAGGAAGGACGATGTCGTGGTCGACTTCTTTGGAGACGGCGCGGCGCAGCGGGGTGACTTTCACGAGGGCCTCAACTTTGCGGGGGTCTTCAAGTTGCCCGTCGTGTTCATCCTCGAGAACAACGGCTTTGCGGAGATGACGCCCCTGGCCAAGCACTTCGCGGGCTCCGACTTCGCCTGCCGGGCCCAGGGCTATGGCTTTCCCGGGATGCGTCTGGATGGGAACGACATCTTCGCCGTGTACGAGGCGGTGCAAGCCGCCGCAGCCCGCGCCAGGGCTGGCGAGGGTCCGACACTGCTGGAATGCGTGACCTACCGCCTGCGGGGCCATTCGGAGAGCCATCCACCGACAGAGTTGCGGGAGATCGCCGAGATCGAGCAGTGGCGGGCCAAGGATCCGATCCCCCGGATGCGGGCCCACCTCGCGCAGCGCGGGATTCTGACGGAGGATCTCGTGCGCAAGATCGAGGCCGAGGTGGAAGCGGAGATCGATGATGCGGTCAAGTTTGCGGAGGAGAGTCCATCCCCCGCTCCCGAGGAACTCTACGAGGACGTCTATGCCCCGGAGGGCCCGGAGCTGGTGGTCGGAAGGCGGTCATGAGAGAGCTCACCTACCGCGAAGCCATTCGGGAAGCCCTGCGCGAGGAGATGCGCCGCGACGACCGTGTATTCATCCTGGGCGAGGATGTGGCGGCGGCCGGTGGGGTCTTCAAGGTGACGCAAGGCCTGCTGGCGGAGTTCGGCCCGGAGCGAGTCATCGACACCCCGCTCAGCGAGTCGGTCCTCGTGGGGGCCGCGGTCGGGGCCGCCCTGATGGGGATGCGGCCCGTCGCCGAGATAATGTTCGCCGACTTCACGACGATCGCCATGGATGCGATCGTCAACCACTCGGCGAAGATCCACTACATGTCGGGTGGGGAAGTGTCGGCGCCTGTGGTGGTCCGGATGGCCTACGGCGCCGGGCCGAAATGGGGGTCGCATCATACGCAGAGCGTGGAATCCTGGCTCGCGAACGTCCCGGGCCTCACCATCGTGATGCCCGCCACGCCTTCCGACGCCAAAGGCTTGCTCAAGGCAGCCATCCGCACGCCGAATCCGGTCATCTTCCTGGAGCACAAGATGCTCTACGGCAAGAAGGGGGAGGTCCCGGAGGGGGAGCACCTCGTGCCGATCGGCAAGGCGGACATCAAGCGTCCGGGGGACGGCGTGACCATCGTCGCCAGCGGGATGATGGTGGACCGGGCCCTGGGTGCGGCGCGGACTCTGGCGGGTGAGGGGCTGAGCGCGGAGGTGATCGATCTGCGCTCGGTCCAGCCGCTGGATGAAGAGACGATCCTTGATTCGGTCGAGAAGACGGGGCGCCTAGTGATCGTCCACGAGGCGCCGGTGCGCGGGGGCTTTGGCGGGGAGGTTGCGGCGGTCGTCGCGAACAAGGCGCTGGGGTTCCTGGACGCGCCCATCCAGCGGGTGGGGGGCCCCTGGACGCCTGTGCCGTTCGGCCCGATCCTGACGGACGCCTATCTTCCGAAGGAGGCCGACATCATCCAGGCGGTGCGCGCCACGCAGGGAGCGGTGGTGGCGTGATTCTTTCGCGACGGCTGAACTCAGCGGCGGCTGACGTGGGAGAGCAATAGCCTATCCAGCGAGCGCAGGCTCGGTGAGCAATCGCTGTGTGTCGAGCCTTCGCAGCGGAGGTGGGCGGAGTGACGCACGTGATCTTGGAGGATCAGGACGAGGTTCAGACTGCATCACAACCTCCAACACGTTTTCTCCATGGCGGACCGGATCGCGGTCCTGCGTCACGGCCAGATGGTGGGGAGCGTACGACCCGGCGAGACCTCCGGGAGGCGGTGGTGCGGATGATCGTGGGCGCGGACGAGGCGGCCGCGGATCTTCCCAACGCCCCGCAGGGCGGACGCGCAGGGGTACGCGGGGAGGCTGGGAGGCGTGGAGCTTCCCAGCGTACTTGGCGCCTTGGCGGTTAGTCGTTCCAGAGAGGAGGAAGGAGGTGGCACGGTCGTGACGGCAGAGAAGAGGAAGCTGGTGGTGGCGCGGTACGAGAACATCGTGCTGGGGGAGGACTTCGGCCCCATCCAAGAGGTCGTCACCGACTACACGGTCAAGAAGTTCGCGTTCATGATGGATGACTACCATCCCTGGTACTTCGGTGAGTCGCCCTTCG
>JBIOJT010000379.1:0-4217 GCA_044451055.1 Methylomirabilales bacterium (SeqCode)
CCGCTACGCCGCTGCGTAACGGCGACGGCCGGGCTGACCTCGCCATGCTCAGATCCTTCCTGAACCCGAGCGCCGCGGTGCTGGTGGGCAACGGCGATGGTATTCAGCGAGCGTCGTGGGCCCCGGCCCGGGCTGGCGGCCGTGGGGAGAAGAGGATAGGAATGTGTGCGGAAGCGGGCTGGCCGACCGGGAGCTACCGTCACTCCCCCTCTTCCAAGGACCACGACAGTCGTTTCCCGAGCGCCCGAGCATAGCGCGTCAGGGTGCTGGAGCGGGGGTCGTGGACCTTCCTGTTCTCCAATCGGCTCAAGTCTCCCGTGTCGATGCCGGTGCGCCATGAGACCTCTCCCAAGGAGAGCCCAAGCCGCTCGCGCTCCTCGCGCAGCGCGGCCACGTGAATCGATCGGTCGGCGTTATCGTTGTGGGATGATCCCACTTGACCACTTCGGGGGAAAGTGTTACATTGCAGAAACGGGGGAGGAAAGGAAGTATGGACACCGAAACCCGCACGACCGATGCCAAAGGCCGGGTCTGCTTGCCCAAGGCGTTCGCCAACGCGACCGTGATCATCGAGCAGGTGAGCGATACGGAGCTTCGCGTCCGCAAGGCCGCGTCGTGCCCGAGGATGAGATCCGCTTTAGCGAGGAAATGCCGATCGTACTCTCCGACCGGGACCGCTTTCTGAAGGCGTTGGACAATCCGCCTGAGCCGAGCGCCGCCCTCCGCCAAGCTGCCGCTCGGCACGCGAAGAAGCATGGATGACGTACGTGTCGAACCGCTCGGTCGTTCTCATGCCCGCGATCAGTTTGACTGCGGCCTGTCAATGGACCCGAATCCTTACGCAGTTAGTGAACCCGAACTGTTACGCACCCTGCGGGTCTCAAGGCGGGATGGTTTCCTCCGGGACCACCCCTGATCTCGGCTCTTCGCGGGACTTTTCGCATCCGACTGCGAGTCCTATTGGCCCCTCCCAAGTCCAACAGGGCGACAATGGCTTGGACCTCAATCGTTACGAATCCGCACTTTCGCGATCCTCGGTTCCCCCACGACCGGGATCTCTCGAACCAGTTCGTTCAAGACCCGATCGCTCGCACTGCGGCGTCACCGACGGCCTCTCCAGGGCCGCCATTTGTGTAAAAAAGTACATATATAATTAGTCTACCACATACTCTTTCGGCGACACCCCCTTTCCGGGCTCCCGATCAAGCCCTATGGAAAACCCCTCGGCTGTGGTAAACGGCTGCTCCAAGGCCGTTTGAGTGAACAGAAAGACTAGTATACACAACGAGTCCTTTCCTCCTTCTCACCACGGCCTTCCTGGGGCCCGGGTCAAGCCTCTTCTGAAGTCCTCTCTGCCACCGTAAGCGGCTCCTCCAAGGCCGTTTTACTGAACAGAAAAACTAGTGTACAAGACCGGCGGTTCCGTCCCTCAACGGTGGCCTTCCTTGGGTCCCCATCGCGCCTCTTTTTAGACCTCCTCTGCCGCGGGAAACGGCTCCTCCAAGGCCGTTTTAATGGACAAAATGACTAGTGAACATAACCGGTGATTCCCTCCTTGACGATGACCTTCTCCGGCCTCCAATCGCCCCTGCGACACTGCCGTGGATCGCTCCTCCAGGGTCGCCACGACGCTTGGGATCGCAGGGACCGCGAGCCGGGAACGGACCCGACTTCCACGCCGCTCACGACCGCCTGTTCAGGTCGTCCTCCAGGTCGCGAAGCCGATAGCTCCGGCCCCGGATGTTCAGCACGTGGCACGAGTGCAAAAGACGGTCCAGGATCGCCGTCGTGATCACCTCATCGCCGGCCAGCATCTCCGGCCAGTCCTTGATCGCCTTGTTCGACGTGATGCACAGCGAGCCACGCTGGTAGCGATAGCTCACCAGCCGGAAGAACAGGTTCGCCTCCTCCCGCGTGAAGGTCTCGAATCCCACCTCGTCGATGATCACCAGACCCGCCTTCATGTACTTCTTCCCCTTGAGGCGCGTCGGCGGTACATCGGCGTCCTTACGCATCGCGTGCAGCAGCTCCTCCAACCGGAAGAACGCCACCGAAAAACCGCACTCCACCGCCCGTACTCCCAGCGCGATGGCCAGGTGCGTCTTGCCCACTCCGGGCGGGCCCAGGATCAAAAGCCCTTGCTTCTCCCGCAGCCAGGCACAGGTCCCCAGCACCTCCAGCTTCGACCGCTGCACCGCCGGCTGGAACGCGAAGTCGAAGTTCCCCAGCGTCTGACCGCTCGGCAAGCCCGACAGCCGCAGCCACGTCCGCACCCGCCGCTCCTCGCGGCGCTCCAGCTCGTCGCGGAGGAGTTGCTCGAGCAAACCCGGCGCGCCCAGGTCCTCCTTGACCGCGCGGGTCAAGATCGCCGGCAGGGCCTCGGCCGCGAACTCCAGCCCCAGCCTCACCAGTTGGTCCACCAACGTCCTCAGGTCAGCCGATGCCGCCTTGGCGGGCAACGGCGCGGGCCGCTCAGGCTCGTCTGGGCTCGCACCCACTTTGAGTGTCATCGGGCCACCTCCGCCACTGCGGCGTACAGGTCCACGGGCCGCTGCTCCACCGGCAGCGACGCGATCTCCTGGAGCTTCCGGGCCATCCGCCCCAGCGGCTTGGGTGGGAGCACCTCCGCCGTCCCGGGGCCCTCGTAGCACGACGGATCGGTCAAGATCCGCTCCTGGGTGTGCCGGGCGTACGAGCGCAACACCCGGGCGGTCTGGGGATCGAGGATCTGCACGCGTCCCGAGCAGCCGCGGACCTCCACCGTGCGGCCGACATAGAGGAACGGAACGGGGTAACTGCGACCCTCGAAATGGACCATGCAGTCCTTGTGCACCGGGGCCGTCTTGACCAGGTCGAACGGCTCGGGCAACAACTCCGGCAGCGGCCGCAGGAACGGCTTCTCCGCCTCCCAGCTCGCCACCACCGACAGGCCCGTCACCGGACAGATCCGCTGGCTGGAGCGGGCCGCCCGATCGGCGTCGGTCCACGCCTGGAGCGCTTCCAGACCATCGAAGTGCCGGCCCGCGATGTTCAGGCCCTTGCAGTCGCCCACGCGGCGCTCCGTCTTCCCTTTCTGTTCGGGCGCCCGAACCTCGCACGCATCAATATGAAATCCCATCGTCAGCGCGTAGACACGATACTGTTCGTTGATCTGTCCCCAGGCGCCGCAGCCGTGCGCGATGCCCGTCTTGAGATTGTCGATCCGGTTGACCGCCGCCACGCCGCCGAGCCGGCGGTACGCCTCGTTGTGGACGTGGTGCCAGGCGAGCTGGTCCATCGAACGGCTCCAGATGACGGCTTCCTTGCGGCTGTGGCTGAGGACCATGACGAAGGCGTAGGCCGTCGTCGGTCCGTTGGGGTCGCCGAGGTCGACCTGGCGGAACTCGCCCCAATCGCTCTGCGTCTGCGCCCCAGGTGGGGTCTCGACCCGCCGGAAGGGGCGGATCGGGGGACGGCCGTAGCAGGCCCGCACGAACTTGCGGACCGACTTGTAGGAGCCGCTGTAGCCGTACTCGGCGCCAAGGAATTCGTGGAGGAGCTGGACGCTGGGCGGCCGCTGTTTCCCGAGGATCTCGACCTGGGCCTGCCACCAGTGGGCGACGGCCTCGGCCAGGCCGAGCTGCTCGATCCGCGAGGGCTTCTGCCGGCCATCGGCGGCTCCTTCGCGGGCGCGGCGGAGGTGGTACCGGACCGCCCCCTCGGACACGCCCAGGATTTGTGCCGTCTGGCGCTGCGACTCGCCTCGCTCCTGTAAGACCTGAATCGTCACGATTTGCTCCGTTGTGAGCTTTGCCAAGGTGGTGCCTCCGAGCGGGCCTTGGATATCCAGGACCAGCTTGAAAGCGCTTGGCTTGCCTGTCGATGGATGTCCAGTACGACGGTCGTACTGAACCTTTGTCAGGCTCGTAACGATTCGGGTTCGCTAACGCCCATTATTGCGGGTTCGGTGACATCCATCCCGGACGGACCCAGAACAGCAGGGGCGGCCAGGTCGTCGTCAGGAAGTCCACCTGGTCCCACAGATAGAAGACCGGCCCCGGAATACCGTGTGCGCAGCCCCCCGGGGCGATGCCCAGTCGACGCTTGACGAACGAGTTCGGCAGCTCCCCCAGCATCGCCCCTAGACCCAGCGCCGTACCCAGCGTGCAGGGATTGGCCTCCCCGTAGTCGATCACGGCCAGCCAGCCGGCGCGGTCGCCGATGAGGTATCTCTGCAC
>JBIOJT010000380.1:0-4203 GCA_044451055.1 Methylomirabilales bacterium (SeqCode)
GGATGGCGCGGGCCGCCTCCTGCATCTCCTCCATCGTGCGGATCTTTCGCTGGCAGAGGATGGTCGCCTCGTCCAGGTTGGGCGTCACCACGGTGGCCAGGGGAAACAGGCGTTCCCGCATCACCGGAGCCGCCTCGTGCTGCATCAGTGCGTCACCGCTGGCGGCGATCATCACCGGATCCACCACAAGGTTCCGGATGCCGAACTCCCGGACCGCGGTCGCCACCGTGCGGATGATCTCGCCCGTGGCCAGCATCCCGGTCTTGGCGGCGTCAGCCCCGATGTCCTCCATCACGGCGCGGAGCTGGGCCGTGATGAAGTCGGTGGTCGGTAACTCCACCCCCTGGACGCCCCGCGTGTTCTGGGCCGTGAGTCCGGTGATGGCCGAAAGGCCGAACACCCTGAACGCTGTGAAGGTCTTCAGGTCAGCCTGGATCCCGGCACCACCGCCCGAATCCGAGCCGGCAATCGTCAATGCTGTACGCATCTACCTTTCCTCGAAGGCCAGAGGCTCTACCTTCACGGCCTCGTGGCACTCAGCGCTCCGCTCGCGCCTCTTTGCTCGCGGCTCTCGGCTCTCTTCGCCGCGTAGAGGCTCGCGTACCGCAGATAGCTGCCCAGAACCCGCTTCACGTAGTTCCGGGTCTCGGCGTACGGGATGTCTTCGGTGAACTCCTCGTCGTCGGTGAACCCAAAGCGATCTCGCCACTGCCGCACCTGCTGCTGGCCCGCATTATATCCCGCCAGGGCCAAGCTGAGGCTGCCCCCGTTGTCCCGGATCAGGTCCGCCAGATGGATCGTCCCCAGCCGAACGTTCACGTCCGGCGACTCCAGCGGCGCCGGTCCGAGCGCCAGCTTGTGCTCCCGGGCAACCTGCTCCGCCGTCTGCGGCATGAGCTGCATCAGCCCGCGCGCTCCCGCCCGGGACACGGCCTGGGGCGCGAAGGCACTCTCCTCGCGGATCAGGGCCGTTACCAGGAAGGGATCCAGACCCTGTCGCGTGGCCTGCTCGCGAACGACCGACCAGTGAGCGCGCGGGTACAGGCACTGCCAGAACTCGCGGATCGGCGGCTTCCCGTTCTCCTGGACGAAGAGGGGGCGGAGGATCTGCCCCGCCAGCCACACCGCCTTGTCGTAGCGCTCGATATCCAGGAATGCATGGCAGGCCTCGGCCAGCGCCCTGCGATCCTCGGGGTGTGTCCGGACTTGATCGCTGTATTCCTCGACCGCGTCGTCATCGAGCCCCAGAGCACGCAGCGCCCGCGCCTTCCTGGCGCGGAGCGTGTCGCTTTCAGTCGCCTTCCGGCTGACATCATCCGCGGCGGGCAGGGACGGCAACCCCTTCCTGCTCAGATGTCCGAGACGCTCCCTGGCGCGGAACCAGTAGTAGTGTTGATCGGGCGCGGTGTGCAGGATCGTCCGGTAGGCCTCGGCCGCCTCCCGGGGTTTCTTCATCGCCTCCAGCACATGACCGCGCCAGTAGAGCGCTGGTATCCTGAACGGCGACCCCTGCCAGTCGGCAAGGAGGCGGTCCCACGCGGCGACGGCCCCCTGGAGGTCCCGCTCCTTATAGGCCAGCCACCCCTGAAGCCACAGCGCGTCGTCCACCCAGGTGCTCTTGGGATACTCGGTCAAGAGGCGGTTCAGGTAGCTTCGGGCCTGGGCCGGTTCGCCGTTGTCCGCGGCCGCCTGCGCCAGCAGAAACAGCCCCTCTTCCGCCCGGCGCGACAGCGGGGCGACATCCGCCACCAGGGTCATCGTTTCCGTGAACCGCAGGGTGTCTCCCAACCGGCCGTATCCACGCGCCAGCCAAAAGATCGCTTCCACTCGGTCCGGCCCCGTCACATCGCGCAACGGCTCGAGCCAGGAAACCGTCTGGGCATACTGCCGCAGCCTGAACCCGCTGACCCCCAGGAGCAATCGCGCCTGGACCTCCCTGGGATTGCCCGGAGCGGCGAAGGGGGCAAGCTCCTGCACCGCCTGTCCGTAGCGCCCGAGCTGGTACAGGGTCGTCGCGCGCTGGAACTGCTCGTCCGGCGAGAAGGGTCTGGCGCCGGGGATCGTGGCCAGGAGGTCCTTGGCCCGTTGGCTCTCCACGCTGCCCGGCAATTCCATCCAGACCCGGCGCAAGACCTCCTCGGCCTTGTCGGGACGGTCGGATTTCAGAAGGACCTCACCCAGCGCCGTCCACACCTCTGCACGTCCCGGCCCCCTGGGGAAGGCCGCGAGATACTGCCCGGCGGCCTCCTCGGCGTGTGGCAGATCGCCTGCCTCCAGGATGTCCCGCGGGAGGTCGCGGCTCGCCCGCTCGGCGAGCAGGCTGTCCGGGTGCTTCTCGATGAGGCGTCGCAGCGTCGCAGCCGCAGCCGCGCGCTGGGCCGTCTTGCGGTACGCTTCGGCCAGATGCCACAAGGCGTAATCGGCGAGCAGCGGATGCGTCGTGGATGCCCGCTCGAGCCATGGGATTGCCTCCTCCCACCGCCCCTGGCGCACGAGGAGGGTCCCCAAGAGCAGGTCCGCCTGCCGTTGCACTGCAGCGGGAACGCTGCCAGCCTCCAGTGCTTGCAGCGCAGCGATGGCAGTCGCGGGATTCCCCGCCCCCACCTCCCCAACCGCGTCCGCCAGGACCGCCTCGGGCGACGCCTCTTGCGCCGGTGGCGCCTCGGCCGCCCAGGCGACAGCGCCGAGACAAGCCAGCAGCACGCCGGCCGCGAACCACCTACGCATCGTCCCTCTCGTCTTGGACCATCTTGCGATCACGCGTACGATCGTACCCTCTCTTGCCTCTGGCAGTGGAATGCGGTCGCGCGACGGGACGGATGGCCCAGGTGCGGCGTCGCTTGGGCCGAGCCACTTTGGGACGCTGGCGAGAGATCATCCCGCCCCCCACCGGTGCCATCTGGCGCCTCACGCCTCGCCCGCCAGTTCCGGAAGGCTCACGTCGTAGGGCGGGCGGGCGATGCCGCGTTCGGTGATGATGGCGTCCACAAGGCTCGCGGGCGTGACGTCAAAGGCCGGGTTGGCCACGCGGATGCCGGCCGGCGCCAACTGGCGCCCGCCGAGGTGGGTCACTTCCGCCGCCGGCCGCTCCTCGATGGGGATCCGGGACCCATTCGTCAGACTGAGATCCAGCGTCGAGATCGGAGCTGCCACGTAGAATGGGATCCCGTGGGCCCGCGCCAGGAGGGCCACTCCATAGGTGCCGATCTTGTTGGCCACGTCTCCATTCCGGGCGATTCGGTCGGCGCCCACCACCACCAGGTCCACCTGGCCTCGACCCATGAAGTGAGCGGCCATGTTGTCGGTGATGAGGGTGACGGGAATGCCCGCCCGCTGCAGTTCCCACGCCGTCAGGCGCGCCCCCTGGAGTACCGGGCGCGTCTCATCCACCCACACCATGATCCGTTTGCCCGCCTCAGCCGCCGCGCGGATCACACCCACGGCCGTCCCGTACCCGGCCGTGGCCAAGCCTCCGGCGTTACAGTGCGTGAGCACCCGGGCCGGATTGGGAACCAGGCTTTGTCCGTGCTGGCCCATGGCCCGATTGATCCGAATGTCCTCCTCTTGCATCGCCCGGGCCTCGGCCACCAGGGCGGCCTTGATCTCCGGAACGGACAAGTCGCGCGACTTCCGCACCAGGCTGAGCAGCCGACGGACGGCCCAGGCCAGATTGACTGCCGTCGGTCGGGTCCGGGTGAGAAGCGACGCCATTCCTTCCACCGCCTCGGAGAACTCTTTGAAGTTCCCCGCCGGAATCGTCTGGGCGCCCAGGGCCAGGCCCATGGCCGCCGTCACCCCGATGGCCGGTGCCCCGCGGACCCGCATTGACAGGATGGCGTCCGCCACTTCCTGGATCGTCCGGCACTCGATATAGACCTCCTCCGTTGGCAGGCGGGTCTGATCGATCAGCCGGACCGTGCCGGACGAGGTCCAAGCAACCGTCACGAAATCCTCGGCCATTCCACATCCCCTGAAAGCAAGCACTCACCCAGATTCAGCGTAACATGATCATTGAGCGATGCAAACCGAAAACTGGGTTGGCCAAGCGTCGAATGACAGCAGGCCTACTGTGCGGTGCGTAAAATAGGCGACAGTCCCTACCGGACCGCACAGTCCGGGGGAGAGTCCGAGGAGGGGCGGCGGCCCGCCCCTCTCGGTAGGGTACCCGCGACGAAGGCGTGGGTGCGTGGGGAGGGCCGAGAC
>JBIOJT010000381.1:0-4160 GCA_044451055.1 Methylomirabilales bacterium (SeqCode)
GGCCTCGACCTGGGGCCTCCCGGAGGTTAAGGCCAAGCCGCGGATGCCCGCGGACTGGTACACGACCTATGCCGAGAGCCTGAAGCTCGGACGACCCGGACTGCCAGAAATCGTGGACGTAACACAATACCGGGACCTGATCGGGGTGGCCATCCAGAAGGCCATCGAGGGTGCCAAGGCCGAGGCGCTCCTGCCACAGGTGCACAAGGAATTTCAGGACCTGCTGGGGAAGACGGAGAAGTAGCGGCTATTGGCAATGAATGAGGGGGGCGCGAGGGGCACCAGCCCTGGAAAGGAGGGACCATGGCCGAGGAACCGCAAGGCTGCGCGCGCGTCACCGGAACGGTGGCCGGACAAGGCGCCGACGACATCCGGACCACCGAAGCTCCCGTCGAAAAGAAGGGGGCAACCATGGCCGTACGCGTGGGACAGAAGGCTCCGGATTTTTCCGCCCCGGCATATTGCCGAGGGGGCTTCACCACCGTCAAGCTTTCCGATTACCTGGGCAAGTGGGTGCTGGTCTGCTTCTATCCGGGCGACTTCACCTTCGTCTGAGCCACGGAGGTGTCGGCGGTCGCCGACAAGTACTCCGTCCTGCAGAAGCTGGGCGTGGAGGTCATCTCCGTCAGCGTGGATAGCCACTTCGTCCACAAGATGTGGAATGATCACGAGCTCGTGAAGATGGTGGAGGGCGGCATCCCCTTCCACATGGCCTCGGATCAGGCCGGGAACGTGGGCCGGGCCTACGGGGTCTACAACGAAGGCCAGGGCATTGAACTGCGGGGCCGGTTCATTATTGACCCCGATGGGGCCATCCAGGCCATGGAGGTGCTCACGCCTCCCGTGGGCCGCAAGTTCGCCGAGACGGTCCGCCAGATCCAGGCTTACCAGCACGTGCGGGCGACCGGTGGCAAGGAGGCCACCCCTGCCGGCTGGATGCCGGGAGAGACCACCCTGACCCCAGGACCGGACCTGGTCGGCAACGTGTGGAAGGTGTGGAAGCCAGCAATGGAACAGTGACCGATGCGAACCGCGTACGACTGACCTGGCGCCTCGTACGCATGACGATCCACGTGCAGGACTCCAGGGGGCGCTGGACGGGGGGCAGGGCAGCCGAGGTCCGACCGGCCTCGTCCGCCTCGCCGTGCGCCGGTTGGGCCATCAGGAACCATGCGGAAAGAGGGGCGGTGAGCCGCCCCCTGGGGATACTCTGGCACGGACTCCCCGCGAGAGGCAGCACGAGGCACCGGTGGCCGGCGGCTGACTCACGACCATCCGGGGCGGAATCGGGGAAGATCATGGGGCAATTCCGCGCGGCTTCACCTCTCTTGCGGTCCTCGGAACGAAGAGCGCTCAGGCTCACTTTGCTTCTCAGCGGCGCGGGGGTGGGAGTCGCCGCTCACCTCCTGACGCTCCACGCCGCCATCGCCGGCAATCCCCACCGGGGACTCTGCACGTTCAACGACATGCTCTCCTGTGACGCCGTCCTCGCCAGCCCGTATGCCGAGATTGCCGGCGTTCCCGTGGCGCTGCTCGGGCTTGTCGGCTTCGCGTTCCTATCCGGGTTGGCCGTCTGGCGGCTGTGGATTCCCGAGCGGAGCCCCCGGATGCTTCCAGCGCTCTTGGCCCTGGCCGCCGGGTTGGGGCTCAGCTTCGAGCTGGGGATGACTTGGACCGAGGTCTTCGTCATCCACGCCCTCTGCCCGTACTGCCTGACGGCGCTGGGCCTCATTGCGGGCACATTCCTGGCGGCCCTCTGGGCGTGGCGCGTGGCCAGCTTCCGGCCCATCAAGGCGGACAATGACTGAGCGGAGGCAAGAAGCAACGCCGGTCCGGATGGCACTTGAGCGGGCCGCAGCGCGACACCGCCGAAGGGTGGTCCTCGGCCTGGTGGTGGCCTACGTCTGGGCGACCGCGGCTCTGGCCGGGACAACTGTAGATCCACCCGCCCCCCTGGCGCCACCCCTGTCTCTTCCGGACCTCGACGGAAGGACCCGGAGCCTGCAAGAGTTCCTCAGCGCGAGGCCAGTCCTCCTCGAGTTCATGTCCACCGGCTGTCCGCATTGCCGGGATATGGGCCCGGTCCTGGCTCGCCTGCATGCGGCCTACGGGAATCGGGTGACCTTCCTGACGGTTGCCTTCGATCGGGGCGCGATGCGTGTCCGATCATTCGCGCGGGTGCACGGTCACCAGTGGAGCTACCTCCTCGGAAACGAAGAGACGGTCCGCGCCTACGAGCTCGAGGGGGTGCCCACGTTTTACCTGCTCGGGGCCGATGGCCGGATCCGCGGACGGCAGGTGGGGTCGAGCAGCTACGAGGAACTCGCGAGGGCCCTGGAGGCGGCGCTCCGGTCGCCATGAGGCGTGCGATCATCCTCGCGGGGGACCCGGGTTTGCCCTCGGCCGAGACCGCGACGATGCTCAACGTCAACAGGTCTCACCAAGGGATGGCCGATCATGGAAGTCGCTACGGATTTGGAACCCGAGGCTCTCCGTTGGGAGGATTGCCAGGCGGGACGCTGGGCGCGCAAGGCCGCTTCTGGTTTATCGAGGTCAAAAAGGAGGAGACAGCTATGAACTCTGAGAAGAGCGTTGGGCTGTTGAACAAGGCGGTTGGCGACGAGTTGCAAGCGGTCCACCAGTATATGTACTGGCACTTCCATCTGGACGATCAGGGGTTCGGGCCGCTGGCCGCCCTGCTCAAGCGAACGGCGATCGTCGAGATGGGCCACATCGAGAAACTCGCCGAGCGGATCTTGTTCCTCAAGGGTGACGTGCAGATGGTGGCTTCGGCCCAAGTGCAGTCGATCGTCGAGCCGGTCGACACCTTGGCTCGAGCGGCGGAAATGGAACAGCAATCGGCCCGCGATTACAACAAGTCCGCGTTAGAGTGCAGTGCCAATGCCGATGCCGTTTCCAAGCAGATCTTCGAAGCGCTGGTGGCGGACGAGGAGGGCCACCTCGATTTCTTCGACAAGCAACTGGACAACATCAAACGCTTCGGGCCGAGCTACCTTGCCCTGCAGTCTTTTGAGGCCGCCGGGGCCGAGCCGAAGACAGATTGACACCGATCTCCCGTTCCGGGCCTGAAAAGGGGAATTGTTCTCGGGCTTTCCCGGCGTCGCACAAGGGCGGATTCGCCGGGACTGGCAGCCACGGCGAGTCTTCGAAATCGTGCGGGAGGAGGAACGATCTGATCGTGACGATCCGCGTCGATTCAACCACACTGCGCGACTCGGTCACCCTGGCCAGGCAGGCCGAGCGAGCCGGCGCCGCTCTGGTGGCCTGCATCTCGTCGTACTACCTCCCGCATTCCTAGTGCGAGGTCCTGTACCTCTACCGGTTGCATCGGACGTGTCACAGGAGGGCCCATGGACGGCTACCGGATCGTGGACTTGAGTCTGCCCATCGTGGACGGGGGCGGCTTCCTCATGCCCGCCCGAATCAGCTATCTGGACCATCAGAGCCGGGGCCGCCTCGTCGCCGAGCGCGCCGGACTTCACCCGGATGATCTCGGCGGGCGAGCCAACGCCATCGAGGAGTTCCGCTTCCTCACCTGCCACACTGGGACCCACATGGACGCGCCCTACCACTACGGGGAAACGGCGGCCGGCGGTCCGGCGCCTACGATTGATCAGGTCCCTCTGGAGTGGTGCATGGGCGACGGGGTCTGGCTCGATGTCGGGGGCAAGCGGCCCGGCGAGGAGATCGTCGAGACAGACCTCCAGCAGGCCCTGAAGGAGATCGGCTATACCCTGAAGCCCCGGGACATCGTGCTGATCCGCACGGGGACCGCCGCTCACTACGGGGAGCCGGGGTGCGACCGCATGAATCCAGGCATGACAGCCGAGGCCACCGCCTGGCTGGGTCGGCAGGGCATCCGCGTCGTCGGCATTGATGCCGGCATCTGGGACCGCCCATCGGAGATGCAGCTTGCCGATCTCCGCGAGGGCCGGAGTCGCGACACCTACATGCAGGGCCATCGGGCCGCCGGGGAGCATGGGATGTGCATCCTCGAGTGGTTGACGAATCTCGATCAGCTCCCCCACACGGGCTTTCTGGTCTGCGCCTTCCCGGTCAAGGTCCATCGGGCGGGTGGGGCGTGGGTGCGCGCCGTGGCCCTCGTCAAAGACGGGGAGGCTGCGCCGTGAGCCGGAACC
>JBIOJT010000382.1:0-4144 GCA_044451055.1 Methylomirabilales bacterium (SeqCode)
GATCTGGGCATGCATGAGAGAGGAGTTGGAACCCCTAAACGACTGATCGTGCGTCTCCAACTGCTGGCGACCCTCGGGGCCACTGCTGGTTAGGTCTCTGCCGCGACGGACCTGCTTCTGGTTTCGCTCCGAGGTGTCAACGGGCTCACCAGCCGCCGATGCTGCGGCCTCTACGCCAGGGAGGTCGAAACGTCGTGGCGGCGACACCCGCGGCCACAGGATTCCTCGCCGTTTCCCTTCGAGCGATCCCGGCGGCCGCACCAATGGACCATGGACGAGATCGATGAACACGTGAATGACCGGCCGGTTGTCCGCTCGCGTGGCGCAGCGTTTGTCGACGCGGTGGCTGCGACTGGCCTTGTGGTTCCCTTCATTCCGGGATTGACGGTCAACCCGTTCATCAGCGCTGCATGTTCAGGCTTGATGTCATCAGACCTGGAGCCGGGTGATGGTGTGCGCGTCACCCGGCTCTCGCCTATTCTGGCTCCTCACCTGGCGAGGGCCGGTCCTCGTGTTCCCGTGCCCTCGGGATGAGCGACGAACGGCCGCGACGCGCGTCGTGCTCTAGTCCGTTTGCTCCAGATCCCGGTCTTCATGAACAAGAACAATGGGTCTGTCAATCGGGTGCCGGGCGCTTCTCCTCAGGGGATGCCAGGCGGCACGCAACCAGATCCCAGAGAGTGGAGGTGTTACCATGCGAACACATCGCTTGTTTAAGCCCTGGATGGTCCTGACGGGAGTCTTCCTGCTCACGGTGGGAACCCTCCTGCTGACGCGGGGCGGCTCGACGGCTGCTGTCCCGTCCCTCTGGACCGAGAAGCCGCCGGCCCTCGCCGCCAGTGCCACGCCCGCGAGTTCCACGCCGTGGGTGGCGGTGGCCAAGGCGGATACGCCCGCCGTGGTGAACATCAGCACGACCCAGGTGGTGAAGAACCCCATGGCCTTTGGCGACCAAGGGTCGCCCAATGACCCATTCCAGGAGTTCTTCCACCAGTTCTTCGGCAACATGCCCCGGACCCTTCGCACCCACAGCTTGGGTTCGGGTTTCATCATCCGGGAGGATGGCTACGTCGTCACCAACAACCACGTGGTCGACGCAACGACCGAGGTCACGGTGAAGCTGTCCGACGGGCGGGAGTTTCCCGCCAAGGTCGTCGGCCGGGACGAGAAGACGGACCTCGCCCTCCTGAAAATCAATGCCACCGGCCTCCCCGTCGTATCCTTCGGGGATTCGGACAAGCTGCAGGTGGGGGAGCCGGTGATGGCCATCGGGAATCCCTTCGGTCTGGAGGGGACGGTGACCACGGGCATCGTGTCGGCCAAGGGCCGCGTCATTGGCGAAGGACCCTATGACAACTTCATCCAGACGGATGCCTCCATCAACCCGGGCAATTCCGGCGGTCCCCTGGTCAATGCGGCGGGGCAGGTTGTGGGGATCGACACCGCTATCTTCTCTCAGAGCGGGGGGTCGGTAGGGATCGGTTTTGCCATCCCCATAAACATGGCCGAGACCATCCTCCCGCAGCTCGAGGCGAAGGGTCACGTCACCCGCGGCTGGCTGGGGGTGAGCATCCAGCCCGTGACCCTCGAACTCGCCAAGGCCCTGCAACTGCCCAAGGACGAGGGCGCCCTGGTGGCGCAGGTCCTGCCTGATTCACCCGCGCTGAAAGCTGGCCTGAAGGCGGGCGACGTGATCGTGGAGTATGACGGCCAGGCGATCCGCAAAGCGGGTGATCTGCCGCGCCTCGTGGCGGGCACGCCCATCGGACAAAGCAAGACAGTGAAGGTGCTCCGGGACGGCAAGCCCCTCACGGTCACGGCGCAAATCACCCAGATGCCAGAGACAGAACAGATGGCTGAGGCCGCCAGCCCAGCGCGCGAGCGACTGGGCCTGGCCGTTCAACCCCTCACTCCGGCCATCGCCAGGCAACTGGGCGTGCCGGATACGACCGGCCTGGTGGTGGCCGGGGTCAAGGACGGGAGCCCCGCGGCCGAGGCCGGGATCCAGCCCGGGGATGTCATCGTCCAGGTCAACCGGAGGCCCGTGAAGAATGTTGCGGATCTCCGGCAGGCGCTCGCCGGACAGAAAGCCGACGAGCCGACGCTCTTTCAGATCCACCGGAAGGATGCCAGCCTGTTCGTGGCCGTGACGGCGCAAGGGTGAGATGGCGGGACGTTCATTGCGTGGCTTCACGACGCTCGACAGGCGGAAAGGAGTGAGCAGCATGCAAAGGAAGCTGTGGATGGCGGTTCTGGCGGGGACCGTACTGTTCGCCGTGTCGGCGTGCGCCGCGAATACCCGGCAACTCCTGTCGGAGGAGCAGAAGAACGGCGCGCAGTTCGCCACCTGGCAGCACATGGGATACTCGCTGTTCCGCGGCACGCCCAAGACGACGACCAAGCAGGACATTGTGGCGGCGCAGCAGCAGAAGTGGTGGGGTGAAGTGGTCCACGTGGCCCCAATAATGTAGTGCAGAGCAGTCGTCTGTCCGCGTCGTCCCGGAGAGGCGCTGTGCTAGCCGCTCTCCAGTGTGGGGCTGACCGTGATGAGAGGACGTGTTGCCAATTTCTGACCCCCGGAAAAACGAGAACAGAGAAGGGAGGAATGCCATGCGATCCTTATTCACCATGCGCGTTCTCTACGGCGTGGGAGTCCTCGTGGGCTCCCTCGCGCTCTTGGGCTGCCCCAAGCGGCCTGAGGTGGCCATGGCTGGCCCCGGTGCTATGGGGCCGGGAGCGGCGACGGCGCCCGCCACCCCCATGGCGCAACCCGCGCCCAAGACAGCCGAGGTGCCCGTGACCCGGCCGGCCCCGCCCGCGGAGACCCCGGTGAAGCCGGCCCCGGCCGTGGCGACCGTGCCCTTGGAGGACATCTTCTTTAACTTCGATGATGCCACGATCTTGGCCGACCAGAAGACGGGGCTGAATCAGGACTTCGCCTGGTTGAAGGCGCACCCGGACGTGAAGGTGGCCATTTCGGGGAACTGCGATGAGCGAGGCACGGAGGAGTACAATCTGGCCCTGGGCGAGCGCCGAGCCGACACCGCGAAGAACTACCTGGTCGCCGAAGGGATCACTGCCGACCGGATCAGCACCATCAGCTACGGCAAGGATCGGCCGTTTGTCCTTGGCCACGACGAGAACGCCTGGAGGCTGAACCGCCGGGATCATTTTGTCGTGGCGGCCAACTAAGCGTGGGGAGGTTTTCGTGGATCGGTTCGCGGATGGTGTCTCAGTCTGGAGGTGAGAGCCAAGGCAGCCAAGGTTCAGAGCAGGTCGCTGGTGGACTGCGAACCCGGGCAGAGGATCCAGCCTCAGGCTGGCCCGTCGTAAAGAATGTCGCCAAGTCAGCGGGGCCCCCTGCCCGGTGAGTCCCCCAGCCGACGGCCGCATCCGCGCCAACCGAGACAGGGCCTGTGGGTGAACGGCTGGCGATTCGATTTCACAGGTCGGGAAGCGCGTAAGAAGCCACCCGCATCCTCGTGGGGAGGGTGCCATCCTGCATTGGAGGAAGGAGGCAGTCTGATGCGCGTTCTGCTGGCTACCGGGGAGGACCCGAGGGAGGGCCGCATGCACCGGATGCTGGAGGCGACCGGTCACGAGGTGATCCGAGCGGCCTCCAGGGGCGAGGAGCTCCTCGCGTCTATCGAGGAAGTCGGCAACCTTCACGTGGCGGTTGTGAGCCAGGGGTCGCTCGGCAGAGGGTGGCCCAGGCTTCTCCGACAGCTCCGCAAGGCGGCGCCCCGCGTCCCCGTCGTCCTCCTGCTTGGTCCGAAGGCGGATAGGGCATGGAGGCTTGCCATGCTCGCTGGGGGATTCGAGGCCGTGTCGGCGAGCGCTCCCGAAGAGGCGGCAGTCCTGGCGGTATACCGCGCCCTGGCCTATGCCGTGGGCAGGGTGGTGGGCGAGATTTCCGTGGGCGCCGCCGGCGAGGCGAACGACCGGTCGGCTGTTCCGGGGTTGGCGCGGGATATCGCCGTCGCGACCCGGACCTGATGACCGGCTGCTGACGGAGGGTTGTGGCGACAGGTCGGCGCTGGAGAACATCGTTACTACGCAGCGCGGAATAATGGCTACACCGTTCCCCGCGCTGCTTCGTTCGCGGGGAAGGCCCTCGCCCTTGCACAGGACCCGCGGCAAGGGC
>JBIOJT010000383.1:0-4123 GCA_044451055.1 Methylomirabilales bacterium (SeqCode)
GGGGGGCATGGATGTACGTAACGCCGATTCTCTTCCGAGGGTCGGCGTTTGCTTTTGCAGGGATGGGCCGCTGTCGGCTATCATCACGTGGTGGGCTGCCAGCTGCAAGCTGCCTGCTGCCAGCTGTTTCCCGGCTGTCGTCTATCGCCGCGTTGAGGGGGGCCTGTCCGTTTTCCGTGTGTCCGACCCGCTGCCAGCTGCCGGCTGCAACCTGCCTGCTGCTTCCTGTTTCTCTGCTGTCGGCAATCGCGGCCAGTGGGCGGAAGGGGTCCGGCGTTTTTCACTCTCTCTCGTGAGGAGTTCAACCACTTGAAGTCACAAATTGTGACTTCAAGCCGGGTTTCGTCCCGGACCGTCTGTGACATCCGTGGGAACCTGAAGGGGCTGGGGTATGGCGTTTAAGAGGCCAGGAGAGTCAGGCACGAGCCCGCTCCCTACCGAACGCATTGAAAGAGCAATCGTGCTCGTTCGTGGCGAGAGGGTGATGCTCGATGAGGATCTTGCGAAGCTCTACATGGTCGAGACCCGGATGCTGCTGCAGGCAGTAAAGCGGAACAGTGAGCGGTTTCCGCCCGATTTCGCCTTCCAACTGACCCGCCAGGAGTTCCAAAACTTGAGATCACAATTTGTGATCTCAAGTTGGGGCGGCCGGCGGTACCCGCCCTATGCCTTTACCGAGCACGGCGTGGCGATGCTCTCCAGCGTCCTGCACAGCCCCCGAGCTATCCTGGGCAACATCGCCATCATGCGAGGCTTTGTCCGCCTACGCGAGACGCTGGCCCTCCACAAGGAGCTGGCATCGCGCCTGGCGGACCTGGAGCGGAAGATCGCGAGTCACGACGAGGGTATCCAGACCCTGTTCGAGGCTATCCGCCAATTGATGGCCCCACCGGAGAAGGGTGGGCGATCTATCGGTTTTCGTGTCGAAGAGGCGAGGCCGGTGTATCGGGTGCGGAGGCGGCGACGATGAACGCCAGGAGGTCTCTGCCCATGTTTCCGCGCTTCGCCCATTTGACTCCTCGACTCTTTGACCAATCGACCAGATTGCTGCCTGCTGCCATCCGTTCCCCAGGTTGGATCGCTGTCGGAATTCGCTATCGGATTTCGCCCCGTGGTGGGCTGCCAGCTGCCGCCTGCCAGCTGTTTCTCGGCTGTCGGCTATCGCCCCGTGGAGGGAGCCCTTGCACAGCAGAACGGCGGTTCTCGCTTGAGGATCCGCGTCTTGTGCTTCGAGAGAGGGGGCGATGTAGATTCGCTCCGCGGACAACTTCGTTACGCAGAGCCAGGTCTGGTTGAGGGCGGACAACTCAATTTCAGAACCAACGGGTCCCTCCTTAAGAGCCTGTCATCTTCGCTCTCCCTTCCCCGACTGCTTCCGCCCGTGTCGCTGTCGGCGATTACTTGATACAGGCGTGGTCCGCTCCGCGTGCTTGGGGATCCCGTTCAGGAGCTCCTGGGCAGCCGCGATCGTCTCGCGGGAGAGGCCAGCCAGGGCGATCAGATCCTGCTCGGTCCCGAACTCGATCAGCGCAATGGCCAGCCGGTCGAGGAGCGCCGCCTCCTGGTCGTCAGGGATTTTCATGGGGATACCGAGGTCCTGCACCTCCTCCTGGTCGATGATGAACCCGTGGGTGGGGTACCCATGGATCAAGCGGTCCAGGATCTTCGAGCCCTGCTGAGCCCAGAAGGCCGCCCGGTACCGCTTCAGGAGCCGTTCGGCGTACTCGGCCCCGATCTCCAAGCCCCGGGCGCTCTCGGCGAGGCGGGCGGGATCGATCTGGCCGTAGATCGGGCCATAGAGGGCACTCGTCAGCTCCGCGGCCTTGCTGCAGGCGTCGAAGAGCCGCATGCCGCTCTTGTTGGAGATCCGGGCGACCAGGGTATCGTACATCTCGGTCGCCCCGTACCGGAGTTGCTCGAAGGCCTTGAAGAGGAGGAGCCGGGACGTGCTCACGGGGGAGTCCGCCTTCTGCTTCTCGTCGTACTGCTGGTCGAGCGGGCCGAGTTCGCCGAGGCTGCCCATGATCAGTTCATCGGCGGCCAGGCACAAGAGGGTCGCCGCACTCTTGGCCCGGAAGGGAATGAAGACCACAAGCTCCTTGAAGCGTCGCCGGAGCTCCCGGACCACCAGGTACGCGGCCTCGATGTCACCCCCGGGGCTTGAGACGATCAGGTCGAGATGGTCACCTGCCTCATCGCCCAACGCCTTCCGAACCGCCAGGAGGTCCGAGTGCTGGATGGATCGGCTCACGAAGATGAAACAGGGATGCTGCCGATGCGTCCCGAGCAGGGCCGCCAACTCTCGAATCTGCTGCTCGGTTTCGGCGGTCTCGCTTGTAGGAGTGGCCATGGGTGTCCTCCTTCCATGGAGCCTGCACGATTCTTGAAATCCCCCGCCCCTGCTCGTTAGGCCATGCCGACTTGCACCGGCGCGATCTGGAACTCAGTCTCCCAGAAGTCTGCTTCGGCTCGTGAGCACTCTTCGGCGTCGCACACCCGCTGGAACAGGACCGGCCCTCCTGCGTCCTCGAGCCGGACAGGCTCTCCCCTCCGTTTGGGCAGCTTCCAGAGCTCGTACATCCGCATCGAGGGGCCCTCCTTTCGTGAATGGATCTGTCGTGACTGTCACCAGCATGATACGGCGGACCTGTGACATCTACGGTCACAGGAAATGCGCCCAAGATCCATGTCGCGGGGTCTGGTCAGCCTCATCTCCCCGCCCAGAGATGCCGCCACATAGGTCATGAGCCACACAATGCCCATTTTTTGGTTGCCCTGTCTCAACCTGATCCGTACAGTCCGCCCATGACCTCCGCCTTCGCGGCCCGGCGCGACCGGCAGGTGGTTCGGCTCCTGACCCTCTTGCGCATCCTGAAGGAGGGCGGGCGGCCCTCGATCTATGAGCTGGCTGCGCGCTTCCACACCCGGCGTGAGACCGTCTACCGGGATCTGCGCGCCCTCCAGGCTATCGGGTATCCCATCGTCGGGGATGCCGACGGCCGGCTGAGTCACCCGAGCCTCGCGCCTGAGGTCCGGGTGACCATCCCACCTGTCCTCCTCACCCAGAAGGAACTCGCGGCCCTCGTCTGGTCCACAAAGCAAGCGGGCTCCAAACAGCCCTTCCGGGCGGGGGTGGACAGCGCCCTGCTCAAGCTCCAGAGCATCACCCCCGGCAAGGAGGGCCGCCTCGGTCTGGTGCTCGGCGGAGTCGTCGGAGGCTGGGCACGGGGGACGAAGGACTACACGGACCTCCAGCCGATCATCCTCCAGTTGGTGGAAGCCATCGTCGCCTGCCGCCGCTGTTTCCTGAAGTATCAGGCACCCAACCGAGACCGGCCCAACAGCTTCCGCTACGATCCCTACCGACTGCTCTCCATCCAGGGGCTCTTGTACTGCGTGGGCCAGGTGCCGGTTCACGGCTCGCTCGTCTCCCTCGCCGTTGATCGCATCCATGCAGTCACGGTCACGGAGGAGCCGTTCACGGTAGACCCCAAGTTCGACCTCAAGAAGTACGAGGCCGAGGCCTTTGGCGTGATGTGGGGGAAGCCGATGACCGTGGTCGTCCGTTTCCGTCCCGATCAGGCCCCCTACGTGCGGGAACGCGAATGGCATCCGACGCAGACACTCCGCACCTTGCGCGACGGCCGCCTGGAGCTGACCTTCCGGGCCGGGGGTACCTTCGAGATCACCCGGTGGATCCTGGGCTGGGGGGACGCCGCCGAGGTCGTGCACCCCGCCTCGCTCCGTCGAGAGGTGAGCGCGATCCTCAAATCGGCGGCGGCCGTCTATCGGAAGGGATCGAAGGACCACGCGCAGAATCTGTGACCGTACCTGTCACAGGTCAGTAGTACCCTGGGGATAGTGAAGAGGGGAGCCTGATCGTTTCGAGCGGCGAGGGATTGGAATCCACCGGCCGCCGGAGGGAGAAGTGGCCGTGGGGAAGTTTTGTGAAGGGTCGGTTGGGTGTCTGCCCGAGGGGCGAGGTTACGTGGTGATCGTCGAACGGCAGCCCATGCCCCTTTAGCCTGAATTATTCATGAATTTCTGAGTTACCCTCACCCGCTCCCTCTCCCGTTGAGGGAGAGGGGCTAATTCTCGATCCCCTCTCCCCAGTGCGCTGACC
>JBIOJT010000384.1:0-4122 GCA_044451055.1 Methylomirabilales bacterium (SeqCode)
CAGTGGGTGACACCAAGCAAGGTCGATGCCATCGGTGCGAACCGCCTCGACCGCGGGCTGCATCGTGCTCCGCTCGGCTGCTCACCTTCTTAGCCGGAGAACAGGGGACGCCCTCCCGTCTTGACAGACACATCGGATGATATATATTGGATGTTGTATCCAATATCCTATCCTGACCGGGAAGGGGCAGGCGAGGCGAGAACCTCCCAGCCCCGGGACGACCGATGGCCGGGTTGGCCGGATAGGGAGAGGCACAGATGGGCGTGACCTACCGGACGATGCAGGAGATCGTCTACGAAGCGATCCGGGACGCCATCCTGAGCGGACGCTATCCGCCCGGACAGCGTCTGGTCGCCGACGATCTCGCCCGGGAGCTCGGCGTGAGCCGGATGCCCGTGCGGGAGGCCCTTCACCGACTGGAAGCCGCCGGACTGGTGTCGCTGACGCCCCACCGCGGTGCGGTGGTGAGCCAACTCTCTGAGAGCGAGATCGTCGAGCTGTATCACATCCGGGGGGTCCTGGACGGCCTGGCGACGCGCCTGGCGGCACCCCATCTCACGCCACAGGATCATGACCGCATGCGCGCCGTCCTGGGCCAGATGGCCGGCGCCGCGAAGGCCAAAGACCTCGGGAAGGTCCTCGGCGCCAATCGCGAATTTCACCAGCTCATCTGGCGGGCGGCCCAGGCGCCCCGTCTCCACTCGCTGCTCGAGAATCTCTACGACGCGAGCCAGCGGCTCCGCAACATCAGCGTGCTCCTCCCCGGTCGCCTCGATCAGATCACCCAGGATCACCGGCGGATCGCCCAGGCGCTCGCCCGGGGTGAGGTGGAAAGGGCCGAGCGGTTTGCCATCGCGCATCACGAGGGCACGGCTCAGCGTCTCCTGGGGGCGGTCGAGAGGAGCAAGGGCGATCCCGGACCCATCCAACGCTCGGACACCCATGAAGGAGGTGGTCGCAGGAACCGCTAACAGGCTGCTGAAAAAGGTCCATCTGCCGCGTTGGCGCGCTCGCGCGGCGCTGCGGCGTACGAACCATGTACGCCTCGCACCTCGCATCCCGCGCCGCCTTGCATCTGGGCCTTTTTGAGCAGCCTTGGCGAAAACGAGTTCTTCGGCATCCAGCCTGGCGACGCGTTCGTCATTCTCATCCTGCGCAACAAGGGGGGACACCATGGCACGATTCCGGAAGCGAGCCGCCGTGGCCCTGGCGGTGGCGACGATCCTTCTCGGCGGCGCAGCCATCGGCGTGTTGGCCGCGCCGGCCAAGGCTGCTGCGGCCGCATTCCCAACGGAGAATGTCACCATCGAAATCTGGTGGCACGAGTTCGGCCCGTTCACGGCCTACGTGAAGGAACTGATCGAGGCGTACAAGAAGGTGCGGCCGAATGTCACCATCAACCCCACCGTGGCGTCGTCCACCGACATGAACCAGAAGCTGACGGTTTCGCTGGCCGCCGGCACGGGCCCCGACATCATGGATGCGGATGCGTCCTACTACGTCGCCTACTACTCCAAAGGGGTCCTGGAGCCCGTCAACCTCGACGTCTTCGGGGTCAAGACCTACCAGGAGCTCATGGCCCGCTACGTCAGCGGCGGGCTCGCCTCCGGAACGTTCGACGGCAAGGTGTACACGCTGCCCTACCAGGGCAACTCCATGAGTCTCTTCGTCAACAACAAGCTCTTCGCCGCCGCGGGCCTCGATCCCCGGAAGGATGCGCCCAAGACCTGGAAGGATCTCATGACGCTCTGCCCCAAGTTGAGGAAGGTCGAGGGCCGGCGGACCGTCCGCAAGGCCTTCGAGTTTCCCTACCATAGCCCGCGCTGGCAGTTGCAGGACCTGCAGCCCATGACCGAGCAGTTCGGCGGCAGGATCCTGAGCGAGGACGGCAAGACGGCGTATCTCAACAGCCCCGAGACGGTGAAGGCCCTCACCCTCTGGCGCGACGTGACCAAGGAGTGCGGGGATCCCAAGACCACCAAGAACACCGCCAGCGACCCAAACCAGGACTTCCTGGACGGCTTCACCGCCATGTGGGTCACCGGTCCCTGGGCGACCCCGCAGGTCATGGCCTCGCCGATCAAGACCGATTTCACCGTCGTCGGGTTCCCGCAGGTGGACCCCGCGAAGCCCCGCACCATGGTCTACGGCTGGGCATGGGGGGTGAACAAGAACAAGCCGGAGAAGAACAAGATCGCCGCCTGGGACTTCGTCAAGTTCATGCTGGCGAAGCCGGACCAGTGGCTGGCCAAGGCGGGATTCGTGCAGCCCGCGAAGGGAGTCAATGAGACCGAGGTGGCCAAGAAGTTCCCCTTCTTCGACGCCCACATGAAGGACGTGTCGACGGCCACCTGGTACATCCGGTCGGAGAACGTCAACGAGATCGCGCAGGCGGTCGGCCGCGCGGTGGATAGCGTGGTCTATGACGGCGCCGACCCCAAGACGTCGCTGGACGCCGCGCAGGCAGCGGTCGAAAAGATCCTCAAGAAGTAGGCTGAGGCGTCCGCACCGACCCCCGCCGGGCGAGTCCCGGCGGGGTTCGACTGCACCCCGGGAGGTTCGTTTGCCCAACCTCGCGTCCGTTCGTCCCCAGGCAATCGTAGGACGGCTGCGCCTCGGCGTGTCCGCCAGGCAGGCGCTCTTCGGGTACGTCATCCTCCTGCCGACCCTTGCCATCATCGCCGTCTTTCGCTTCCTCCCGATGCTGCAGGCGTTCTACATCAGCTTCCATGAGTACGACCTGATCCGCCCGCCCCGATTCATCGGGCTCGAGAATTTTATCGATCTGATCCAGGATCCCTTGTTCCTGCATTCGGCACGGATCTCGATCGCCTATGTGGTGTTCAGCTGCGTCCCCGTCTGGATCCTCTCGCTGGCCCTGGCCGTGCTGTTCAACCGCGAGATCCGGGCGAAAAACCTGTTCCGCTCGGCGGCCTTCATGCCCGTGGTCATGCCGGCCGTGGTGAATGCGGTCGTCTGGACGTTCATGTACCACCAGGACGGTGTGGTGAATACCATCCTGGGATGGTTCGGCGTCGACCCGATCCCGTGGCTGCGCAGCAGCACGTGGGCGCTGTGGGCAATCATCATCATCGGCATCTGGCGGGCCACGCCCTATTACATGGTGATCTTCCTGGCGGGCCTCCAGGCCATCCCGCAGGAGTACTACGAAGCGGCGCAGATCGACGGCGCAAGCCCCTGGCAGCAATTCCGGCACGTCTCCTTGCCGCTCCTCCGGCCCACGACGCTCCTGGTCATGGTGATGAGTGTGATCGTCGCCATGAAGGTCTTTGCCGTGCCGCTCATCATGACCGGCGGCGGACCGGCCGACGCCACCCGGGTGCTGCCGCTGTTCATCTACCAGACGGCCTTCGAGTTCTTCAAGATGGGGCGGGCCGCGGCCATGAGCGTGTTCCTGTTCGCCGCGGTCATGATCTTCACGGTCTTCCAGATTCGCCTGTTCTCGCACGGGGAGAATTGATGATGGGCTGGCCGTCGCGGCGCCTCCAAGGGTTCGTGGCCTACCCCCTCCTGATCCTCATCGGTCTCGTGGGACTGCTGCCCTACTACTGGATGGTGACCTGCTCCCTCAAGACGACCGCCAACCTGTTCGCGGTCCCCCCGCAGTGGGTGCCGAACCCGATCACCTGGCGGGCGTATGGCGAGGCCTGGCGCGCGCAGGACTTCACCCGGTATTTCCTGAACTCCGCGTTCGTGGCCCTCGCCATCACCCTGGGCAACCTGCTCCTCGCCTCCCTCGCCGGGTACAGTTTGGCGAAGTTCCGCTACTTCGGGCGCGGCCTGCTGTTTCTCCTGATCCTCAGCACCATGATGCTGCCCCTGGAAGTAACGATGGTGCCGCTGTTCCTCATCGTGAAGGCATTCAACTGGCCCAACACCTACGCGGGCCTGATCGTGCCCTTCCTGGTGGAGGGATTCGGCGTCTTCCTCATGCGGCAGTACCTGCAGGGGATCCCGAACGAGCTGATCGAAGCCGCACGCATCGACGGGGCCTCCGAGCTGCGGATCTATGCCCAGGTCGTGATGCCGCTGTGCAAGCCCGCGCTGGCCGCCCTGGGCGTCTTCACCTTCCGGGAAGCATGGGACATGTACATCTGGCCC
>JBIOJT010000385.1:0-4079 GCA_044451055.1 Methylomirabilales bacterium (SeqCode)
CAAGGCCATCGTGCAGGCGACGACGCACTTCAAGGACCCGAAGATCCTCGCGGAAGTGTCGCGGGGGCTGGGAGAGGCCATGCGGGGCATCGAGCTCGGCACGCTGAAGCCCGAGGAACACCTGGCAACGCGGGGGTGGTAGAAGCGCATTCTCTCGACAAAGGGCAGTCCGATGGATAGATTGCGTGTAGGAATTGTTGGGCTGGGTAGGATCTCGTTGGCGCATATCCGGGCGGTGAATGCCGCGGCAGACTTGGCTGACCTTGTGGCCTTTGTGAGCCGACGACGAGAGGCAGCCCAAGAGGCAGCGCGGAAGCATGGTGTGCGGATGGTCTACGGACACCTCGAAGAGGCTTTGGCTCTTCGGTCCGTCGATGCGGTGGTCCTTTGCTCACCGAATCACCTGCATGCCACCCAGGCCATCGCTTGCGCCAATGCGGGATGCCACGTCCTCGTCGAAAAACCGCTGGCCAACTCAGTGGCAGAAGCCGATGCCATGATCCAGGCGGCAGCCCAGCACAATGTGGTGCTCATGGTGGCGCAATGCCGCCGTTTCACCAGGGCTGTCCTTCAGGCTAAAGAACGGCTCGTAGAGATTAGTCCAATTTACAGCATTGTTCACACCTTGGCAGTGCATTTCCCAGGAGCATTAACCGAATGGTGGCATTCGGCCGACAAAACAGGGGGTCTCGTCCTGGGATTGAATGGGCCGCATGTTGTTGACACGATTTTGTGGTTCATGGGTAGGCGCCCTACCCGGGTTCAAGCCACGGCCGCGCGGCATAAGGATCAGTGGGAGGGAGAGGATGAGGCAGCTCTTCTGCTGGACTTTCCGGGCGGCGGAATCGGAGTCGGGCACCTGTCCTTCAACGCCGCCCATGGTGTTAACGAGCGGTTCATCGTGGGCAGCAAGGGGACCATGCGCCTGATAAACGAAACGCGCTTGGTCGTCAACGGCGAGGTGGTGGTCGATGAGACCTACGGGCCGTACCTAGAGGGCGGGCCCAACTTCGAGGCCCAAATGCGGGAGTTTCTTATGGCCATCCGCGACAAGCGGACACCGATAGCCTCGGCGTCGGAAGTTCGAACAGGCATTGAGGTGCTCGAGGCGGCACGACACGCGATCCAAATCGGAGCCGCGGTAGAACTTCCCTCCATGCCGATTGGAGCAAGTTGACCTAGTATTCAAGCAACGGAGCATGGAACATACTGGCCTCGGTCTGCTTGTACCTGGTAGGGTCCAGGACTGGCGAGGTACCTGTCCTGCTTAGAAAATCTCTACCACCTACCTGTCGTCCGCAAAAACTCCATCCAGGTCCGCATACTATCCTGCAACAGGTTTGAATCCAGGATCGCAGGAGTACCGCCTGTCTGAAGTAGGTGCGTCCGATCAGCCCTGCGGGCAGACTGTCTGGCTGTAGGTGCTCTTGACAGGCCGAGGGGACCGGGCGTACCCTTCGGACCGTTGCCCCTCCCAGTGACAACAGACGGAGGCGGCTCCATGGGATTGACCTTGCCCCCGGAAATTGGTCCAGTGGTTAAGGTAGGAGTGGGCCATTTCCACGAGGAGGCAGGCCACTTTGGGCAGGGGGGAAGCGCATTCGTGCCGGGGGATCATAAACGGGGAAGGAGCTCCCCTTTATCCGATGCCTGGGCGCGGAGCGACCGCCAGCAGGAGCTTCTTTTCAGCGATCTCTGATCCATGACGGGCCCGAGGAGGAATGCGCATGATAGATCCACACCATGCACGAGCTGGCGCCAATACCTTCCTGCAACCCGGATCACAGTGCGAGCGATGGTACCAAGAGGCGGCCCGGTTCATTCCCGGGGGCAGCTCCAAGGCGAACGTCTACATGCGCCCTCACCCGCTCTACATCCGAGGCGGTACCGGTTGCTTGGCGACGGACCTGGATGGGGTCACTCGCCTGGATTGCATCAACAACTTTACCGCCATGGTTCATGGCCATGCCTTTCCGCCGGTCGTGCAGGCCGTGACGGAGCAGCTCGCGCGCGGTACCAACTTCTCGTTCTCCACCCCCGAGGAGCTGCTGCTGGCCAAGCTGCTGGTGGAGCGGCTGCCCGGACTGGATCAGGTGCGCTTCGGCAACTCGGGGACCGAGGCCGTGATGATGGCTATCAAGGCGGCGCGGGCCTTCACCGGTCGCGACCGGATTGCCAAGGTCGAGGGGGCGTACCACGGCTACTACGACGACGTCCAGGTGAGCTTCCACTCGACCCCGCCGGACTGGGGCCCTGACGATGCGCCGGCGAGCCTGCCCAGTAGTGGGGGCATCCCGAAGCATCGTGTCCAGGAGACGCTGGTCATCCCCTGGAATGACCCGGACGCCACGGAGCGCCTGATCATCCGCCACAAGAACGAGCTCGCGGCGGTCATCGTGGACCCGCTCTCCAACCGGATGGGCTTCATCCCGCCCGCCCCCGGCTATCTCCAGCACCTGCGTGAGGTGACCCGCGCCCACGGCATCCTGATCATCTTCGACGAGGTGATCTCGCTCCGGGTCGGATACACGGGCGCCCAGGGGCGCTATGGCGGCGACCCGGATCTCACCGCCATGGGCAAGATCATCGGGGGCGGGTTCCCAGTGGGGGCCACGGGAGGTCGGGCGGAGGTGATGGCGGTCTTCGACCCGGGGACGAAGGGGCCGCGGATTCTCTCGGGCGGGACGTTCAGCGGCAACCCGGTCACGATGACGGCCGGTCTGGCCGCCATGCAGGCCATGGATGGCGCGGCCTTCGCCCGGCTCGAGGAGATGGGCGCCCGGCTGCGGACGCGCCTCACCGACGTCTTCAGGAAGAGCGGCCAGCCGGGCCAGGTCACCGGTGACGGCTCGCTCTTCCGCTTCGTGATGGTGGGCTGCCCGCTTCGGAACTATCGCGACACCGTGGAGGCGGGCGCGGCCGAGCGGGCCCACCGCCTGTTCATGGCGCTCCTGGATGCGGGAATCATGGTGAATAACAACGGCCTGGCCTGTCTGAGCACGCCCATGGGGGAGGCAGAGGTCAACCGGATCGAGGCCGCCTTTGCGCAGGCGCTTTCCGTTCTCAGCAGAGGGTGACACGCGGGTATCAGCTCGCAGTGGGGACCTAGAACGACACAGATTGACGGGAGACTCACCAGATCTCCAAGGTTTTCCTGGGCTGGCAAAGACCCTGTCACCAATCTCCAGGGATGAAGGGGGTAGCCATGGCCGATACGGGAAAGATGAACCTGTCGTTCCCGAAAACCCAGCCATGCGGACATGGCGAGACGTTCCACCCTCACACTCAATGCAGCCAACCGCTCGTAGTGGTGATGTAATCCGCTGACTTCCGGGACCGCGACCACCGGGCCTTCGTCGGGTGGCAACCCTGGGCGGAAATCTTGGGTAAATCATAGCCACTGACAAGCGTGGGCGCCATCGATGGTGCAGCCTGACGGCACGAGGGCGGATGCACCGAAGCGGCGCGGACTCTCCAGAAGATCAGCGGAAACAGTGCGTCTCGGCTGATGGGAACCACCGCTCAGGTCGGGGGCGGTTTGCGCAATTTGTGCCGGGGGAGCTGTCCCCTAATGGAACAGTGGATCACCGCCCCCACCGGCCGCCCGTGGAGACTCACGTCAACCGCAGCCGTGTAGCGCATGGAGAGAGTGCAGCAGCCCCCGGGGATCTGGGCTCGAGGCAGGCCGGGATACGGCTTGGCGGCGAAAAGTCGGAGGAGCGACTCCCCGCGACGCTGATGCCGATGGGGCGAACCATCCGATCCGCCCCGGCAGGCAATGGAGGGCGATCGGCACTGGGTAGGGTGCCGGGGATACGGTCCCCTAATGGAACAGTGGATCCCCTCTCTCGCCGACTGCCGCATGAGGCGCTGGAGAGTAGAAGTCAAATCAAGGGAATAGGAAGCATAAGGAGAGTCCAGACGGAGATTTTGCGGATCAGCGTGTCCAGCAAAGGCTGGCATGTTCAGTGGGAGACAGTCCCACCGGGGGAACAGTCAGGGCCCCCGTAGCTTGAGTTGCCTCCGCGGAGGAAACGAATCGGAGGAAGCCAACTGACCAAGCCATCTTCGGGATGGTG
>JBIOJT010000386.1:0-4071 GCA_044451055.1 Methylomirabilales bacterium (SeqCode)
GCGCCAATCGCCCGCACCGTGTCCCGTCCCAGGCGGTCCAGTTCGGAGCGTTCCAGGTGGACCGCCATCGCCAGGGCCTGGTGCAATGTCACCTCCCGATCCGCCCGCCGCTCGCAAGACGCGATGGTGGTCTGCAGGGGTCGCAATCGGTGCAGGATGTCCGCGATCTCTCCCTTGCGGTCCACGAGCGCCTTCACCATCTTCAGGGTTCCGGCATGCTCGTGCTCTTCCAGGGCCATTTCCCACCAGAGCCCGGCGATGGCTGGCAGGTCGGCGAACCGCCGGAAGAAGCGGGTATACAGGCCGGCCACTCGCTCTTCGAGATCGATGAGATGATCCAGGGCCACGTGGGTGCGCATCTGATCCCCCTGAGCTGTTGCAATCTAGCCCGCGTCCTTCCTGCCCCTCCGTCAGAGGATTCTGCCGGTCCGAGACTATTGCAGGGGAAGACTCCCCTGGTCAAGTTGAAACCCGCCGCCCCACCCCCGACGATAGGAAGTGCCGTTCCGGAAGCTGAAGGGCAATCGCCGGCCGCACATCTCGGACGGCCTCCGTCTCCGGACATCTCAACACCCTCCTGTTGTTCCAAGCGGGTCCGAATCCCCTTGACTTTACGGCCAGGCTCTCTGTAGGCTCCGCACCTACGGTGCTCGGTAAGCTGTGCAGGACGCAATTCTCTCACGTCAGTGCGGTCGGTGGGAGGCGGGCCGCAAAAGGAGGATCATGATGCAGTGTCGCGGAAGATTTCTCGGGCTTTTGGTCCTAGTTGCGCTCGTGACAATGGGGCTCACGCTCGGCGGGGCCCTGCCTCCGGCCTCAGCCGGACAGCCCATCACCATCTCGATCATCGACAACGGCGGCGATCTCGCCTCCACCCAGGTGATCATCGAGAACTACAAGAAGGCCAATCCCGACAAGGTGAAGGAGATCAAGATCCAGCGGGGGCCCGCCCCCGAGACGCCCGCCAAGATCAAGGCGCAGCAGGACGCCGGGCGGGCGGATATCAACCTGGTCCTCACCGGCCAGGATGCAGGCTCCGTCCTCGCCGCCAACAAGCAGCTCATCGAGCTGTTCCCCAAGTACGACAAGATGTTCCCCAAGGATGAGCTGACCGACGCGGCGAAGGTGCTGCAGGAGTCGGGCGGCGGGTCGCTCATGCCGGTCGTGGGAAACGCCGGCGGGCCGGTGTTCATCTACAACCCGAAGAAGGTGCAGAAGCCCCCCAAGACCGTCGCCGAGCTGTTGGCCTGGGCCAAGACGAACCCCAACCGGTTCCTGTATGCCCGCCCGGCGAACAGCGGCCCCGGCCGGTCCATCATGGCCGGGTTGCCGTTCATTCTGAATGACAAGAATCCCGCGGATCCGGAGAAGGGCTGGGACAAGGCCTGGGCCTATATGAAGGAGCTGGGGAAGTCCATGGAGTACTACCCCACGGGTACCCTGTTCACCCTCCGGGAGTTCGCCCAGGAGCAGCGCTGGATGATCGCCGGCATCATGGAGTGGGACATGAAGCCCCGGGCCGAGGGAGTGGTCCCGCCGGATGCCAAGATCACCGTGCTGGACAACACCACCTTCGTCGTCGACGGCCACTACTGGGGGATCCCGAAGGGTGTGCCCCAGAACGAGGTGGACGTCCTCCTGGATCTCATGAAGTTCATGCGTCGTGTCGACCAGCAAGTTCTGACCTGGAAGGCCTTCATCGGTCCGTCCATCAAGGCGGCGACCTTCGACAAGGCGCCGGCGGACATCCGGGACCTCGTCAAGGAGCACTGGCGGCCCGAGTATGACCAGATCGGCCCCGGAAAGAAGTACAAGATGGCTCCACAGCTCGACTTCAAAGAGCTGACGTACGCGATGGACCGCTGGGACCGGGAGATCGGCGCACAGCAAATCAAGCAGCAGTAGTTCGGGGCAAGCGTATATTCACAGAGGGGAGGGCCCTGATCGAGGGCTCTCCCCTTGATTGTACACTGGCGGGAGACCATGAAAGAGACGATTGAATCGCTGCGATTCCGGATCACCAAGCGGTTTGGGACGAAGACCGTGCTGCGGGACTTTGCCCTGGAGGTCCGCGGCAAGCAATTCATCACGTTTCTGGGCCCCAGCGGCTGCGGAAAGTCCACGGCCCTGAACATCATTGCCGGGCTGATCCCCGCCACCGATGGCGAGGTCTGGATCGACGGGGAGCGCATCGACCACCTGCCGCCCGAGAAGCGGGGGTTCGGCATGGTCTTCCAGAACTACGCGCTCTTCCCGCACATGACCGTCTTCGCCAATGTCGCCTTCGGTTTGCAGCTCCAGCGCCGGCCGGTAGCGGAGATCACCGAGCGCGTCCAGCAGATGATGGAGCTGGTCCAGCTTCCCGGCTTCGAGGGGCGCTACCCGGGGCAGCTCTCCGGCGGCCAGCAGCAGCGGATCGCCATCGCCCGGGCCTTGATCCTGCACCCGCGTCTGATGCTCCTGGACGAGCCGCTCTCGAATCTGGATGCCAAGCTGCGGATCGAGATGCGCGCCGAGATCAAGCGGATCCATACCAGCCTGGGCCTCACCTCCATCTACGTGACCCACGACCAGACGGAGGCCCTCTCGCTGTCGGATTGGATCGTGGTGATGAAGGACGGCATCCTGATTCAGGCGGGTCCGCCGCAGGAGATCCACGACCAGCCCGTCAACATCTTCGTGGCGGATTTTATGGGGTTCCGGAACTTCTTCCCGACCCAGGTCGTGGCCCTCGGGCCGGACCGAGGCGTGGAGGCCGCGGGCAGCGGCATGAAGATCCGGGGCAAGACCCGGCACCCCTTCGCCCCCGGCGCCTCGGTGGTGGCCGCCATCCGTCCGGATGATGTCGTGGTCGGCGGAGACGCCGGGACCCCCAATGCGTTCCGGGCCAAGGTGGACATCGTCGAATACCTGGGGCGCGAGCACGAGGCGATCATGACGCTGGAAGCCGGCGGACGCCTCTTCGTGCGGACAGCCGCCCAGGTGACCCCGGGGGAGAACGTCACCGTGGCCCTCCCGCCGGACCAGGTCATCTTCCTGCCGGCGGAGGGATCCGGAGGGACAGCATGAGGCGCGCACGCACCGGCGAACCGAGCGAGCTGGACCTGCTGGCAATCGCCTGCCTACTCCCCTCGCTCCTCTACGTCCTCGTGCTGTTCGTCTACCCGTTCCTCTACGGCATCTACATGAGCGTCCACCCGCTCAAGGTGAGCGGCTTTAGCCTGGCCAACTACATCGCCTTCTTCACCGACCAGTACCAGTACAAGACCGTGGGAATCACCTTCCGCCTGGCCGTCCCCAACACCATCGTGGTGGTGGCCATCAGCCTGCTCTTCGCCTACAACATGCGCCGGGGAATCTGGCTGGAGCGGACCATCACCACGATCCTGGTCCTCCCCATCTCGCTCGGCGTGATCCTGCTGGCTCAGGGAATCCTGGGCTTCTATGGAGGGAAGGGGTGGTTCAACCAGCTGCTCCTGGGCCTGGGCGTCCTTGAGGACGGGCTGTCGCTCACCCACAACTTCACCGGAGTGATGCTCTCCCTCTTCATGCAGCAATTTCCCTTCTGCTTCCTCATGCTGCTGGGCTACATCTCGGGCATCGATCCCAGCATCGAAAACTCGGCGCGCACGCTCGGGGCGAACCCCTGGACCGTCTTCCGGCGGGTCATGTTGCCCCTGATCGCCCCCGGACTCGCGATCGCTTTTGCCTTGGTCTTTGTCATGAGCTTCGGCACCTTCGCCTCGGCCATCATGTTGGGGCAACCCTCGGGCTCCACCCGGACCATCGCCATCGCCGCCTATGCGCAGGCCTTCGAGATGTTTGACATGCCGTACGCCTCGGCCATCGCGGTGATCATGGGGCTCTTCCAGCTTGCCGGCCTGCTTGTCATCCTCCTGCTGCGCAAGCGGATGGTCACGGCGGCGACCATGGGAGTGGGGAAGCGGTGAGGATGACAATTGAAAATGAGAAACCGACAACTGGCAACCGGTCAAGTAGAAGACGTTTGAAGATTGCCCGGTTGTCGGTTGTCCGTTGTCAGTTTTGCATTGGCTTTGTGATCTCCGGGAC
>JBIOJT010000387.1:0-4043 GCA_044451055.1 Methylomirabilales bacterium (SeqCode)
GCATAAGTCCCTCCAGGAGATCTGCACCGTGTGTCACGAACACTGAAGGAGGAGTCGTGTAGAAGGCCCCTTAGATAGGTGGAACTGTACGAGAGATGGAGGATCGTAGGCCCTCCAGCGTCGGCCCTGCGGGGGCAGGCGCTAAACCACCCTGTGCTGCGTTGGCTGAAGACCGTCGTGGTGAGCGATAGGGAAAAGGCGCGGCGTGACCGTGTCAGGTGGGGATCAGGGAGACGTTCCAGAAAGCGTCCGGCTGGGGAGACTCGGTTGTGGGCGTGCGCTGTTGAGGCGTCGAAAGTCCTAGATGACATCAAAATCGGAGGTCCTGGTGTGTGCTCCGAGATGAGCTTGGCGGGTGCCCGCGTTCCTGGCCAGGCGGTGTCCGGCGTAGAGGCGGCGTGAACCTGGTCTGCGGCTCTTGTGCGGAACGTGAGAAGGCGAGCGTCGATAAGTCGACCGGGGTCGCAGGCCCTTGAGGTCGTGGAGGGAGAGCGCCGAGGCGGAAACCGTAGGCGTTGAGTACCGATGAGGCGTTCGCTGGCGGACCGGCCCGTATTAGCTGTGAAGTGTGTGTCACGAACGTTTGAGGAGGTCGATGTAGGTAGAACTCCATAAAGCGGTGCTGTGCGAGAGATGGAGGCTTGTTGGCCCTCCGGCGTCGGCCCTGCGGGGGTTGGCGTCAAACCGCCCCGATGCTGCGTTGGCTGAAGACCGTCGTGGTGAGCGTTCGGGGAAAAGGCTGGGCTTGACCCGGTCAGGTAGGGATCAGGAAGACGTTCCAGAAAGCGCTCGGCCTTTGTTCTGGGTCGGGCGTGCGTTGTTGAGGCGTCGAAAAGGTTTAGATGGCATCGAAATCGGAGGTCCTGCTTCATCCTCCGAGACGAGTCTGGCGGGGTCCCGTGTTCCTGGCCAGGTGGTGCCCGGCGTGGAGACGGCGTGAGCCTGGTCTGCGGCTCTTGCACGGAACGTGAGAAGGCGAGCGCTGGAAGCGGCCGTCCGGGCCTGCGGGTCAGTTCGACGGGCGGCGAGAGGGAGCGTGCCAACGGCAGAAACCGGAGGCATTGAGTACCGGTTGAGGCGCTCGCTGGCGGACCGGCTCGTATTAGCGCTGAAGCTGCTGCTCGCTGGGGTGGTGGTGGAGCGAAGGGGCCGGCTCATTGGTGATGTCGATTCGATCAACCAGCGCCCTGTGGGTGCTGGGAGGAAGCGAGGACGCATGACAGGGCCGAAGGACAAGTCGTTTGCGATTCCCAAGCTGCTGGTGTGGGAGGCGTGGCGGCAGGTCAAGGCCAACAAGGGCGCCCCTGGCGTCGATGGGCAGGATCTGGACGCGTTCGAGAAGGACCTTGAGAACAACCTCTACAGGGTCTGGAATCGGATGTCGTCTGGGACTTGGTTCGCGGCGCCGGTCAGGGCGGTCGAGATCCCCAAGCCGCATGGCGGCGGGACCCGAATGCTCGGCGTGCCAACGATCGCAGACAGGGTCGCGCAGACGACCGTGGCCATGTTCATGGAGCCGTTGGTGGAACCCCGGTTTCACACGGACTCCTATGGCTATCGGCCGGGACGCTCGCCCCATGACGCGCTTGCGGTATGCCGGGCGCGGTGCTGGAAGTACGACTGGGTGATCGATTTGGACGTCCAGAAGTTCTTCGACGAGGTGCCGTGGGACCTGATCATCAAAGCGGTGGAGGCGGTTACCGACTGCCGCTGGGTGCTGCTCTATGTGAAACGGTGGCTGCACGCGCCGTTGCAGCATCCTGACGGGACCCTTGAGCAGCGCAGCAGAGGAACTCCGCAAGGCTCGGCGATCTCGCCGTGCTTGGCGAATCTGTTCATGCATTACGCGTTCGATTCTTGGATGGTCCGGGAGATTCCGGGCTGCCCGTTTGAGCGCTTCGCTGATGATGCCATCGTGCACTGTAAAAGCAGGGCACAGGCGGAGGCGGTGCTGGTCAGGATCGCGCAGCGGATGAACGAGGTTGGGTTGCGGCTTCATCCCGACAAGACGAGGATCGTCTATTGCAAGGACGGCAAGCGTCGGGGCGAGCATGAGCACACCAGCTTCACCTTTCTCGGGTTCACCTTCCGGGCACGGATGGCGCGGGCGAGAGGAGGCGGGTACTTCACCAGCTTCCTGCCCGCGATGAGTAACGAGGCGCTGAAGGCCAAGGGTGCTGATCTCCGCCGGATGCGGATCCATCGGCGCACTGACCTGACCCTCAACGATCTGGCGGGATGGCTGAACCCCATCATCGCCGGGTGGATGAACTATTACGGTCGCTATTACTGGACCGTGATGGATGCCCTCCTGCAGCGCGTCAACACCTACCTGAGGCGCTGGGCTGGGAAGAAGTATCGGCGGTTGCGGACCTTCAAACGGTTCAAGGGCTGGTGGACTGGGGTGCAAGAACGCGAGCCCCGCCTGTTCGCCCACTGGAAGTGGGTCCGCGCGTTCTGACGGTTGGTGAGAAGAGCCCGGTGACGCGAGAGTGTCACGCCGGGATCCGTGGGAGCCGGGAGCTGTGATGCTCCCGGCGACCCGACTCCTGCTCGCTGGGGTGGGGGTGGAGCGAAGGGCCGGCTCACCAGGAATGTTGTTTTGATCAACCGGGGCCGTTGGGTCCTGGGAGGAATTGGAAAGAACATGCCAAAGCCCGAAGGCAAGCCGTTCGTGATTCCCAAGCTGATGGTTTGGGAGGCTTGGCGGCAGGTCAAGGAGAACAAGGGTGCCCCCGGAGTGGACGAGCAGACCCTGGACGAATTCGAAGCCGATCTGAAGGGCAACCTTTACAAGATTTGGAATAGGATGAGTTCTGGGTGCTACTTTCCGCCGCCGGTGAGGGCGGTGGAGGTCCCCAAGCCGCACGGCGGTGGGGTCCGTTTGTTAGGTGTGCCCACGATCGCAGACAGGGTCGCGCAAACGGTGGTGGCCATGCATCTTGGAGAGAGGGCGGAATCAAGGTTCCATCCCGACTCCTATGGCTACCGGCCGGGACGCTCGGGTCATGACGCGCTCGAGGTATGCCGATCGCGGTGCTGGACGAACGACTGGGTGATCGATCTTGACGTCCAGAAGTTCTTCGATACGGTGCCGTGGGACCTCGTCATCAAGGCGGTACAGACGGTCACCGACGCCCGCTGGGTGCTGCTGTACGTCAAGCGGTGGCTTGCCGCCCCGCTGCAGCACCCGGACGGCAGCCTTGTGCAGAGAGACAAAGGAACTCCGCAAGGATCGGCGGTCTCGCCGATCATGGCGAACCTGTTCATGCATGTGTGTCCTCAAAGGAAAGGGAAGCGATGTAGAAGGTCGTTTTGTGATCCGTGCTGTGCCAGTGATGGAGGTAGGTCCTCCGGGTTCGCCGTGCAGGCGGGGAGCCCAAACCGCCGTGATGTCATGCCGGTCAATGCCGGGGTGGGAAGCGATCACGGAAACGGCTCGCTAACAGCGGGTCAGGTATGCGACGAGAAGACGAACATGGTTGAACCACTGCTGACGCATCGTAAAACAATGACAGCATCGCAACCGGGGTCGGTGCAGATCCCCGGGAGAGCGTCACGCTATTCGGCGTGGTGTAGCCAGAGGGCGGCCTGCGTGTCGCTCCGGTGGTGCTCGGTGTTAAGGTGGCGTGAGCTCGTTGTGGGCGCTGGCATGGAAGAGGAGAACCTGTGTCTCGATACCGTCGGCCGGATTGCATCGGGTGCTGATTGCCCGTGGGTCGCGAGAGGGAGGACCTTGGGCGGCGGAAACCGTCTGGGGCAGAGTACCGCGAGGCGCAGGGGCGGACCGGCTCGTAGTAGTGCTGAAGGTCCTGTAATGGGGCTGGAGCGAAGGGGCCGGGCAGGTCAGCTCACCCGGACGCCAACCCGCTGGTCGGGGAGGAGTTGATGGGCCGAGCAAACCCGAAGGTGAAGTCGTTTGAGATACCGAAGCGTCTCGTGGCTGAGGCGTGGGAGAAGGTCCGGGCCAACGACGGAGCGCCGGGGGTGGATCGCGTCAGCATCGCGATGTTCCAGAGCCGCGAGGAGGATCTCCTCTACAA
>JBIOJT010000388.1:0-4040 GCA_044451055.1 Methylomirabilales bacterium (SeqCode)
GCCTCGAAGATGGCGTGGTGATCTCCCATGTTGGCGCCGGGGACGATGCCGAGGCCGCCGACGAGGCCGGCGGCGAGATCGGAGACGATGTCGCCGTAAAGATTCGGCAGCACCAGCACGTCGAAAGTCTGCGGGCGCATGACGAGCTGCATGCAGGCGTTATCGACGATCAGCTCTTCGTAGGCGATCTCCGGGAACTCGCGCCTCACCCACCGGCAGCACTCCAGGAACAGGCCGTCCGAGAGCTTCATGATGTTGGCCTTGTGAATGGCTGTGACCTTCTTGCGCCCATCTTGCCGCGCCATGCCAAAGGCGTAGCGCGCGATGCGGAGCGAGGCCATCTGGTGATGAGCTTGAGCGTCTCCACGACGCCCGGAACGACCAGATGCTCGATGCCGCAGTACAGATCCTCCGTGTTCTCCCGGATCACGACCATGTCCACGTCGGTGTAGCGACTGGCGACGCCGGGGAGAGACCGGATGGGCCGCACGGACGCGTACAGAAGTGGCACCCGGGATGCGGACGGCCTGCTCTGCGTGCGGCATGTCCGGAAACCCGTGAAGATGGGCAGCTCGTTTCGCCCCTGCTTCTCGGTCCCTCCATTCCCCTATTGGTTTCTGTCGCACGCGACTTGGACCTAGTTCACGAGCGCTCGAATATACACCGGAGCCCGCTCTCGGCGAGTCAGATTTTCGCACGCGTAACAGATTTCTCTCGATGGCCCGGCGGAACATCGCAGGCACGTTTCCAGGACCCCCAGCGCTTCCGTCATTTCCTGTCGAAGGACCAAGCAATTCTGCAGGCGTTTCTCCACATCGGTAAGACTGCGGGTTAACGTTGCAACGAGGTCGTGGGCGCCCTCGGCCCCGGTTCTGGCGGCCTTGCGTCGCTCCAGCATCTCCCTGATCCTGGCCAGAGGAACGTCCAGGCTGCGCAGATCCCGGATGAATTGGATGCGGTCGCAGACCTCGGCCCGGTACAGGTGGAGCCCCCCGCGTGTCCGATGCGTCGCCTCGACCAGACCAAGGCTCTGATAATACCGGATGGTCCGAAGGGTCACACCGGTCCGCTGGGAGACTTCCCCGATCTTGAGAAGATCCTCAGATCGTGCTGCTTTCGCCATTGCCGCCATCGAAGCCCAACGTAACAAAACGTGACGTTACTGTCAAGATGAAATAGCCCCAATAAATCCAATGGGTTGGCAGGAAGATCAACGCTTGGATTTAGCTTTGTCTGACCTCGTCGAAGCCGTTCACCCCTTGATTCGCCGGCCGAAGGCCGCCATGGCCTCATCCAAGAGGTCCCCCGGACAATCCCGGTACTTGGGCGAAAAATGGAAGACGACCAGCCGCCGCGCCTGTGCCTCGGCTGCCAGCCGGCCGGCTTGAGCGGCCGTCAGGTGGAAGCGTGCCGCGGCTCGGTCGTGATCCCGCTCAGGGTAGGCGGCCTCGCAGTAGAAGGTATCCGCACCCTGCACCAGTTTCGTAATCTTCTCCGCATTTTCCCGCGAGTCCACCACGTCCGTGACGTACGCCAGTTTCTGGCCGGGACTCGCGCGCACCACCTCACGTCGCAGGTCTCCCAAGGGCAGGATCCGTTCGACCCGCTTCCCATTCTCGGACCAGGCGATGCGAATCCGATGATCGTCGGGGCTCCCGGCGCGAATCGCGCGCTTCAGGTCCATGAGCCACGGCCCCACCGGCAAGCCCAGGGCATCCAGGCTGGCCTTGTCCACGTTCAGGTGGACCGTCTCCTCCAGCGCGAACCCGAGGCAGGGAATGCGGTGATCGAGGTGTACAGCCCGAACGCGAAACTGCGGCTCCTCCAGCATCACGCCGTCAAAGGGGCGCACGGTCGGATCGTCCCGGCGGAGAAACCCCTCTGGACAGACGAACCGGGACGCTACGACCCGGTCGGGGTACACCTCGTGGACCTCGATGACCAAGGTATAACCTTCCACGAGATTCCAGGTGTACCCGCGAAGTTTTCCCTCCACGTGACCGATGAACCCGGGAGGCCCGTACAACCGCAAGCCCTTCGGACGCCCGAGCAGCACGCGAAGGAGATGGTCGAAGCCGACGAAATGATCCACGTGCGCATGGGAGACGAAGACATCCGTGATCTTGAGGAGGCGACCGGCCGAGAGGGTGGTGATATCTCCCAGGTCGAACAGGAGGGCGCGCCGTTCCCAGGGCAGCGACACGTACAGCGCCGGGTCCCCGAACAGGTCATTCACGAGGAAGGCGCGGAAGCTACTCGCCATCGCGCATCGGCACCGGCCCGCCAGAGGTGAGCGGCGGACTACTGGCTCGCCGCTTTGTTCGTTTCCTGCACGCGCTGCCGTTCCTGGTCCAGGGCCGGCGCCAAGCGCTGATCCAGACCTCGCTTGGTCACATCCACTGGCTCCCCCGGCCGGCTGCCGCCAGAGGTCCCCGGGGCGCTCTGGAGCGTCTCCTGGATCTTGGTGCCCTCTTGCAGGTACGAGACGACCAGGTATCCAACGATGGCCAGGGCAAGGACCAAGCCGGCGATACCAAAGATCCTCATGCTGCCTCTCCTCCCGCCTGGGTCAGGATTCGCGTGCTCTCTGCGGCGTCCGGCTGCGTAGTCTACCCCCCTTTCATCGAAACGCAACCAGAAACCGTTCTGCTGGGCGCGGCTGAGGCACCCTACCACGGCAGCGGAAAAACAAAAGCGGCACCTCGCCGGCGCCGCTTCATGACACCCTGTTGCTCCCGATCCGTGGAACTATTTGGAACTATTTCTCGACCGGATACCCCTTGGCCGCCCAGTCGATGATCCCGCCCTCCAGGTTGTAGATCTTTGTGAGGCCTACGGCGGCAGCCACCTCGCAAGCGACCGCGCTCCGGATCCCCTGGGCGCAGTAGAAGATGACGTTATCACCGTTCAGGTACTTCCGTGGAGACAGGAGCAGGGTATTCAGGGGAACCAGCGTGGACCCCGGAATGTGTCCCCCGTTCCATTCGGCGGGCTCCCGAACGTCTATCCAGATGGCGCTCTTGCTGTCGTGGAGTTCCTTGCCTTTCCCGGCATCCACTCGTACAAATGGTTCCTTCAACTGCTGCTGGGCCATGACATGACCTCCCTCTCGCTCTGCCCACTCGCGCCATCGCTCTCTCTTAGGAGACCGCGGCGGCCGGAGTACTGCTCTTCGCCTGGCCCGGATGCTAGCGGAACAACTATGCAAGGTCAAGGCCGGGCGGGTCTCTTTCCTGCCCGTGTTGATTCGATTGTGTCGATTCTCTCGTGGGGCGATGCTATCCTCCACGGGATTGATATGCCCTGACGACCTGTGGGAAGCGGTTGCTGACCCTGCGCGCAGCGAGTCCGCTTCGCCTCGCCGTGCGATCCGACTTCGGGCGGCCCGACCACGACACCGCTCAGGAGGGGACGCGAATGGCCGATGGAATCGAGGCGCGGCGTACTCCGCGGCATGACATAACCCGGCCTCTCCGAATCTTCCCGGAGGCGGGCGAGGCGATCCCGGGCACGATGCAGAATGTCAACCAGGGCGGGATGCTGGTCGCCCTCCCCGTCGAGCTGGAACTCGGGCGAACATATGAGGTCGAGGTCACGGATTCCCAGGGAGTGTTCCTTCTGAACGGAGAGGCCCTGCGCCTTCACCTACCTGCCCGCTCCTCTGAAGGCAGTCAAGGGTCGGGATTCAGGACTGGGTTCGAGTTTGTCGGGAGCGATGCTGCGGTGGAGGAGCGGCTGGCTCGGCTCTTGGAAGAAGTGGCGCCCTGATTCCCGCGTCAAGTGGCGCGCCCAAGTCCCTTACATCCAGCAATATCCGTGTTCCGCCTGTCAGAACAGGCACCCCGACTCTCATTCTGTCGATCACACCTCTGCCCACTGTCTAGCAGGATGCTGAAAAACCCTTTTTCGCCCAGGCTGCTCAAAAAGGTCCAGATGCAAGGCGGCGCACGATGCGAGGTGCGAGGCGCACTCAGTCCGTACGTCGCAGCGCCGCGCGAGCGCGCCAACGCCGCAGATGGGCCTTTTTCAGCAGCCTGCTA
>JBIOJT010000389.1:0-3993 GCA_044451055.1 Methylomirabilales bacterium (SeqCode)
CGAGCAGGAAAGCCCGGTGCTGGAAATCAGCACGCCGGGGTTGACCGGGCGGGGACTGGAGACGGGCCCACGGCGAACCTACACGGGCACGACGCTGGAAACGGCGGACACAGCCAAGGGGAGCCTCCGGGGTACCGCGCCGGCCCTCGACCCTAGCAGCCGTTCGGGACCGAAGACCGGCCCCCAGGAACCGCATGAGATCGACCCAGAGCGTGGCGACCACCCAGCCAAGATGAAAGAACGGCTCTCCACAACGAGAGGCCCCCCGGCACCACGCCAAGGGAAAAGTCGGTCGACCTCACTTGACGAGATGCTGGGGCTTGGGCTCGTGAGGATACGAGAGGATGTCCGTGGTATTGCACTGATGGTCGGCCACCACGAAGTGCCAATCTCGGGGATTGATGGGCGCCTGGGAGGTGTCCACCTCGAGTTGGTAGACGCCATTCGGGTAATTGGACTTCAGAGTCGAAACGCGTCGTGGCGGGTCCATGGCGAAGACCCGGCCCGTGGCGGCGTTGAGGGCCAGCACCTGGGGCCCGAGAATGCCGTTCGGGTCGGCCACGTCCATCTTCACGTAGGTCACCTTGCCCTGGCGGGCCTCCCACGGGAAGAACCCGACCTTCTTGATGACGGGGTCATTGGCGCGGGTCGGCTCGGGCACGAGGGTGACGCTGACCTCCAGGGTCTTGCCGGTCTCGACCTTGATGGGACGGGGATCGTAGAAATAGCCGCTCGAATAGACGTGGAGTCCGTACTGCCCGCCCGACGCGACCTCGATCCGGAAATGTCCCTGGGCATCCACGAGGGCGCCCCGGTCCCAGACGTTGTTGTGGATCTCCCCCTTCTCGAGCAGGGCGAGCCCGGGCAAGGGCTTGCCGTCCTTGCTCTTCACGATGCCGGCAATGACGGCCTGCGCCGTGGCGGCGTGCGCCGAGGCCAGGAGCCCGCCACAAGCCAAGAACACGACGGAGACGGTGCGGAGAGTGCGGATCATGAGCGCTCCTTTCGTGCGTGTTGGGGGCCCTCAGCCGCCCTCGCCGTGGCGAGCCGGGAGGCCAGGTACGCCATGAGATCGGCGACGGGCTGTCCATCCCACCGGAGTCGGGGCTCCCCCGTGTGATCTTCCAGATACGCTTCCAGAGACTGACCCGCCCCTCCCGCGATGCGGGGGAATCGGCGCAGCGCGCGGGCAAGGTCAGCCGGACGATGGCAGATCCGGCAGCGGCTGGCGAACTCGTGCTCCCCCCGCCTCACGCTCTCAGCGAGGGCCTGAAGCCGCTCGGGAAATACCGGTTGGTCGGGGGTGATCCCGGGCGTAACCGGGAGATCGCGCCCGAGAGCCGTGAGGTAGGCGGTAATGGCGGTGGCGGGCAGGAGCGGATCAGGCGAGCGGTAGTGCCGTTCCACAGCCTCCGCATTGGCCTGGAGCAAGGTCATGACGCGCGCCGCGGGAGGCGGCAGCGGCTTGAACTTGGGGAAGCTGGGTGCCCAGTATCGGATGGTGGTGACATCCCAGTGACAGGTGGCGCAGGCCACGGGGTTCCCCGGATCGGGGGAAACCGTCCATAGGCGCCTTCCCTCGGCAATGAGGGCCGAGGGGTCGTCGCCCGCAAGAGCCGTCGCGAGCCAGAGCGCTCCCAGGACAAGGAGCGCGGCACCAGCCTGGGGCGTCCGTCGGACCAGGCCGGTGCAGCTCCATCTGAGGGCCGACGACTGGACCACGGTCAGCGTCCCAATGGCGAGGAAGCCCGCTCCATAGAGGGCGAGAAACGGCGCCACCGCGTACTGCCCGTCGGCAACGAATACCCAGGTGGCTACCGCGCAGTATCCCCCGAGCGCCAGCTCGACGACCCCGCCCCAAGCCGATCCAGCCGCATACGCCTTGCCGCGCCAAGACCCAGAAGTCCCGGCGATGCCGAACTTGGGCGTGCGGACGAACTCGCGGCTCCGGCCAAGGAAGCCGCCAAGCACGGCCAGGCTGGTCGAGAACGCCACGCCCACGCCCATCACCATGATCGTGGCCAGTTCCCAGACGCGGCGCCACCCCGCCGGGTCGAGTGTTCGCTGGGCGTAGGCAAGCATGGTGGCGGGCCCGAGCGTGGCCAGGACGAAGATCGCCCCCACCCAGGCGGTTGCCGCCGAGTGAGTCAGCACCCCCAGGGCCCGCAGCGGCAATGCCAGGAGCATGCCCAGCAGCATGAGCGGGTGGATCAGGTAGTAGGTCAGGTGGAGTGTCCCCTGATATTTCCTCCACCCCCCAAGCGGCGCACGCCAGAGGGCGGGCAGGAGCTTCCGGGCGGTCTGGATCGAGCCCTTCGCCCACCGGCGCTGCTGGGACTTGAACCCCGCCACGAGCACGGGGAGCTCCGCAGGGCAGACGATCTCGGGGCGGTAGATGATGCGCCAGCCGCGAAGCTGGGCTCGGTAGGACAAGTCCAGATCCTCGGTCAGGGTGTCCTGGGTCCAGCCCCCGGCGTCCTGGATGGCCGTCTTGCGCCAGACCCCGGCGGTCCCGTTGAAGTTGAGGAAGAGGCCGCCCCGCGCCCGCGCGGTCTGCTCCACGGCAAAGTGGCCGTCGATGCCGAGCGACTGGGCGAGGGTCAGTGGCGAGTACCGCCGGTTGAGATGCCCCCAGCGCGCCTGGACCACTGCCACGTCCGGCGCGAAGTGCCGGAGCGTCGCCTGCAGGAAGTCGGCGGGGGGGACAAAGTCGGCGTCGAAGATCGCGATGAACTCGCCGCGGGCGCGAGCGAGCCCCTCGGCCAGCGCCCCGGCCTTGAACCCGGTGCGCACCCGCCGCCGGAGATGCACGACGTCGAGTCCCCGTGCCCGGAGCCGGGTGGCGGTCGCGGCGACGATCTCGGGCGTGTCATCGGTGGAGTCGTCGAGCACCTGGATCTCGAGCCGCTCGGGCGGATACCACAGCGCGCCCACGGCCTCGAGGAGCCGTAGGGCGACGTACCGCTCGTTGAAGAGTGGCAGCTGCACGGTGACCACCGGCAACGGGTCGGGCGGGAGCGGGACCGGCTGGGGGTCCCGGCGGTGGCGCCAGTGCAGGGCGACCATCACGTAGGCATTGCTCGCGTAGACGAGGAGTCCACCGAGCACGAGGAGGTTGAGGAGGCCGAGCGCGACCCGGAGCGGGCTCATGTCGGCCTCGCCGCCAGCGGGGCCGCCGCGGCCCGCATCGTTCGGCGCCACGCTCCGACCGCGAGGAGGACGAAGAGTGGGCCGTACTCCCCAAGCCAGGCCCACCAGGGCAGCTCCTGCGACGGGACCAGGTACTCTGCGTACGAGAGCACCACGGCACCACTGAAGTAGAGCCAGGCAGGAGAGGGCTTCACGCACAGGAACGGGACCATCCACAGGACGTACCAGGGGTGGACGCTGAAGGGACCGAGGACGAGCCAGGCTCCGATCGCCAGCCCCGTCGCGTGCCAGGTGTCGTACCGACCCCGGGCATGAGCGCGCCCGATCCATGCGAGTGCGGCCGCCACCGCCACCAGCAGGAGGACGATAGTCAGCCGCCGGGGGATCTCAGCGGAGAATCCGACCCCCCAGGTCAGGAGGGCGCGGAGCCCCACGTTGAAATCCTCACGCCGATCCAGGAAGTACGACGGGAGAAACCCGATGGCGCCGACCCCCACGGTCGCCGCATAGGGCAAATAGCCGAGCGCAACCGTGGCGCCCACGGCTGTCGGGAAGCGCCAGTCGTGCCGCCGCCACCAGGCCGCCACGAGGATTGCGGGGTAGACCTTGATGAGCCCGGCGATCCCGAGCAGCACCCCGGCCTTTACGGAGGCGCCGTCGAGTCGCGCCAGGAGTGCCAGGAGCACGCAGAGGGCCAACACCGAGTCCACGTGTCCCGCCTGGATTCCCTCGAACACCACCAGAGGCGACCAGGCATAGGCGAGGACGGCGGTCGCGGGCGCACCCATGCGGCGCAGCACCCTGAGCAGGATCCAGCAGGTCGCGACGTCGGCACCCAGCAGC